>NZ_JBEZDO010000105.1:0-1101 GCF_040648355.1 Nonomuraea sp. NPDC049152 | reverse complement strand
TAGGGCGCGTATTGGGTCGTGATCAATCTGTCGATTCGCCCTCGTGGTGAGGCCTGGACCGGTAGATCTTGTTCCGTGACGCGAGTGCAACTGACGGACGCGGAGTGGGAGTTCATCGGGCCGTACCTGCCGATCGGCGAGTACGGCCCGTATCCCGAGCGGTTACGGCAGCAGTTCGAGGGTGTGATCTGGCGGTTCAGGACCGGCGGACAGTGGCGGGAGATGCCGCAGGAGTTCGGTGCCTGGTCGACCGTCCACAACCGCTTCCGGCAATGGCGTGACGCCGGCGTCTTCGAGGCGCTGCTGGAGGGCCTGATCGCAGAAGCGGGGAAGCGGGGTGAGGTGGATCTGTCCCTGGCCAGCGTCGACTCGACCACCGCGCGTGCTCACCACGACGCGGCCGGGATGCACCTGGGCGAGGACGTCCTCGGCGTATTGGAGAAGGCAGCTGCCGAGGCGGAGAAGGCCAGGTCAAAAGGGGCGGTCTGGAAGAACAAGACGGACAGGACGCCGAGATCGATCCCGAGCGGGAGGAGCGACGGCGCGTCCGGCGCCGGCGAAAACTCCGGCTGAAGGCCGCCCTCCTGGGACGCTCCAGGGGCGGGCAGACCAGCAAAGTTCACCTGGCCGCCGACCGCAAGTGCCGCCCACTGGCGTTCGCGCTGACCGCAGGCCAGGCCGCGGACAGCCCACAGTTCATCCCCGTGCTGGGGAAGATACGGGTCCGCGTCCCCGTCGGCCGCCCCCGCACCCGGCCGGACGCGGTCGCCGCCGACAAGGCCTACTCCTCCCGCGGCAACCGGGCCCACCTGCGCAGACGCGGTATCAAGGCAGTGATTCCGGAGAAGAGAGACCAGGCCGCCAACCGGAAGAAGAAGGGCTCCGCGGGCGGTCGGCCTGTCAGTCACGACGCCGGCCTCTACAAGGAGAGGAACACCGTCGAGCGCCTGATCAACAAGCTCAAGGCCTGGCGAGGCGTCGCCACCCGATACGACAAGACCCCAGCCAGCTACCTCGCCGGCCTCCATCTGCGCGCCTCAATGATCTGGGTCAAGCACCTCACCCGGACCACCACTTGATCACGACTCGATACGCGCCCTA
>NZ_JBEZDO010000104.1:0-1117 GCF_040648355.1 Nonomuraea sp. NPDC049152 | reverse complement strand
TGTCCTGTCCCGGGAGATGCTTGACACCGCTGTCCCACCACATGCTTGACGGTTGCTGTTTTCGGCTATGCCGTGGTGCGTCGTTTGCGGGCGTCACGCTGCGGGAGGCCGGGATTGGCGCTGGTGGATTTGTCTGTGGTCGAGCAGCGGTATCGAGCGGTGCTTCAGGTTCAGGCAGGTGTCCCGGTGATCGAGGTCGCGGCCCAGTTCGGGGTGTCACGGCAGAGCGTGCATACCTGGCTGACCCGCTATCGGGAGGCCGGTCTGGCGGGGTTGGTCGACCGGTCCAAGCGCCCTGTCTCGTCTCCGGATCAGATGCCCGCTCAGGTCGAGGTCGTGGTGTGTGAGCTGCGGCGCGAGCATCCCCGGTGGGGCCGGTGCGGATCGTGCATGAGATCGGCCGGTTGGGGATCGAGCCGGTGCCCTCGCGGATGAGCGTCTATCGGGCGCTGGTGCGGCATGGCCTGATCGAGCCTGGTCGGCGGCGTCGCCAACGCCAGGACTATCGGCGGTGGGAGCGTGATGCTCCGATGGCGTTGTGGCAGATGGACATCGTCGGCGGGCTGCTGTTGGCCGATGGCAGCGAGTGCAAGGTCGTGACCGGCGTCGATGACCACTCCCGATTCTGTGTGATCGCCGAGGTGGTGCCGCGGGCCAGCGGGAGGGCGGTGTGTCTGGCCTTCGCGGGCGCTCTGCGGGCTTTCGGTGTTCCCGATGAGGTGCTGACGGACAACGGCAAGCAGTTCACCGACCGGTTCGGCAAGGGCGGCGAGGTGTTGTTCGACCGGATCTGCCGCGACAACGGGATCACCCATCGACTGACCCAGCCGCGCTCTCCGACCACCACGGGGAAGGTTGAGCGCTTCCATGGCACGCTGCGGCGGGAGTTCCTCAATGACGCTCTGCCGTTCGCCGATCTGGCGGCGGCGCAAGCAGCGGTGGACAGCTGGGTGGCCGAATACAACACGATCCGGCCGCATCAGGCCCTCGGCATGGCGGTGCCGGCTGACCGGTTCAGCTCGCGCGGCCAGGAGGAGCGGAATCTGTTGCCGCTGCGGTTGCCGTCGGTGGTGCGGCTGGCCGCCGTCCCCGACCCCGCGCCCGGTCCAGACCCAGA
>NZ_JBEZDO010000103.1:0-1237 GCF_040648355.1 Nonomuraea sp. NPDC049152 | reverse complement strand
CGGAAGGACATCTGTTGGCAGCCTCGCGCAACGCCTCCGCCGTACCCGCCGGTCCCCGTCGCGTTTCGTTTTCGCGTATCCAGGAGCCCCTCGAAGTTCCTGACCTTCTTGCACTGCAGACCGAGTCATTCGACTGGCTGCTGGGCAACGAGAAGTGGAAGGCCCGGGTAGAGGCGGCTCGCCAGGCCGGGCGCAAGGACGTCCCGACCCAGTCGGGCCTCGAGGAGATCTTCGAAGAGATCAGTCCCATCGAGGACTTCTCGGGGACCATGTCCTTGTCGTTCCGTGATCACCGCTTCGAACCGCCCAAGTACTCAGTCGATGAGTGCAAAGACAAGGACATGACCTTCTCCGCCCCGATGTTCGTGACGGCGGAGTTCATCAATAACACCACTGGTGAGATCAAGAGCCAGACGGTGTTCATGGGCGACTTCCCGCTCATGACGCCGAAGGGCACCTTCATCATCAACGGCACCGAGCGTGTCGTGGTCTCGCAGCTCGTCAGGTCGCCGGGCGTCTACTTCGACCGCAGCGTCGACAAGACCTCCGACAAGGACCTGTACGGCTGCAGGGTCATCCCCTCGCGGGGCGCATGGCTCGAGTTCGAGATCGACAAGCGCGACAGCGTCGGTGTCCGCATCGACCGCAAGCGCAAGCAGGCCGTCACCGTGCTTCTCAAGGCGCTGGGATGGACCAACGAACAGATCCTCGAGCGCTTCGGCCAGTACGAGTCGATGCGGGCCACCCTGGAGAAGGACCACACCGCCGGCCAGGATGACGCCCTGCTCGACATCTACCGCAAGCTGCGTCCGGGCGAGCCGCCGACCAAGGAGTCGGCGCAGACCCTGCTGGAGAACCTCTACTTCAACCCCAAGCGCTACGACCTGGCCAAGGTCGGTCGCTACAAGATCAACAAGAAGCTTGGGATCGACGCGGAGATCACCCAGGGCACGCTGACCGAAGAGGACATCGTCGCCACCATCGAGTACATCGTCAGGCTGCACGCCGGCGAGGAGTCGATGCCGGGCGCCGGGGGCCGTGATGTCATCGTCGAGACCGACGACATCGACCACTTCGGCAACCGCCGTCTGCGCAGCGTGGGCGAGCTCATCCAGAACCAGGTCCGCCTGGGTCTGGCCCGTATGGAGCGCGTCGTCCGCGAGCGTATGACCACGCAGGACGTCGAGGCGATCACGCCGCAGACCCTGATCAACATCCGCCCGGTCGTGGCGTCGAT
>NZ_JBEZDO010000102.1:0-1277 GCF_040648355.1 Nonomuraea sp. NPDC049152 | reverse complement strand
CATCCTCGTCGGTGGCTGATCCTGATCGTGCTCTGTCTGAGCACGCTGGTGCTGATCATCGACAACATGGCACTCACGGTCGCCGTGCCCTCCCTGGCCGCCGACCTTGGCGCCACCACGCAGGACATCCAGTGGATCCTGGAGTCCTACATGCTGGTCTTCGCGGGCCTGCTGCTCACCGCCGGCGCCCTGTCCGACCGGTACGGCAGGCGCAAGATCATGGTCATCGGCCTGGTGCTGTTCGGCGCGGCCTCCGCGCTGGCCACGCTCGCCACCAGCCCGGGCCAGCTGATCGCCGCCCGCGTGGCGATGGGCGTCGGCGGCTCGTTGATCATGCCCAGCACCCTGTCGCTCCTGATCGTGGTCTTCCCCGACGAGGTCGAGCGGCGCAAGGCGATGGCCGCCGGGGCCGCCTTCGCCGTGCTCGGCCTGATCGGCGGCCCCGTCCTCGGCGGCGCCCTGATCGCCTCGCTCGGCTGGGAAGCGGTCTTCTGGATCAACGTCCCGATCGCCGCCCTGGCCATCCTGGCCGCCCTGACGCTGATGCCCGAATCCAAGGGCCCCGCGACCAAGCCCGACCCCCTCGGCGCCATCCTGTCCATGATCGGCATGACCGCCCTGGTGTGGACGATCAACGAACTCGCGCACGGCATCGCCTGGACCCCGCTGGCCGTCGCCGTCATCGCCCTGGCCGCCTTCATCGGCTGGGAGCTGCGCACCGAGCACCCGATGGTGCCGCTCAAGCTCTTCCGTGACCGCGACTTCGCCGGCGGCAGCCTGTCGCTGACGCTGGTTCAGGTCGGCAACGGCGGCCTGCTGCTGGTGCTGACCCAGTACATGCAGTTCGTCCTCGGCTACACCCCCACCCAGGCCGGTCTGGCCTTCATCCCGATGTTCATCGCCTCGGTGGTCTTCAACGGCGTCGGCGCGGGCCTGGGCACCAAGCTCGGCAACCGCGCCACCGCGGTCGTCGGCATGCTCGTGATGGCCGCCGGCTTCGCCCTGCTCAGCTTCTCCTCCTCCGACAGCTTCACGATGCTGGCCATCGCCCAGGTCGTGCTAGGTGCCGGCAGCGGCCTGGCCGGGCCCACGGCGATCGCCGCCCTGATGAGCGCCATCCCCACCGAGCAGGCCGGCGTCGGTTCGGCTTTGAACGACACCATCCAGCAGGCCGGCGCCGCCCTCGGCGTGGCCATCCTGGGGAGCCTGGCCACCAGCAGCTACGCCTCGGCCATGCCCGCCACCGCGCCGGAGCAGGCCCGCCGCTCGGTGGCCGC
>NZ_JBEZDO010000101.1:0-1285 GCF_040648355.1 Nonomuraea sp. NPDC049152 | reverse complement strand
CTCCCGCAGCGACCGTTCCTTCACAACGGCCGGGCGTACCGGGCGCTGATCGGTTCTGGTGATAACCGGCATGGTGCTTGCTCGTTTCCCCATCTCGCGCGAGAGAGGACAGTGAGCTCCAGGCCGCCTTACCGCTGCTGGCGCCGGACGCTGTCTGGTGCGAGCAGTTGGCCCTCTGTGAGGGGCACGGCCAGTCCGCAGATCCACGTTTCATGCGGGCACTGGTCCGAAGGGCCGGAGAAGGGAATCACCATGAGTCTCAAACGGAAGATCAGCGCAAGGGTGCAGGCCATCAAGGGCCGGGTCACGCAGCGCTTCGGCGGCGCCACCAGAAACCGACGGCTGGAGACCGAAGGCCGGACCGACCAGGTCATGGGCAACCTGAAGCTGTTCGGTGAGAAGGCCAAGGACATCTTCAAGCGCTGACCGCGCTCGCCGGGGTGGACTCCAGGCCGCTCGCCGGTCCGCCTGCTGCTGCAACCGCAGCCCACGGTGCGCCTACCGGCTCTGCCCCGAAGCCGGAAGACCAAGAAGCCAGAAGGTCAAGGAGGGCGGTGGCATCTCGGGCATCCCCCGTGCGAAATGAAGAGGATGGAGGCAGGCTGGTGATGCGCATCGGATCGCTCGTACTCGCCGTGTGGCTGATCATCGGCGCTCTGGCAGCAGGCCAACGCGGCCACTACACCGGTTCTGTCACGAACTGCAACCAAGTGGCCACTATCGCCGTGACGATCCTGGGAGGCCCCCTCAACTACGTTGGGCTGAACCCGAAGATCGCCTGCGAGACCCCCAAACCCAGCAAGTGACACCGCACTGACCCCGCCACCGTTGGCCTTTCACTGATAGTGGTCGTCGACCCCGCCCCCTTTCGGCGCAAATGAGCCCCAAGCGTCATGGGATACACACCCGGCACTTCACTTGCGCAATTCGCTCCACCGAGACCAAGGACCCCTGAGGACGTGCCTACCGTCTGTTCCACTCTGTTTCCCGTATGGATGCCAGCCACTGCGAGGACCTAAAGTGAGGAAAGATGGTCCGCGTTTGCGCCGCCCGGCTGGGAAGGGGTGGCGGCCATGGAGTTGCGCCAACTTCGCTACTTCGTGACGCTGGCCGAGGAACTGCACTTCGGCCGGGCGGCGGCCCGTGAGCACATCGTGCAGTCAGCCTTGAGCCAGCAGATCCAGCGACTTGAACGCGAACTCGGGGTGCGGCTGATGGATCGCAGCACTCACCACGTCGAGCTCACCCCGGCCGGCGCCGCTTTCCTCGTCGAGGCGCGCCAGAT
>NZ_JBEZDO010000100.1:0-1302 GCF_040648355.1 Nonomuraea sp. NPDC049152 | reverse complement strand
CAGTTGCACTCGCGTCACGGAACAAGATCTACCGGTCCAGGCCTCACCACGAGGGCGAATCGACAGATTGATCACGACCCAATACGCGCCCTAGCAGCCCAACCGGGGCGGAGTAATGCTTGAGACCCTGTGGATCGGCCGGGAGGGGTGTACCTTCCCGGTGATCGTCTGTAGGTCTCACGCATGGCCGACGCGCCAACGTCGGTCGGGAAGGTACACCCATGCTCACCGTAGTCCCCGACCCGTCCGATCGCGATGTTGTCGCGTCGGCCGGGTCGCCTGTGGCGGCGTCGTTGATCGACGAGATCGTCCGGGAGGGCGACCGCAGCCTGACGTGCGGTGCTAAACAGAGAAACCGTGAGAGAGGCAGCAATGGACCAAGGCACCCGCGGCGAGCTCATCAGTCGGCTGGCCGAGGCGATCAGGTCCGTCACGGCCGCGCACCCGCTGCGGGTCGCCATCGACGGGCCGCCCGCCGCCGGCAAGACCACACTGGCCGACGAGCTCGCCGTCGTCCTGCGCGCGCAGGACCGCGACGTCATCCGCGCGACCATCGACGACTTCCTCGTCCCCCGTGCACAGCGCTACCGACGCGGCCAGTACTCGGCCGAAGGCTGCTACTTCGACGCCCACGACCACGCCGCGCTGTGCCGGGTCCTCCTCGATCCGCTGGGCCCAGGCGGAGACCGAAGGTTCCAACACGCGGTCTACGACAGAGACACCGACACCCCATCGTCCCCGTCGGCCACGACCGCCCACGCAGACGCCGTACTGCTCTTCGACGGAGTCTTCCTCCTGCGCCCAGAACTCATCGACCGGTGGGACCTGCGCATCTTCGTGTCCGTCCCATTCGAGCAGACGGTAGATCGCGCCCGGGACCGGGGCACAGCGCTGGCTGGATCAACCGCCGACACCGCCGAAATCGAACGGTCCTGGCGCAACCGCTATATCCCCTCCCAACAGCTCTACTTCGCCACAGCCCGCCCAACCGATCACGCCGACATCATCGTGTACAACGATCAGCTCCAACGGCCGACCTGGGAAGTCCGACCACACTCATCGATACACAGGATGTGACAGTTGCTCACCGGGCGTCGATCTGGCAGCTAGCAGCCGATACCCGACAAGCTCCATGTAATGAAATCCGGGATATCGCCCCCGTCGACGTGCTGCTAGACCTAGTGGGGGCAGCCCTCTAGGTGTGATGTCTCAGAGTGCGTTACGCGAGCTGATGTCCCTTTCGTCGTTGCGGTTGGATTAGGTCTACTGGTCGGCGATCCACCGTTCGGTCTACGGGCGCGG
>NZ_JBEZDO010000099.1:0-1314 GCF_040648355.1 Nonomuraea sp. NPDC049152 | reverse complement strand
TCAGCACTCGATGACGTTGACCGCCAAACCACCCCGCGACGTCTCCTTGTACTTGTCCAACATGTCCCGACCCGTATCCCGCATCGTCTTGATCGCCTTGTCCAACGACACGAAATGCTGACCATCACCCCGCATCGCGATCCGCGCCGCGGCGATCGCCTTGATCGAGGCCACCGCATTCCGCTCAATACACGGAATCTGCACCAACCCCCCGATCGGATCACACGTCAACCCCAAATTGTGCTCGATCCCGATCTCCGCCGCGTTCTCCACCTGCTCAGGCGTCCCACCCAACACCTCCGTCAACCCCGCAGCCGCCATCGAACACGCCGAACCCACCTCACCCTGACACCCCACCTCGGCACCAGAGATCGACGCGTTCTCCTTGAACAACACCCCCACCGCCGCCGCCGTCAACAAGAACCGCACCACCCCGTCATCATCCGCACCCGGCACGAACCGCGCGAAATACGTCATCACCGCCGGAATAATGCCCGCCGCCCCATTCGTCGGCGCCGTCACGATCCGCCCCCCAGCAGCGTTCTCCTCATTGACCGCCAACGCCCACAACCCCACCCAGTCCATCGCATGCAACGGATCCCGCTCCGCCGACTCCGCCTGCAACCGCCGATGCAACTGATGAGCCCGCCGCTTGACCTTCAACCCACCCGGCAACACCCCCTCCTTACCGATCCCCCGCCGCACACACTCCGACATCACCCGCCACAGAACCAAGATCTGCTCACGGATCTCCGCCTCACTGCGCCCGAACGCCTTCTCGTTCTCCAGCATCAACCCCGAAATCGACAACCCCGTGTTGGAGCAATGCTTCAACAACTCCCCCGCCGTCGTGAACGGATACGGCAACACCGTGTCATCCGGCTTGATCCGATCAGCACCCGTGGCACCCTCATCCACCACGAACCCGCCACCGACCGAGAAATACACCTTCTCCCGCAACGAACGCCCCCCGGCGTCGAAAGCGGTGAACCGCATCCCGTTCGGATGCTCCGGCAACGAGATCTTCCGCTCGAAGACGAGATCCTCCCCCACCACGAACGGAATCTCATGCGAGCCGAACAACGTGATCCGGCCCGAGGCGCGCATCTGCGCCAGCCGCGCCTCCACCCCGTCCACATCGACCAGCTCCGGCTTGTCCCCCGACAGCCCCAGCAGCACCGCCTTGTCGCTGCCGTGCCCCTTACCGGTCAGCCCGAGCGAGCCGTACAAGATCGCCTCCACCCGCGCGACCCGCTCCAACAGCCCATCGGCCTGCAACCCACGGGCGAACTTGTGCGCGGCGGCCATCGGCCC
>NZ_JBEZDO010000098.1:0-1339 GCF_040648355.1 Nonomuraea sp. NPDC049152 | reverse complement strand
TCCATAAGCAAGCATTATGCCTGCCACGCGATTATCGGCGTTCTCAATGAGCGGCCGCGTCCCTACGCTGGCCGCATGACCGGTTATCACCACGTCGACGTCTTCGCCGACCGGCCCTACACGGGCAACAGCCTCGCGGTCTTCGTCGACCCGCCGCAGCTCGACGCGGAGCGGATGCTCCGCGTGACGCAGGAACTCCGGCACTTCGAAACGATCTTCGTGCGCAGGCAGGACGCTCCCGGCGTCGTGCGGGCCCGCGTGTTCGACCTGCTGGAGGAGCTCGACTTCGCCGGGCACCCGGTGCTGGGAGCGGCGGCCGTCCTGCACGAGCGGGCAGGCGCCAAGCCGGGCGAGGAGCGGGCGTGGACGTTCGAGCTGAAGGCAGGGACCGTGCGCGTCACCACCTACGGCGAGCGGCCAGGCCAGGTGTCCGCGCTGCTGGACCAGGGACGTCCCGTGTTCGTGCCGGAGAAGGCCCCGCTGGAGCGGGCGGCCGTCGCCGAGGCGTTCGGCCTGGCCGAGGACGACCTCGACGCCGGACTGCCGCTGGAGATCGTCTCCACGGGCCTGCGCTACCTCATCGTCGCGGTGCGCGACGGCGACGCGCTGGCCAGGGCCCGTATCCGCCACCCCGACCTCGGCGGAGTACTGGAACGGCTGGGCGCACAGTTCGCCTACGTCCTCGACGCGGGGGCGGTCGAGGGCAGGCACTGGAACAACGACGGCGTCCTGGAGGACGTCGCCACCGGCAGCGCCGCCGGCTGCGTGGCGGCCTACCTCCTGCGGCACGGACGGGCCCGCGACGGCCAGGAGCTCTCACTGGCGCAGGGACGCTTCACCGGACGGCCCAGCAGGATCGCCATCACCGCCCACGGGACGGCCGACGACGTGCGGCGCGTCACCGTCGGCGGCGGCGTGGCGTCCGTCGGCACCGGCTCGTTGCGGGTCCTGCCGTGAAGGTGTACAGCGCGGACGCGGGTCCTGCCGTGAAGGTGTACGGCGCGGACGCCATCAGGGCCGCCGTCGGCCTGGACGACCTCGTCGAGCCGGTGGCGAGGGTCTTCGCCGACTTCAGCGACGGGCTGGGCGAGGCGCCGATCACGGTGTTCGCGCCCGCAGGCGACCTGGGCGACGTGCACGTCAAGTCGGCGTGGATGCCGGGCCGGTCCGTGTTCACGGTCAAGGTGGCGGCGTGGTTCGCCGCCCGAGCGACCGGCGGCCTGTCGCCGTCCAGCGGGTTCGTCGCCGTCCACGACGCGACCACCGGGGACCTGCGCGCGCTTCTCATGGACGGGCACCACCTCACCGACGTCCGCACCGCCGCGGCGGGAGCGGTGGC
>NZ_JBEZDO010000097.1:0-1450 GCF_040648355.1 Nonomuraea sp. NPDC049152 | reverse complement strand
GGGATCGCTGTCCGAGACAGGCACCTACCAGACGGTGTCAGCACATCGAGGGGATGCAGGTGTAGGGATTCTCGGGCGGGGTCCAATACGGCGGGGGTGGGGCGAACGTCGGGGGTGCGGCAGTGGTGGTTGCCGGGGCTGGTTGCGGGGTGGTGCCCTCGGTCGGGTCGGGGGTCGAGTCCTTCCTGGATTCCTCGCCTGTCGGCGTGTTCGCGAGGCGCTCGGTGCGGGTCGGCTTGGCGGTCGGCGCCGAGGTCCTGCGGCGGGGCGTCTGCTTGGGCATCGCCTGCTTGGGTGCCGTCTGTCCGGATGCCGTCTGTCCGGATGCCGGGGGTGTCGTGCGCTGTTCCGCTTGGCTGGTCTGTGACGGCATGGTGGTGGGGGGCGTGGTGGGGGAGGTGGTGGGTGGTGCGGTCGGCTGAAGGGTCGAGGTCCCGTTGGCGGGTGAGCCGACCGGGTGCCTGCCCGTGTTCGTCAGCAGAGCGCCCGCGACGGCCAGCGATGCCACCGCGCAGCCGGCGAGGGTCAGAATCATCGTGCGGCGGCGCCCGCGCGCGGCGGGACGCACGTGGTGGGAGGTCAGCCTGGCGGCCAGGCCGTCGGCGCTGGGTCGTTTGGCCGGGTCTTTGGACAGGCTGGCGGTGACGAGTTCGAGCAGTGTTCCGTCCAGGCCGGAGATCTCCGGCTTTTTGTGGAGGATGCGGTGGATTACCGCGGGGGTGGAGTCGGCGCCGAACGGGGGCTGGCCGGAGGCGGCGAACACCATGGTCACGCCCCAGGCGAAGATGTCGGCTGCTTCCGTCGCGGTCGCTCCGGCGATGTGCTCGGGTGCGAGGTAGGAGGGTGTGCCGATCAGTGATCCGGTGGAGGCGGTGCCTGGCGCGTCCAGGGCGCGGGCGATGCCGAAGTCGATCACGACGGGGCCTTCTGGTCCCATCAGGATGTTGGCGGGTTTGAAGTCGCGGTGCAGGACTCCGGCGCGGTGGATGGCGGCCAGTGCGGTGGCGGTGCTGATCGCCAGCCGGTCGAGTGCGGCGCCGCGTCGTGGCCCCTCGAGGGTGACGAGGGCGTGCAGGGAGGGTCCTGGCACGTATTCGCTGACGATGTAGGGTCGTTGGCCGGCGAGGTCGGCGTTCAGTACGGGGGCGGTGGAGAATCTGGCCACGCGCCGGGCGATCTCCACTTCGCGCAGGAATCTGCTTCTGGCGTCGGAGTCGGTCAGCAGGCCGGGATGTAGGAGTTTGACGGCGACTTGTTCGCCGGATTCGGTCCGCCCGAGGTAGACGACGCCTTGGCCGCCTTGCCCGAGGCGGCTCACGATGTCGTATGGGCCCAGCCGCCGCGGGTCGTCCTCCACTAATGGCTGGTTCACGCTGCCCCCAGAACGAATCAACTGACAGGAAAACGTATCAGCGTGATGGTCGGGCTGTCTGCACTAGCGATCAAGAAA
>NZ_JBEZDO010000096.1:0-1452 GCF_040648355.1 Nonomuraea sp. NPDC049152 | reverse complement strand
AGAGTGCGTTACGCGAGCCTCTGCCCGTGATGCCGCAGTGTGATCGAGGGGATTTGTAGCGTTACCGCCAATAGGCGGGTCCGGGTGTGCTGGGATAGCGCGGTGACCGAGCGCAAGCCCTACCCGAGCGACTTAACCGACGCGCAGTGGGCGTTGATCGAGCCCGTGCTCACGGCATGGAAGGCCGCCCACCCGTCGGTCAGCGGCCACGAGGGCAACTACGAGCTGCGTGAGATCGTCAACGCGATCCGCTACCAGGGACGAACCGGCGTCCAATGGGACTACCTCCCCCACGATCTGCCGCCCAAGGGCGCGACGTACTACTACTTCGCCAAGTGGCGCGACGACGGCACCGACAAGACGATCCACGACCTGCTGCGCTGGCACCTGCGCGAGAAGAAGAAACGATTAGCCGACCCGAGCCTGGTCGTGCTGGACACCCAGAGCGTCCACGTCGCGGCCGGGGTCCCCGCCTCCACCACCGGAAGAGATGCCGCGAAACGGGTGCCGGGCCGCAAGCGTGGCCTGGCCGTGGACGTTCTTGGGCTGGTCATCGCTGTGGTCGTGCTCGCGGCCTCTACTCACGAGAACACCGCCGGGATCGCCCTGCTCGACCGGGTTGCCGCCACCACCGAGGGCGCCGTGACCAAGGCGCTGGTCGACCAGGGGTTCAAGAACGCGGTCGTGGCTCATGGGGCCGACCTGGGGATCGACGTGGACATCGTCGAACGCAACCCCGCCGGCAAGGGGTTCGTCCCCCAGCCGAAACGGTGGGTTGTCGAGCAGACGTACGGGATCTTGATGTTCCACCGGCGTCTGGTCCGCGACTACGAGCACCGTCCCTCCAGTTCGGAATCACGGGTGTATTGGGCGATGACGGACGTGATGTCCCGCCGTCTGACCCGTGCCGCCCCGTCCTGGCGGTGGACATGACCAGGCCCGATACCCGCCCGCCCGACCCCGGGACCTGGCTTGTGGACCGGCTGGATGCCCGCGAACAGGCCTTGACCGGCCAGATCGAGCAGACCCAGGCCGAGATCGACACCCTGACCACGCGCCTGGGCGAACTCAGCGAGGCGATCGAGCACCTGCGGATCAGCCGCAAGACCCTCATCTCCCTCGCCGAAGAAGACCCCGCCCCAGTCGAGCCGAACGCGCCACCCGCCGGCTTCGATCATCCCGCCTACCAGCAGATCCTCACCGTCTTCGGCGAGACCGGCGGATCTCTGCGCGCCCGCGACCTGGCTCTGGCGATGGATCTGCCCCTGACGGCCAACGGCATCCAAAACGTCCGCGCCAAGCTCAAACGCCTGGTCAGCCGCGGCATCCTCGTCGAAACCGAGCCTGGCTTGTTCGCCCAGCCGCGCCCGTAGACCGAACGGTGGATCGCCGACCAGTAGACCTAATCCAACCGCAACGACGAAAGGGACATCAGCTCGCGTAACGCACTCT
>NZ_JBEZDO010000095.1:0-1471 GCF_040648355.1 Nonomuraea sp. NPDC049152 | reverse complement strand
TCCCTAAGATCGATTTGTCTGGAGTGAGTCGCTCTGGATGCCCAGGACGACGGGGTGTGGCTGATGAGGGTCCGCTGCTGCTGTTGTGGCTTGGAAGGAATAGCCGCCCCGTCGTTCTGGACGCCCTGGCCGCTGATTGAGATCTGATGCGAATCGTCGCTGCTTAGGGACCTGCCGGCGGGGTCGTCCATGGGGTTGACCTGCGAAAACGAGAAGGCGGGCCGGGTGACGGAGACGAGCGTGTGGATCGGCATCGACGCGGGGAAGGGCAGCCACCATGCTGCGGCGATCGACGCGGCGGGCAAGAAGCTGTGGTCGGTCAAGGTCGGCAACGGCCAGCGGCAGATCGAGGAGCTGATCGAGCGGGCCACCCAGACTGCGGCCAAGACAGGTGGCCAGGTACGGTGGGCGGTGGACCTGGTCAGCCCGCCTGCTGCGTTGCTGCTGGCCACCCTGCTGACCAGCGGCCAGAACGTGGTCTATGTGCCCGGCCGGATGGTCAACGGCATGGCCGGGATCTTCCGCGGCGAAGGCAAAACCGACGCCAAGGACGCCCGGATCATCGCCGACACCGCCCGCATGCGCGGCGACCTGACCGAGCTCACCGCCACCGACGAGCTGGTGGTCGAGCTGACCCGTCTCACCTCCTACCGAGCCGACGTGATGGCCGACTGGGTACGCGGCGTCAACCGGCTGCGCGACCTGCTCACCAGCATCTTCCCGGCTCTGGAGGCCGGCTTCGACTTCTCCACCCGTTCGGCGCTGATCTTGGTATCCGGCTACTGCACGCCCGCGGAGATCCGCCAGGCCGGCCACGAGGGCCTGACCACCTTCCTTCACGAGGAGGGCGCCTGGCGCAAAGGCATCGACGCCATGGCCACGACCGCGCTGTCGGCGGCCGACCAGCAGACGGTCGTGCTGCCCGGCGAGGCCACCACGGCGATCCTGGTCAAGAAGCTCGCCCGCCAGTTGCTGGGGCTGGACCGGGAGATCAAGGACACCGACAAGCTGATCGCCGAGCGGTTCCGCACCCACCCGCAGGCGCACATCATCGAGAGCCTGCCCGGCATGGGACCGCTGCTCGGCGCCCAGTTCGTCGTCGCGACCAGCGGCGACGTGCGGGCCGCCTTCTCCCACGCGGGCCGCCTGGCCTCCTACGCCGGGCTCGCCCCCGTGCCACGCGACTCCGGCCGGATCACCGGCAACAACCGCCGGCCCAAGCGGTTCAACCGGCCGCTGCGCCAGGTCTTCTACATGGCCGCGCTGTCCAGCATCCGCGCCGATGGCCTCTCTCGGGCCTTCTACCAGCGCAAACGAGATGAGAACAAGCTCCATACCCAGGCCCTACTCGCGCTCGCGCGCCGACTGGTCGACGTGCTGTGGGCCTTGCTGCGCGACAACCGAGTCTTCTCCCCGGTCCCACCGCAGCAGGTCACGGCTGCTGCCGCTTGACATGGTCATTGAGATTCCT
>NZ_JBEZDO010000094.1:0-1575 GCF_040648355.1 Nonomuraea sp. NPDC049152 | reverse complement strand
AGCTTGTTCTTTATCGTCCAGATTGTTGTGCTGAGCGGCGGGTTGATCGTTTCGCGGACAGCAAGACGGCCTTGAGTGATCATGTGCGGTGTCGAGTCGCTGCCGATCACTACAAGGCCGTGAGGGTGAGTCTGCTGAACGATGCCGCCTGTGTCGAGTCCTCGAGGGTGTTGTCCCGGTTCCGGAACGATGTCTACGCGTGCCTGCGTGCGCGGGCCGATGCGTTGTTCGAGCTGACCGACGCGCTGTTGTGCGAGCCGGGACCCGTGCACTCGCCGGTGGATCTGACCTTGTCGCCGGAGTACCGGCGCGGACATGGCGCCTTGTACGGCGGGCTCAACCACGGCCGGATCGACGTGGAACAACTGCGTGAGGTGCTGGCCGGGCTGCCGTTACCGCGCTGGCCGGACGGGCGCATCGTGCTCGCGGTGGATGTGTCGCCATGGCTGCGCTCGGACGCCGCCTGCTCGGCCGAGCGGCTGTTCTGCCATGTGTACGGTCGGGCCAAGAGCGCCTCGCAGTTCATCCCAGGCTGGCCGTACTCATTCGTCGCGGCGCTGGAGATGGGCCGCAGTTCGTGGACGGCGCCGCTGGATGTGGTGCGGCTGGGGCCGGCCGACGACGCCACCGCCGTCACCGCCGCCCAACTGCGAGCGGTGATCGAGCGGCTGATCGCCGCCGGCCAGTGGTGCAGCGGGGACCCGGACATGCTCATCGTGGCCGACGCCGGCTACGACATCACCCGCTTGGCCTACGTCCTGCGTGACCTGCCCGTCGAACTGCTCGGGCGGATCCGTTCCGATCGGGTGCTGCGCCTGCCCGCTCCGCCACGACGCTATGACCCCAAGGGCGGCCGACCGCCCAAGCACGGCGGCGAGTTCGCCCTGGCCGACCCTGCCACCTGGCCCGAGGCCGCAGTGACCACGGTCACCGACACCACCCACTACGGCAAGGCCAAGACCAGCGCCTGGGACCGGCTTCACCCTCGGCTCACCCACCGCGCCGCCTGGCTCGACCACGAAGGCGAACTGCCCATCATCGAGGGCACTCTGATCCGGCTGAAGGTTGACCACCTGCCCGGCGACCGTGACGCCCCACCGATCTGGCTGTGGTCCTCCAAGACCGGCGCCACCAGCACGGCCGTGGACCGGCTCTGGCAGGCGTTCCTGCGCAGGTTCGACCTGGAGCACACCTACCGCTTCTGGAAGCAGACGCTCGGCTGGACCCGGCCCAAGCTTCGCGCCGCTCAAGCCGCCGACCGCTGGACCTGGCTGCTGCTCATCGCTCACACCCAGTTGCGCCTGGCTCGCCGGCTGACCGAGAACCTGCGTCATCCGTGGGAGAAAGCCGTCCCGTCCGGTCAGCTCACTCCCGCGCGGGTCCGGCGGGGGTTTCGGAACCTGCGTCCCGCGCTTGCCCAGCCAGCCGGTGCACCCAAACCCTCCAGGCCCGGCCCCGGGCGCCCACCCGGCATCCCCAACCGCCGGCCCGCACCCCGCTACGACGTCGGCAAAACCGTCAAACGAGGCCGCACCCTCGCGGCACTACAACAATCCGGACGATAAAGAACAAGCT
>NZ_JBEZDO010000093.1:0-1594 GCF_040648355.1 Nonomuraea sp. NPDC049152 | reverse complement strand
TAGGCCTCGAGGGCCCACACCTCCATCTCGCCGAAACGCTGTCCACCGAACTGCGCCTTACCACCCAGCGGCTGCTGGGTGATCATGGAGTACGGACCGGTCGAACGTGCGTGGATCTTGTCGTCGACCAGGTGCAGCAGCTTCAGGATGTAGACGTAGCCGACGGCGATCGGGTACGGGAACGGCTCACCACTGCGGCCGTCGAACAGCCGGGCCTTCCCGCTGCGCTCCACGAGCCGATCCCCGTCACGGTTGGGGACGGTGCTGTCGAGCAGGCCGACGATCTCCTCCTCGTGGGCGCCGTCGAACACCGGCGTGGCCATGTTGGTGCCCGGCTCGACCCTGTCGAAGCCCTTGTCGCGCAGCCGCTCGGCCCATGCCTCCTGGATGCCGGAGATGTCCCATCCTTTGGCCGCGATCCACCCCAGGTGCATCTCCAGCACCTGGCCGACGTTCATTCGGCCGGGCACACCGAGGGGGTTGAGGATGATGTCGACCGGGGTGCCGTCCTCGAGGAACGGCATGTCCTCGACGGGCAGGATCTTGGAGATGACGCCCTTGTTGCCGTGACGGCCGGCGAGCTTGTCACCGTCGGTGATCTTACGCTTCTGGGCCACGTGCACGCGGACCAGCTCGTTGACACCGGGCGGAAGCTCGTCGCCCTCCTCACGGGAGAACACGCGAACGCCGATGACCTTGCCGGACTCACCGTGCGGCACCTTCAGCGAGGTGTCGCGAACCTCGCGCGCCTTCTCACCGAAGATCGCACGCAGCAGCCGCTCCTCCGGCGTCAGCTCGGTCTCGCCCTTCGGGGTGACCTTGCCGACCAGGATGTCACCGGGAACGACCTCGGCGCCGATGCGGATGATGCCGCGCTCGTCGAGGTCGGCCAGGACCTCCTCGGAGACGTTCGGGATGTCCCGGGTGATCTCCTCGGGGCCCAGCTTGGTGTCGCGGGCGTCGACCTCGTGCTCCTCGATGTGGATCGAGGACAGCACGTCGTCCTGCACCAGACGCTGGGACAGGATGATCGCGTCTTCGTAGTTGTGGCCCTCCCACGGCATGAACGCCACCAGCAGGTTCTTGCCCAGCGCCATCTCACCGTTGTCGGTGCAGGGACCGTCGGCGATGACCTGGTTGACCTCCACCCGGTCGCCTTCGGCGACGAAGGGCTTCTGGTTGAAGGAGGTGCCCTGGTTGGAACGCTTGAACTTCGCCACGCGGTACGTCGTCCGCGTGCCGTCGTCGTTCATGACCGTGACGTAGTCGGCGGAGACCTCCTCGACCACACCGGCCTTCTCAGCGCTGATCATGTCGCCCGTGTCGGTCGCGGCACGGTACTCCATGCCGGTGCCGACCAGCGGCGCCTCGCTCTTCAGCAGCGGCACCGACTGGCGCATCATGTTCGCGCCCATCAACGCCCGGTTGGCGTCGTCGTGCTCCAGGAACGGGATCATCGCCGTCGCCACCGACACCATCTGGCGCGGCGACACGTCGATGTAGTCGACCTCCTCGGCACGGGCGAGCTCGGTCTCACCGCCCTTGGTGCGGACCAGGACGCGGGACTCGGCGAAGGAACCGTCGGCGTTGAGCG
>NZ_JBEZDO010000092.1:0-1708 GCF_040648355.1 Nonomuraea sp. NPDC049152 | reverse complement strand
CTAGAAGATCACTGAAGATCTTGGTCTGTGCCCGCCGTGGGTGGGATCGGCGTCCTGTCGTCAGGCGGTGGTTGGCTCGAGGGTCCAGACGCCGCCGGTGTGGGTGAGCCCGAGGTGGACCAGGGTGCGGAGATTGAGGGCCGCAGCGCGGGTGTGCAACCAGGCATCGTTCTTCAAGACCCCGAGGTAGCGCAGGCGGCGATTGCCCCGGGCCACCAGCCACGCCACCCCTCGTTCGACCGGTGGGCGCCAGCGACGATAGTCGGCCTGCCAAGCCGGGTCGGTGGCGGCCTGGCGCCGGGCAGCGGTCAGCAAAGCGTGATGCGGATGGACGTTGAGGTTGCGTCCGCTCTTGGCGGTGGTGCATCTGGCCCGCAGCGGGCAATCGATGCACCGCTTCTTGAACTGTGCGACACGGTTGCCGCTGGCTTGCGGCTGCCCCAGGACGACGGTGTGTCCGGCCGGGCAGGTCACCATACTGGTGGTGGCCTCAATGCGGAAGTCGTCGATGGTGAAACCGCCGGGGATGGTCTGCCGCAGCGGTGGAGGTTTGATGATCAAGGTGTGGCCGGCGGCCTGTAACGCCCGGCGGGCATGGCCGGTGCCGTAGGCGGCATCACCCAACACGATGACCGGTTCCTCCTCCTCGGCCAGTAACTCTTCGGCGACGGCGGCTTCGTGGTGGGTGGCGCCGACACCAGGCCGTAATGCGACCTCGGTGTAGATCCCGCTCTCGGGCTCGACGGCCATGTGAGCCTTGTAGCCGTCTTGGCGTTGGGTGCGGTTCTTGTGCACGTGCCGTGCCTGGGGGTCGACGGTGGAGACGATCCGGTCATGGGCGGTGCGCCGGGCGATACGCCACCGGCCGTCGGTGCCGTCGGAATCTTCGGCGGGTTCAACGTCTTGGTAGGCGACCAGAGCCAGCAGAGCGACCGCGCCGGCCGCTTTGTCATCCAGCGGCTGTTCGGGCAGGTGGGCAAGCAGAGCGATCGCGTCGGTGACCAGCGCGTCTACCAACAGCTCCCGTGCCTGCTCATCGTTCCAGGCGATACGCGGCTTTCCCGGGTCGGCGTAGTCGTGGGCGGTGCAGCAGACGGCGGCGACCTGGTCGGCGCCGGGGACCTCGCGGATCACCCGACGGATCGCAGCGACCAATTGGGTGATGGTGTCTTGGGTGGCCACCGCATCATCGAGCACGGTGGAATCCAGCGCACGACGCTGTCGGCCCTTGATCGCCCCAGTGGCCGCTACTACCTGCTTTACCCGGGTGAAGATCCGATTCGGGTCAGTCGAGCGGGCCAGACGACGGCGAAAGTAGGTCAGCAACGACGGATCGAACGCGGTGTCATACAGGCCCAGCCCGCACGCGGCCTTCCACCGCAGGTCACAGCGCAGCTCCTGAACCGCTTCAAAGTCCGACGCCCCATAGAGGGCCTGCAGCACCAATGCCGCGGCCAGCACCTGCGGCGGCATACTCGGCCGCCCGTTGGACGAGGGGTACATGTCAGCGAACATCGCTGCCGGAAACAGCTCCTGGCGATGCTCAGCCAAGAACGCGAACACACTCCCCGGCGGGATCAGCTCCCGGCAGGTCTGCCACACATCCGGCCCGACCAGTTCCCCAGCCCACTCACCCTGCACGCAATGAGTCTGGCCCCGCATCATCCAAGGCGGGGCCAGAACGCAAGATCTTCAGCGATCTTCTAGA
>NZ_JBEZDO010000091.1:0-1834 GCF_040648355.1 Nonomuraea sp. NPDC049152 | reverse complement strand
AGATGGGGAAACGAGCAAGCACCATGCCGGTTATCACCAGAACCGATCAGCGCCCGGTACGCCCGGCCGTTGTGAAGGAACGGTCGCTGCGGGAGAGGTACTGCCCTGATACGACGATCGGCAAGAAGCGCCGCTGACCAGGTGATCGGAGAGCATCATCACGACCCCAAGCGACGACTTGCCACTCCTCAGACGGCGTGATCGGCGGCCCAAAGGAAGAAGTTCAGTAATCCCGGCCGACGGCCTTCGACGGCCGTCTCTACCACCAGCAAGACCACAAGCCCGACAGGACAGCAGTACCGAAACCGGGGCAGTCATCTCCACCGAGACCATGACCTGTGTGGCTGAGAATTCCCTCTGATGAACTGGGGAACCGGAGGGAGGCTGAGCGCAGGAGCAGCGATTCCGTGACAGGCGTGGCCTGCCGCCTTGGCCAGCGTCCCGGATCGGATCGGATCGGTGACTTCGTGACCGAGGCCTCCACTGGTCGCGAGCACCCTGAACGAAAGCCGGTTAGTCGCATCCACCAACAGATAGGAGCCCGGCATGCCTGCCAACGGCAACCCCGACGAAAACCCTAAGGAACGCGTCGACCGCGAGCTGTCCGAACTCCTCCAGGGCCTGCGAGTCATGGTGACCGGGGTGCAAGTGCTGTTCGCCTTCCTGTTCGCGATGCCGTTCCAGGCCGGCTTCGCCAAGGTGGACACCTCGGGCCATTGGCTGTTCTTCATCGCGCTCACCAGCTCCGCCGCCGCCTCCGTCTGCTTCATCACCCCCGCGGTCCAGCATCGACTGCTGTTCCGCACCGGTCTGAAAGAGAAGATGCTGCACCGCGCCAACGAACTGGGCGTTGCCGGCGCCATATCGCTGGCGATCGCGATGACCACCGCGGTAGCCCTGGTGGCCGAGGTCGTTCTCGGCAACTGGCTCGCCATCCTGTTCGGCGCGGCGGTGGCGCTCGCGACCAGCTGGCTCTGGATCCTCCAGCCGATCCTCGACCTGCACCGCCTACGCGACCAAGAGGAACGCTAGATGAGGTCCTTGTCCGTCGCGGGCCGGATCTAGGAGAACACCATGGCGACCGAATAGGCCATCACGGACGCAGCGCACACACCTCCTCTAGCCGACGTCATGGTGATAGCCGGACATGCCGCGCCGTTGCCCTCGCCATGTTCTCCTACCGCATCGCCCATCATCGGCGCCTAGCCTGCCCAGCGGCGACACTGCAGGGGACTAGCGGTCAACCTCGCGCCGGGGCTCGGGCTTGCTGTGGGGCGTTGGCGCGTCTGCGTTCGAGACGGGTTGGGTCAGGCCAGTGCACGTCGGTGGCCCATCCAAGCCGCTCGAACAGGCGGATCAGCCCGGCGGAGGGATCGATCTGGTGCCGGTCCACGCCGTGCCGGGCGCAGGTCGGCTCGCTGTGGTGGCCGTTGTGCCAGCTCTCCCCGAACGACAGCAGCGCGAGCGGCCACAGGTTGGTCGAACGATCGTGGCGACGGGTCGTGAAGGGCCTGCTCCCCATCACGTGACACAGCGAGTTGACGCTCCAGGTCACGTGCTGCAGCAGGGCGACACGCACCAGCCCGGCCCACAGGAACGCGGTCAGCCCGCCGTACAGGCTGCCGCTGATCGCCCAGCCCGCCAGGAACGGCAGCGCCAGCGAGACCGCGCACAGCGCGGGGAAGGCGCGCGCCACCCTGACCATCGCCGGATCGGCGAGCAGGTCAGGCGCGTAGCGGTCACGCGAAGTCGGATCGTCGGTGAACATCCAGCCCATATGCGCGTGGGCAAGCCCCCGAAGCTGCCCGCGCACGCCGATGCCGTACCGATAAGG
>NZ_JBEZDO010000090.1:0-1850 GCF_040648355.1 Nonomuraea sp. NPDC049152 | reverse complement strand
GGGCTCTGGCTCACTTTTGATGATCAGTGACGCAGGGTGAGTCAGGCGGAGGATCCGGGGCAGCGTACGGTGCGTCGCGATCTTGTAACTAGGTCCACACGCAGGCGGCCGCTCATCGACGATCTGGGTTTGTCGAGAACCTGATCATCAACGAGCGGCCGTGGGGTTCATTGTGCTGCATGCGTCGGCGGGCGAGGATGCCTGCTGCCTTCCCTTGTTCTGTCCTGCCCTTCAGGGCGTCGATGTTCTGAAGGTTGAGGACCTCGGCGGTGCCGTACTGATCGCGGCGCGCACCGTGGTGGCCGAGGCCTCGTGCCCGGTGTGCGGGCTGCTCTCGGCCCGCGTGCACAGCCGGTATCGCCGGACGATCCGGGACCTGGCGACCAGCGGACGGCCGATCCGGATCGAAGTGGAAGTGCGCCGCTTCATCTGCGGCGAGCTCTCGTGTGAGCGAGGAATCTTCACCGAGCAGGTCGATGGGCTGACCCAGCGGCATGCACGTCGCAGCAACGCTTTGCGAGCGCTCCTCACCTCGATCGCCATGGCGCTGGCCGGGCGAGCCGGCGCCCGCATGGCCCGTTTGGTCGGCGCGCCGGTCAGCCGGTCCACGCTGCTGCGGATGCTGCGGGCCTTACCTGATCCGGAGATCGGGCAGATCACCGTTCTGGGAGTCGACGACTTCGCCAAGAAGCGCGGAAACTCCTACGGCACCGTCCTGGTGGACATGGACACCCATCGTCCCGTCGATCTGCTGGACGGCCGGACCGCCGAGGACTTGGCCACCTGGCTGAAGGGTCATCCCGGCGTTCAGGTGATCTGCCGGGACAGAGCCGGCTCCTACGCCGACGGCGCTCGTGAGGGTGCACCTGAGGCCGTCCAGGTCGCCGACCGCTTCCACCTTTGGCAGAACCTCGCCGCGGCGCTGGACAAGACCGTCCGCGCACACCGATCCTGCCTGCAGGAAGCCCCCGAGCCAGACGCCGCTGTCGCGGACGGAGTCGGCTGCGAAGCGGAGCCGGTCGAGCGGCCGAAGACCTTGGATTCCTACGGCAACGAACGGCCGATGGTCGTCCGGACTCGTGAGCGCTACGCCCAGGTCCAGGCGCTGAAGGGCAGGGGCGCGTCGTTGAACTCTATCGGCCGCGAACTTGGCCTGGCCTTTCGCACCGTCCGCAAGTTCGCCAACGCCGGCAGCGTGGATGAACTCCTGGCTCCGACTCTCGATCGCTCCAGCAAGCTGGATGCGTTCAAGCCGCACCTCACCCGCAGGTGGAACGAGGGATGCACCAACGCCATTCAGCTCCATGCTGAGATCAAGGCCCAGGGCTTCACCGGCAGCCAGCGTGCCGTCCAGGGCTGGCTCAAACCGCTGCGAGGACATCGGGACGTGCGGCAAGAGCCTTGTCTGCCGCCCAGTCCCCGTCGCGTCACCGGCTGGCTCATGACTCATCCCGACCGTCTGGGCGCGGAAGGGAAGGTTGGGTTGGAGCGGGTTCTTGCCCGCTGCCCCGAACTCGCCACCGCTGCAGAGCTGGTTCACGGCTTCGCCACGATGATGACCAACCGCGACGGCCACCTGCTCGACGAATGGATCATCGCTGCCGAAGCCGGCGCCTCGCCTCAGCTGGCCGCCTTCGCCACCGGCCTGCGACGCGATCACGCCGCAGTCCAAGCCGGGCTGACGCTGGCCCACAGCAACGGTGCCGTCGAAGGAACCGTGAACAAGATTAAATTCTTGAAAAGGCAGATGTTCGGCCGGGCCAACTTCGACCTCCTCCGGGCTCGAGTCCTCCGCTACATCTGACGGAGCCACGCTCTGTCACTGAGATCATCAAAAGTGAGCCAGAGCC
>NZ_JBEZDO010000089.1:0-1956 GCF_040648355.1 Nonomuraea sp. NPDC049152 | reverse complement strand
TGTCTAGACCCACCTGATGCTTGACGGTTCGGTCCCAGGACATGCTTGACGGTTGCCCTTGATTTCATAGGGCGGCCTTGCGGGGCCGGTGGGCTTTGATGCTGCGGACGGGCTGGTCAGTGGTCCGCCGGTAGGTGCGCCTGTCCTCGTCGAGCTCAACGGTGATGACGGTGTCGGTGACGTGGGCGGTGACGACGGTTCGGGCGTGCAGGCGTCCCAACGCCAGGATCTGTCCGGCGATCATGATGCGGCCGGTGTCGCTGACCCGCCGTTGCACGGTGATCGGGGCGGTGGAGGTGTGTGGGGATGGCCCGGCCGGGCGGGCACCGCGCAACTTGCGGGCCTGGTCGTAGGTGAGCGGGTTGGGCCGCGAGCGCAGCAGCTGGCGGGTGTCGAGGTCGAAGAACATTAGAGTGTTGCCGTCGATGCGGATGCCGACCCGGCGCCCGTTCAGGATCTCCGCAGCCAGCACCATCTGCCCGGCCAGGCCGACCAGCCCGGATCGGTTGACGGTCCGTTCCACCTCGATCGCAGTCCCGTCCTCGACCGCGGGCAGCGGCGAAGGCCCCGCTTTACGGGCTCCCCGAGCGGCCAGGACCGACAGGTCAGCGGTGGAGAAGTGCGAACGGACGCTTTTGATCCTGGCACCGGCATTCAGCAGGTGGATCACCTGGGAGTCAGCCCAGAACGTGATGTTCACCCCGGCCAGGCCGGTGCCAAGCCAAAACTGGCGACCGCTCACCCACAGGTTCCCCGATGGGGGGACGACCCGCTCGAACTCGATCGCCTCCCCGTCCCACACCCAACCAGACACCGGCTCAACGGCGGGCTCGCCGAGCTGCTCAGGCACTGGATCCGGGTCAGGCACCGCGGCCAGCCGCACCACCGACGGCAACCGCAACGGCAACAGCTCCCGCTCATCTGGGGCCCGGCAGGTGAACCGGTCGGCCGGCACCGCCATATCGAGGGCCTGATGCGGCCGGATCGCGTTGTAGTCGGCCACCCACCGACTGACCGCGTCCTGCGCCGCCGCCAGGTCCGCGAACGGCATCGCGTCGTTGAGGAACTCCCGCCGCAACGTGCCGTGGAACCGCTCGATCTTGCCCGTCGTGGTCGGAGAGCGCGGCTGGGTCAGCCGATGGGTGATCCCATTGTCTCGGCAGATCCGGTCGAACAACACCTCGCCGCCCTTGCCGAACCGGTCGGTGAACTGCTTGCCGTTGTCAGTGAGCACCTCATCGGGAACGCCGAAGGCCCTCAGCGCAGCAGCAAAAGCCAGGCACACCGCCCTACCGCTGGCCCGCGGCACCACAGCGGCGATCACACAGAACCGGGAATGGTCATCGACGCCGGTCACGACCTTGCATTCGGTCCCATCGGCCAGCAGCACCCCGCCGACGATGTCCATCTGCCACAACGCCATCGGAGCATCACGCTCCCACCGCCGATAGTCCTGGCGTTGGCGACGCCGCCGACCAGGCTCGACCAGGCCATGCCGCACCAGCGCCCGATAGACGCTCATCCGCGACGGCACCGGCTCGATCCCCAACCGGCCGATCTCATGCACGATCCGCACCGGCCCCCACCGGGGATGCTCGCGCCGCAGCTCACACACCACGACCTCGACCTGAGCGGGCATCTG
Source organism: Nonomuraea sp. NPDC049152 (assembly GCF_040648355.1). Classification (NCBI taxonomy): domain Bacteria; kingdom Bacillati; phylum Actinomycetota; class Actinomycetes; order Streptosporangiales; family Streptosporangiaceae; genus Nonomuraea; species Nonomuraea sp. NPDC049152. Next base: position 314 of record NZ_JBEZDO010000089.1, on the reverse strand, counting down.
ATCCGGAGACGACACCGGACGCTTGGACCGATCGACCAACCCCGCCAGTCCCGCCTCCCGATACCGCACCAGCCAGGTATGCACGCTCTGCCGTGACACCCCGAATTTGGCCGCGACCTCGGTCACCGGGACACCTGCCTGAACTTCCAGCACCGCGCGATACCGCTGCTCGACCACAGACAAATCCACCAGCGCCAATCCCGGCCTCCCGCAACGCGACGCCCGCAAACGACGCACCACGGCATAGCCGAAAACAGCAACCGTCAAGCATGTGATGGGACAGCAGTGTCAAGCATCTCCCGGGACAGGACAAG
>NZ_JBEZDO010000088.1:0-2048 GCF_040648355.1 Nonomuraea sp. NPDC049152 | reverse complement strand
TAGGCCTCGAGGGCCCACACCTCCATCTCGCCGAAACGCTGTCCACCGAACTGCGCCTTACCACCCAGCGGCTGCTGGGTGATCATGGAGTACGGGCCGGTCGAACGTGCGTGGATCTTGTCGTCGACCAGGTGCAGCAGCTTCAGGATGTAGATGTAGCCGACCGAGATCGGGTACGGGAACGGCTCGCCTGAGCGGCCGTCGAACAGCTTGGCCTTGCCGGTCTCCTGCACCATGCGGTCACCGTCGCGGTTGGCGATGGTGTTGCCGAGCAGGCCGACGATCTCCTCCTCGTGGGCGCCGTCGAACACCGGGGTGGCGACGTTGGTGCGCGGCTCGACGTGGCCGAAGCCCTTGTCGCGCAGCCGCTCGGCCCAGGCCTCCTCGAGGCCGGAGATGTCCCAGCCCCTGGCGGCGATCCACCCGAGGTGGGTCTCCAGCACCTGGCCGACGTTCATTCGACCGGGCACACCGAGGGGGTTGAGGATGATGTCGACCGGGGTGCCGTCCTCGAGGAACGGCATGTCCTCGACGGGCAGGATCTTGGAGATGACGCCCTTGTTGCCGTGACGGCCGGCGAGCTTGTCACCGTCGGTGATCTTACGCTTCTGGGCCACGTAGACGCGGACCAGCTCGTTGACACCGGGCGGAAGCTCGTCGCCCTCCTCACGGGAGAACACGCGGACGCCGATGACCTTGCCGGACTCACCGTGCGGCACCTTCAGCGAGGTGTCGCGAACCTCGCGCGCCTTCTCACCGAAGATCGCACGCAGCAGCCGCTCCTCCGGCGTCAGCTCGGTCTCGCCCTTCGGGGTGACCTTGCCGACCAGGATGTCACCGGGAACGACCTCGGCGCCGATGCGGATGATGCCGCGCTCGTCGAGGTCAGCCAGGACCTCCTCGGAGACGTTCGGGATGTCCCGGGTGATCTCCTCGGGGCCCAGCTTGGTGTCGCGGGCGTCGACCTCGTGCTCCTCGATGTGGATCGAGGACAGCACGTCGTCCTGCACCAGACGCTGGGACAGGATGATCGCGTCTTCGTAGTTGTGGCCCTCCCACGGCATGAACGCCACCAGCAGGTTCTTGCCCAGCGCCATCTCACCGTTGTCGGTGCAGGGACCGTCGGCGATGACCTGGTTGACCTCGACCCTGTCGCCTTCGGCGACGATGGGCTTCTGGTTGAAGGAGGTGCCCTGGTTGGAGCGCTTGAACTTGGCGACCCTGTAGGTCGTGCGGGTGCCGTCGTCGTTCATGACCGTGACGTAGTCGGCGGAGACCTCCTCGACCACGCCGGCCTTCTCGGCGCTGATGACGTCGCCGGCATCGGTCGCGGCACGGTACTCCATGCCGGTGCCGACCAGCGGCGCCTCGCTCTTCAGCAGCGGCACGGACTGCCTCTGCATGTTGGAGCCCATGAGCGCGCGGTTGGCGTCGTCGTGCTCCAGGAACGGGATCATCGCGGTGGCGACGGAGACCATCTGGCGCGCGGAGACGTCGACGTAGTCGACCTCCTCGGCACGGGCGAGCTCGGTCTCACCGCCCTTGGTGCGGACCAGGACGCGGGACTCGGCGAAGGAACCGTCGGCGTTGAGCGCGGTGTTGGCCTGCGCCTTGACGTAGCGGTCCTCCTCGTCGGCCGTGAGGTAGTCGATCTGCTCGGTCACCTTGCCGTCGACGACCTTGCGGTAAGGCGTCTCGACGAAGCCGAAGGCGTTGATGCGGCCGTAGGAGGCCAGCGAGCCGATCAGGCCGATGTTCGGGCCTTCAGGGGTCTCGATCGGGCACATCCGGCCGTAGTGGGACGGGTGCACGTCACGGACCTCGAAACCGGCCCGCTCACGCGACAGACCACCGGGGCCCAGCGCGGACAGACGCCGCTTGTGCGTCAGGCCGGCCAGCGGGTTGGTCTGGTCCATGAACTGCGACAGCTGCGAGGTGCCGAAGAACTCCTTGATCGACGCCACGACCGGGCGGATGTTGATCAGGGTCTGCGGCGTGATCGCCTCGACGTCCTGCGTGGTCATACGCTCGCGGACGACGCGCTCCAT
>NZ_JBEZDO010000087.1:0-2298 GCF_040648355.1 Nonomuraea sp. NPDC049152 | reverse complement strand
GTCAGTTGCACTCGCGTCACGGAACAAGATCTACCGGTCCAGGCCTCACCACGAGGGCGAATCGACAGATTGATCACGACCCAATACGCGCCCTAACTGGCCGCGGCGCTCCCCACCGTCGACGGCGGCGGCCAGGGCGCCGCACAGCCGATCGGGTGGGAGAGCGACATCATCGCTGGCAGGCCGTCTGACCAGGCTGGCCGGCGCCATCGGCGCCAGCGCCCGTGACCACCAGGCCGCCGCGGCCGACCGGCCAGCACCGCCGACCGCGTAGCGGCCGGTGTCCGCTGGCATCACTGCCGCGAACCTGGCCAGGCCGCGGTTCCGGAGTTTCGGGACACCCCCAACGCCGGGCGTGCGTGGCGCCCGATACCGATCCGTAGCGATCTACTACGCTCTGCGAGGTCCGTCGTATCCGTGCTGTGGGAACGGCCAGCTGCGGAGGCCACCTTCACCCAGCCAGTCGGCGAGGGCTGGTGTGGCGAAACCCGGCCCCGCCGGGCGGCTGGGGCACGGATACGACGCACGCCCTGGCCCTGACGCCCGCATGACACACGGGCCAGCTCGACACACCGCGCCCAAGGGCTTGGCCGACGTCCCCCGACGGCCGTCCTCGGGGGACGTCTCTCGGCGCAGGTGCCCGCCACGCCTGCCCGGCCAGACCGCGCGGCCGGGCTGGTCAGAATCCGGGCGGCGGGGTCGCGGCCGGGCCCGGCGTGACGTGCAGGACGATCACGCCGTCGTTGTAGCTTTCCGCCGTCGCCACCTTCCAGCCGGTGTCGATACGGGAAGCGGGGACGTCCGGCTCGGAGCGAACGCCCTTGTCGCCGTTCCGCAACGGCCAGTCGAGTTCGTAAGCCACCTTCAGGCGGTGCTCGCGCACGACGCGCACCGCCTCGGCCACCGAACGCCCCTGAAGGTTCACCCCGGCCAGCGCCTCCCCCTGCCAGCTGGCGTCGGCCGGGTAGGCGTACTTCTCGCCGGGCTTCGCCGGGCGGCCCAATCTGACCTCCGCGGGCCCCTTGATGCCTGCGGTGACACTGAAGGCCGTAATGCAGTCTTCGACCTGCTCAGGGCAGCTGTCCCCGGCGAACGTCGCTTTCGCGTCGGGGTCGGACTTCTCGAATCCGAAGACGGAGCCTGGCTGTCGCGGCGAGACGGGGATCAGCCTCACCGTGAGGTTGTCCAGGCCGACCTTGTGGAAGGCTTCCTTCAGCTCGGCGGGATCGGGATCTCCTTCGGTGAAGTAGAAGGTGTACTCGTCGCCGACGCGGTCGATCGTCACCGCCTGGCTGGCGTACACCTGCTCGGACGCTCTGAACAGGGACGGCCCGACGACGATGGCTCCGGCCAGAGCGGCGGCCACGGCCAGGCCGAGCAGGGCGCGGCCAGGAGAGGCAATGAGCCGTCGTCGGGCCGGAGTTTGTTCCAGCGAGACGATCTCGGCCAGCAGGGTGTCCGCCCCCGCGGTGGACGCCCGGCCGGCCAGGTCCTCGTCCAGCACCCTCGCCCGGTTCTTGAAGATCTGGTCGTTGTTCACCGTGTCTCCTTCTCGATGAGCGGCCGTGATGCGAAAGAGGCCGATGGGCGGGTCTTCTCCAGGGCCTTGGCGAAGCGCTTGCGGGCCCGGTGCAGGCGGATACGGGCGGCGTTGCGGGAGCAGTCCAGCACGATGGAGATCTCGCCGGGGTCGAGCCCTTCCCACAGAGCCAGGGCTAACAGTTCACGGTCGCTGTCGGCGAGCATGCTCATGGCTTCATCCACGCCGTGCTGCCCACTGTGGTGGGAGGGGGCGGTGTAGAGGTGTTCGATCTCGTCGGTGAGTTCAGTGTGCCGGGTGAGCCTGCGCCGCTCGCTACGGCGGTGGTTGGCCAGGACCCGACGGGCCACGCCGTACAGCCATAGCTTGCCGGCCTCGCCGGCGGGGAGATCGGCTATCCGCTGCCAGGCGACCACATAGGTCTCGGCCACAACGTCGGCGGCGTCCTCGGGGGAGGAACACCGCCGTACGGCGTATCCGAGGATCTGCTCATAGGTTCGCCGGTACACCGCCTCGAACCGGGACCGGTCGTCTTGTTCACTCAACGCGTCATCCTCGTCAGGCCTTCCGAACGCTACGGGCTTTCAATTCCTACGTGTCCGCGGGCGACGGCAGAATTTCAGGCCGGATATGAACAACTGAGCCGATCGGAGCGAGCCGCGGCCTGAGAGTGCGTTACGCGAGCCTCTGCCCGTGATGCCGCAGTGTGATCGAGGGGATTTGTAGCGTTACCGCCAATAGGCGGGTCCGGGTGTGCT
>NZ_JBEZDO010000086.1:0-2327 GCF_040648355.1 Nonomuraea sp. NPDC049152 | reverse complement strand
GCTACCTCGCCGGCCTCCATCTGCGCGCCTCAATGATCTGGGTCAAGCACCTCACCCGGACCACCACTTGATCACGACTCGATACGCGCCCTAGGTCGAGGCGTTTCCCCGAGAGGGGTGCGGCACTGGCAGGGTTCGGCCTGTCGATAAGGCTGGCCTCACCAGGTACACGGTGAGAATGGCAGTGGCGCCGCCACCTGGCGAACCTTTCGGAAGAGCGGGGGCTCGGGTCAGCTGGCAGAGTCGGTGAGGTGGTGGTGGGCCGTGGTGAGGGCCACGTCGACGTCGATACCGAGTTCGCGGACCGCGGCCGCGTAGGCGCGGGCGGCGTCGGCGAGGCGGGCGGTGCGTTCGCTTTCGGGTAGGCGGGGGATGTCGCGCACGACGGTGCCCTGGCCCGCGCGACCACGCAGGTAGCCTGCGGCCTCCAGTTCGCGGTAGGCACGAGCGACCGTCCCCGCTGCCAGGCCGAGGTCGTGGGCGAGTTGGCGGATGCTTGGGAGGCGAGCGCCGACCGCCAGCTTTCCGGTCCGGATCAGCGCGGCAATCTGGGCCCTAAGCTGCTCGTACGGCGGAGTGGCCGCGTCCGGATCGATCTCAACGATCACGCCGGGACCTTCGGGGCGGGGCGCGGCCGGGTCCGGATGCCGAACCAGGAGTACAGCGCCGCCAACACCATCGCGAAACCCAGCACGTTCATGACCCAGTTGAAAGGTTCCGGGGCGTCGAGGTCGAGCAGCATGGCCCACATCGCGTCGAGAGCCGCCAGGCACATCAGGGCCAATGACGCCCCACTGATGGTCTGCAGCGAGCTCGCCCGGATCCCGTCGTCGGCCTCGCCGAGGTCGGCGGCGCGCACCGGCCGGGGGCGCATCACGATGAACCGGCACGACAGCCACATGACTGCCGTGGCCAGCACGATGCCCGCCAGGTCGAGGATCACCTGGGACGATGGCACCTTGGCATGCCCGGCTTTGGGCCACACCTGGTAGATCCAGGTATGAACGCCCAGCGCCGCGACGATGAGAACCGTGCCCCAGCGCGCTCCCCAGGTCAGGCGGTCACCGGGTCTACGCACCACGAGGGTGGCTCGGCGCTGGCCTTCGGGCATTGGCAGGGACGTCCCGAACTCGGCAGCCATCGCACCCACCAGGTATCCGGTGACGCCCAGAAAGTAGTAGTAGCCGCTGCCGGAGGTGAACGCGCCGGCCGCGAGCCAGCCGACCGCCCCGCCGCCAGCCCGCCACCTGCTTGTTCTGGCCAGGTAGGCGGAGAGAATCGGTCTAGTACCGCAGGTGAGGGTGACGTCGTATTCGGTGGCGAAACGGGCGACCCGCCTCCCGGACACCGGCCGAAACCCGATCAGCAACACCAGGATGGGTACGACCAGCAATTCGACGAGCATCGCCGTCATCGGTGACATGGCAGACTCACCCCTTTGCCAACCAATGTACCAATACAACGATACATTTGCTACGTCGAGTTTGGCGTTGGGGCCAAGGCGCCATTGCCATTCTCACTGTGTACCCGGTGGGGCGGGCGAGCCTTCACCGAACCTGACCTCGGCCGCGTCCGCAAGGGCTGGTGACCTCGGCGTTCACCGAAGTCACCAGCCCTTCGCTTGCGGCCTCGGGGCAATCCAGGGTTGAGGATGAAGGAGGTGCCGGACTCGGTGACCTGGGTGGGGCGCAGCGGCCGCCATCCGCCGTCGAGCTTGGATGGCTCGGCCTCGATATCGACATCGATCATCCCGAAGAAGTTGATGTTCTCGCTGTGGCCGGGCGTGATGAACGACAGGAGCTCGTCGGGGACGTCGCGGCCCTGAGCGCGCAGCGCGGCGATCGCCTTGGAGTAGTACTCGGTCGTCCAGCAGATCACCGAGTTGGTCGGCAAGGACGCGGCCTCGTCCCGGATCGTCTCCTCAGTCAGGCGCTGACGATTCTGCCGGTAGAGCAGAACGCGCACGCGGCCTTCAAGGCCGCCGACCGCGTGTATGTCATGGACCGGGGCGAGATCCGGGTCCAGCCGAGATACGGGTAAAACCGGCCATGAGTCGATCTTGAGAACGTCAGGGCATGCCCGCCGCGGGTTCGGGTTGGGTACTCGATACCGGCGCCCGACTCTCCGCGACGGTTGGCGCAAAACGGGCCGCAGGACGGCGTAGCCACTGTTCAGAGGTTGTCTTGAATCTCAAACCGTCGCGAATCGCAGGAGATGCGAACTCGCGACGGGTCTGAGAGTGCGTTACGCGAGCTGATGTCCCTTTCGTCGTTGCGGTTGGATTAGGTCTACTGGTCGGCGATCCACCGTTCGGTCTACGGGCGCGG
>NZ_JBEZDO010000085.1:0-2617 GCF_040648355.1 Nonomuraea sp. NPDC049152 | reverse complement strand
ACAGACACGGCTGGAGCTGTTCCGCTGGCTGGCCTACTACAACCGGCGCCGCCGCCACTCCGCCCTCGGCTACCTCACGCCAGTCGAGTTCGAGCGACAGCTGATCTCATCACGTACGCTGTCACTCGTCGCATGAAACCCGGTGTCCACTCCCGAGGTTGAGCCTCACAGCCTCTTGGAGAGCGTCCAGCGCCTCTTCCGTACTCCCTGTCCGATTGAACCAATTCCCCAGGTTGGACAGCGATGCGGCCAGCTCGGAATGATGCTCTTGTTCCCCGATGTCCCGCCAGATCCGAACTGCCTCACGCTCGCCGTCCAAGGCCTGTTCGTGAAAATCCAGGCGTGCCTGCACAGCGCCGAGATTGGACAGCGCGGTCGCGAGTCTTGGGAGGCACTCTTCCGGGTCGTCCTGGGCCAGGTCTCGCCAGATGCGGACGGCCTCAGTGCCCACGAGAAGCGCTTCGCCATGGTGCCGTGTCTGCACCAGCGCGGCCAGAAGGCGGCCCAGCCATTTCACTCGCGAAGCCGGGTCGTCGTCCTGGACGAGGGCGAGACCGCGACGGGTGATGGTCACGTCCGTCTCCGCGAGCGCCACCGACGGATAGGGGATCGCGTTGGAGATTGTCATCAGCAGCTCTGGATCCGGAGGCAACCGCCCGATGACATGGTCCAGCAGGGGAAGCGTGCGCTCCAGCAGAGGCAGGGCGTCCGGCTGGTCGGTGCCCGCACGGCCCAGCAGGGTGATCGCTCGCAGGGCCTGGCGGTGGTCGAGCTCGGTGAGGCACCGGTTGGTGAGCTCCGTTGACGCGTTGAGCTGAGCGATCGTGAGATGTTCTGCGAGCCGGTCGGGTTGGAGTGAGCCCAGCCATTCCTCAGGATCGTGGGGAGGGTAGAGGTCTCGGAGCCAGCCCGCGACCTTCAGGGAGGCGGCGGCGCCCGGCACCCGTTCCAGCAGGGCCACAGCCTCGCTCTCGCTCAACGCGCCCAGCAGGCAGCCCGCGGCGACGATCCGTCCGAGTACCGCCGCACGCAGACCTGCCGTGCCCTCGAGCAGTCCAGCCAGTTCCGCCGTACCGAGCCAGTACCGCTCTTCGTGGGCCAGCAGCTCGCCGAACACGTCCGCGACCCCTACCCGCACCTCGTCACCTTCGCCGCCGGTCTCCCGCGCCCGTATCGCGTGCAGGACCGCGACGAGCGCCGTAGCGTGCAGGTCGAGGATCCGAGTGGCGCCCCGGCCCGGCTCCACCAGCACCCGCGCCGGAGGATCGACGCCGAGCGCCTCCGCGAATCGGGGCACCGCCTCGAGCACGAGGTCGACGTCCGACCGTTCGGTCTCCACGGAAGCACCGAGCGGGCGCTCCGAGTAGGCGTCCGCCAGCTGGGCGCGGACCACCGGCTCGGCGACCTTCAGCCGGTCCCACCAGTCGCCCGCGCTCCGAGCCAGCAGCAGCACCCGCAGAGCGGCGCCGTCGTCTGCCACGGCCGCGCGCAGCAGCGTTCCGAGACCCGTCCGGATCTCGGCGTAGTCGACGACGAGCAAAACCCGTCCGCGGGACACCCCCCGGACGGTCCCCACCGCGTCCGCCTCGGCGCCGTCGGCGACCCACTCACATCGCCAGCCCACCTGGCTGAGCCGATCCGCCAGTTCGACAGCCAGCCTGCTCTTCCCCACGCCGCCAGGGCCGGTCACCAGGCGGATCCGCCCCGGACCACACTCACACCAAGCGAGCAGCTCGGCCAGCTCCCCTCGCCGTCCGACGAACTCCACGATCCGACGGCCGGGAGCCAGCAGTCCGGCCGGCCCCCCATCCGGAGCGAGTTCTCTCAGCCGCCCCACCTGCTCCCGGGCCCCTTTCCGGGCCTCACGCTCGGCGAGAGCAATCCCGAAATACGAACCACTGGCCCCCGCGAGCGCCGCCACCACCGTCGCCACCACGATCTTCCACGCGATGTCCCATCCAGACGGCACCACCAGCGGCAGCACCCCCGCCCCGACACTGCAGAGCAGCCCGAAAAGCACCGACCACACCAAGCGCCCGCGCGTCATGACACCACGATGCCCGCCGCACCACCACTGATCAACGCATATCCCACAACGAGGAGGGCGGCAGCGACCGCTTACCGCTTGCCGTCCGCTAACAGCGGATCCGTTCACCGATCGGGATCTCCGCTGAAACCGCGACGTGGACTTCGCGGTCGTGCTCGCCGAAGCCTCCGCCCCGACACGTGAACTGTGTCATTGAGGTGTTCAGCGTGCCACCGACCGTCTGCTGACAGGCGGGATGGGTTGTCGTCCACAGACAGGTCGCCGGCCTTGTCGGCGCTGACGATTTTCTCGTTTGGCCCGAAGTCCTGAGATTCCGTGGATGCCTGGGCGGGGGGTGAAAGAAGGATCATGGGGAGCAGAAGGGAAAGGAGGCCCACCGAGGCCGCGCGCCTCATGCGGGGGGTTCTTGACACGGCGCGCACACCGGCCGAGCGCTCCCGGGCACGGAGGCTCAACGGGGATCACGGGGAGTCCGGCACGGAGTGGCGGTAGTCCTTGGGGGGCATCCCGTACGCCCGGCGAAAGGAGCGGCTGAAGTCCGTGGCGCGCGTGAACCCCCATCGGGCAGCG
>NZ_JBEZDO010000084.1:0-2713 GCF_040648355.1 Nonomuraea sp. NPDC049152 | reverse complement strand
CCTCCGGGTACGGAGACTGGCGTCCCACCTGGACATCCCTCCCTGGACCATCAAGATCCATTGTCAGGGTGTCCACTCCAAAGGATCAGCCTCACCCGAAGGCCTCCACCGATCCCCGCTACACGGCCATTAGCGGACCCGTACCGCAGGGCCGCCAGGCCCGAGGAACGGAAGCCGCGCGGCAGCATGGCCGACGCTTTTCAGACGGACCAGCCCGCCTGCCCCGCTGAATGAGGCCGTGGTCAGCGTGGCTGCGCGGTGGTGCGGACACGCTGACATGCGGCAACGTTGTCACCTCACTCAGGGCCCTATGCCAGAGCTTGTATGCGTTCTACAGGGCTTCGCGGCGCCGCCAACTTTCCTACTTACTGTCCTGGCTCGCGAGTGAGCCCCTTAGACCTACCGATGAACGGGCCGAGCACCATGGACACGGAGCCGACGACGAGTGGTGCCTCACTTCCATGTCCTGTAACGATGAGGAGAGTTACCAGCGCGGCGACGACAACCGCGACCAGCAGTAATCCTGAACCAGGGTGTACCATGCGCATAGAGGTCTCCTTGTGAGATCGTTAATGCCTACCGCAGATCAGCCGACAAGTTGGTTGCGGTAGGCATTTCTTTGTGCTGATGCTACAGCCACAGCGCCAGCCCGAGAGGCATCGTTAGCCCTTTATCGAGAGGTCCGATGCCATTAAATGCCCTGTAATGTTTGCGCAGGTCAGCGTAGGCATATACCTATAGGCACATGTACATGCGCATAATCTCAGGTCAGGCCCCACGAATTGAGTTTCCCACCTAGGCATTTGCCTAGGCGGCGAAGCTACCCGGGCTCACTGAGAGCATCGGATAACGATTAGATTACAAGGACTCCGAGGTGTGGCGGCATCGCGCGTCCCGCATAGATCGGTGGCCCGACAGATTACTCGTCGCATGCCTCCTGATGATCACCTCGTACCCCGTCAACCCACGGCGAAGCGGAACGGCAGCGGGCCGAGGACCGAGTGTCAAGCTTGGCTTCGCGTGTACGCTCACCGGCCGCGATTCCTCGGTCATTTGTTGTCCTGCGGTCGCAGCCAGGCTTGATACGGAGGAGCCGTTCTGCTGGGCTTGCCCGGGTCGATGGTGTGCGAGGTAATCAGGTTCCACCTCACTAGAGACCTTCAAAGGTGAAGGTTATGTGGCCTGGCCTGGGCGTGAGCTTGCAGACGGTTGTTGCGGTGCTATCTGGAGTGCATGAGGTATCCCGATGGTGGAGGCCTGACCGCGGAGCAGCGATTACGGCGGGAGCAGGTGCGGTTGCGAGCGGCCGATCGCTTCGCCGAGGGCGCGACGGATGCCCAGGTCGCGCGGGAGTTTCGGGTGTCGCGAATGTCGGCCAACCGGTGGCGGCGGGCGCTGGAGAACGGCGGGCGGCAGGCGCTGGCCTCCAGGGGCCCGGTGGGGCGGTATGCAAGCTGGACGAGGCCCAACTGGCACGTCTGGAGGAGGTCTTGGCCGGCGGGCCGATGGCCCACGGGTGGCCGGATCAGCGCTGGACGCTGGCGCGGATCGCCGAGGTGATCGAACGCATCTTCCGGTGCGGTACACGGTGGCAGGGGTGTGCTGTCTGCTACACCGGCTGGGCTGGAGTTGGCAGGCACCAACGCGGCGCGCCGCCGAACGCGATGAGCAGGCCATCGCCGTCTGGAAGGACGAGCAGTGGCCGATCATAAAAGGCTGGCAGCACAACAAGGGGCGTGGTTGTGCTTCGAAGACGAGGCCGGACAGAGCTTGAGGTCCCCCAAAGGGCGCACTTGGGGCCGCAAAGGCCGCACGCCGATCGTGTCGCTGCCGGTCAAGGGCACCGGCCGAGTATCGCTCGCCGGACCGCCACCCGCCCCGACCGCCCGGAGCGGCGGCCGCGGCTGATCTACCGGATGTGACAGCATCGCGGGCGCAAGGGCGAACGCCGAGGGTTCGCCGAGGCCGACTACGCAGCGTTGTTCGATGCCGCTCACCAGCAGCTCGGCGGGCCGCTGGTGGTCGTGTGGGACAACCTCAACACCCACACCTCGGCCGCGATGCGACGGCTTATCAGGGCTCGCCCTTGGCTGATGGTGTTCTACCTGCCCACCTACGCCCCGGAACTGAACCCGGTCGAGGGCGTGTCGGCACACATGAAGAAGAGCCTGGCCAACCTCGCCATGCGCACCATCGACCAGCTGATCGCCGTGGTGAAGAACCGGCTCAAACGCATGCAGTACCGACCAGCCCTCATCACCGGCTTCACGGCCAAGACCGGCCTGGACTTCCGACCGCCGTAACCCCAGCCATTAAAGGCCTCTAACTCCGCAAGCTCAGCCGACGCGCGGTGGTCGCCTCGGGGCTGGAGATCCCCGCCGGAGGTGTGATCTGACCGTCACTGGCTGCGGCGGATGCGGCTATCGCCGGGCCGTACTCCGCGATGACCTTTGATCGTCTGGCTGTTCGCTGTGATGGTTGGGTGCGTGGGCAGCGCTGGCCGCGACCGGCCGAAGAGCCGCAGCGCGGCCAGCTGGCTGCACTACGCACCGCGGGCCGCCGCGGGCGGGCCGCCTTGAAACCGTGGAGAAAGTTCTCATCCATGGTGGCCTGACCGGCTTGTCCTGTCCCGGGAGATGCTTGACACTGCTGTCCCATCACATGCTTGACGGTTGCTGTTTTCGGCTATGCCGTGGTGCGTCGTTTGCGGGCG
>NZ_JBEZDO010000083.1:0-2891 GCF_040648355.1 Nonomuraea sp. NPDC049152 | reverse complement strand
CCAGTTCCCCAGCCCACTCACCCTGCACGCAATGAGTCTGGCCCCGCATCATCCAAGGCGGGGCCAGAACGCAAGATCTTCAGCGATCTTCTAGATGAGTAATTCCCAGGGGTGCCTGGTCTGAGCATGAGGCGAGGGAGCCCATGGTCTTGTTGTGACGCACAACCTGAACTCCCTCGCCCGTGCGCTCTACGCCCACACCGACACCCTTCTCAAAAACCACCCCGACCTGGCCCCCTGGCGCCCCACGATCGGCTTCCAACCCCGCCTGTCCGACACCTACCTGGTCACCCTGGCCCTGATGCAGGCCCTGCTCGGCTACACCAGCAAAGCCCGATGGCTGCGCTACGCCCGCACCCACCTGTCCGACCGATTCCCCCACCTGTCCCAGTCTCACCCCGGCCCGGGCGGGTCGCCCAGGAGCGTCACCGCCGTTTGCGGCTGGTGCCACGTTCGTTAACGGCACCCGGAGTAGAGCAGCACGATCGTCGGGATCAGCAGTCCCTGTACCGCTTCATATCCCATCGTGGGGTGCTTGATCAGGGGTTTAGACCTCCAGCAGTGGCACAGGCAAGATCGGCCCCGCGCTGGTGGCGCCGACGGTGACGGCACCGGCCAGGACTGTCCCGGCGGATGCAACTGCAATTGGGAACCGAGCCGTTGCAGGCTGGAGGTCTGCAGGCTCCAGCCGTAGCCGAGCGAGGCCGCTTAACTCGTCGTTTCAGGCGGTCAGGGCCGGTTCGAGGCAGATTCTGGGTTGATGATGACGGGGTTCAGCGTCTCGGCATCTTCCCGGGCTCGGCGGGCGTCGGCGAGGCGGTCCAAGGCGGTGAGCAGGGTCGACTCGCGGGTCAGGGCGGCGGCGAGGAGCGGGCGTCCGAGGTCGGGGTGTGTGGCGGCGAGTGTCCGCAAAGGGTGACGGCCTCTTCGGTGGCGCGAAGGGCTTCGGCTGGGTGGCCGGTCAGGGAGAGGACCTGGCTCAGGGCGTCCAAAGCCTCGGCGAGAAAGGGAGACCAATCGTCGTCGGCCGATACCTGTTCTCGCCACAGTGCGACAGCCTCCTCGGCGGCTGGGAGCGCCTCAGTGAGGAGCGGTATGTCGGACAGGCCCGCGGCGAGCATGGTCAGGGCACGGCCGAGTTCCGGGGAACGGGTGGGAGATGCGGTCACGAGTTGCCGCGAGAGCCCTGCTGCCTCCGGGGGCGGACCGCCCAGCGCGTGGCGCGCGGACATCGACATCAGCATGGTCTCGGCCAGATCCGCGCAGTACTCGTCACGCCCTTCCGCGATGAGCCCGCGCCAGATCGCGGCTGCCTCTTCCAGGACGGGCAGAGCCTCGGCAGATCGTCCGAGTTGGACAAGGACGACAGCGATGTTGCCGAGAGAGCCGCCGACCGCGTCGACACGGTCGGGATGGAAACCCGCGGCTTCATGCCAGATCCGCGCCGTCTCCTCAACCCCGTGCAACGCGTCCGCCCACTGTGCCTGGTCCATGACCGTGAGGTCGCGGAGGGTCAGGGCTCGGCCGAGCCCGGGGAGGTTCTCCTCGGGCTCGGCCTGCGCGAGGTCCCGCCAGATTCCGATCGCTTCCTCTACCGCCGCGTGAGCCTCGTCTCCCCGATCCAGCTTCCGAAGGATGAAGACCAGCTCGGTCAGATTCTCGGCCAGGTCCGCAGACGCCTCGCTCTGATCCTCCATTGCGGACGTGCGCAGGATGGCGACGATCTGCTGCGCCGGCGGCAGGCTCAGCTCGAGACGACCCAGCAGCTTCCATCCGTCCCGGACGATGGACAGAAATCCGGCGAGCAGGATCCGCCCGTCCCCGCTGCCCTCTTCGAGCTCCCGCAAGATTCGGACGATCTCCTGAGCCTGCGGGAGGTAATCCCCGATCTGGTCGGACGACCAGAGCCATTCGCCAAGCTGGTACATCAGAGCCATGAGATGGGGACTGTCGGGTTCCCCCTCTGCCTCGTAGCGGAGCGTGATTCCCTCGGTCATGAGGCCTATCGCCTCGGGTACCCGATCCATTTCCGCGAGCCTGAGCGCGAGCGTGATCATCGTCCGGCCCAGAACACTCCGGTCTTGATCGGAGGCCGCCTGCTCCCGCAGGATCGCGACGGCTTCCAGCGCGGGAGGCAAGGACTCCTCCGGACGCTCAAGTCCCCAGTACGCCTCCGCGAGCGCCCACAGGGATCTTGGCAGGTCGCCGTCGAACCTCCCGGTGCCGTCTGCCGTCAGCCCGCGGATGATCGTCACACTTTCCTCGGCACGGGCGAGCGCCTGCTCCAGCAGCCCCAGCTCCTGGTACTGCTCCGACAGCCTGACGAGGGCGACACCGAGGTCCAGCCCGTAGCTGCCCGGATCATTCTCGGCCAGCGCCCGCCACAGGCCGACGGCCTCCTCCCGTGAATGCGCGCCTTCAGGCCCCTCTGACCAAGCACCGAGGTTCGACAGCAGCTTGGCGACATCCTCCAAGTGACGTTCCGGATATCTCATGGCAAGTTCCTGGAAGATCGCCAGCGACTCACCGGCCACGACCCGGGCTTCTGCCGGGCAGCCGTTCTCCGCCAGAAGGCACGCCACATTGTTCAGAGTCTCGGCCAGATCGGGCAGGTAGCGGTCCGGATAGGTACTGGCATGGTCCCTGAAGATCCTCACGGCCTCCTGCGTCACCTGCACCGCTTCGTCCATGCGGCCCAGAGCCCACAGAACCTGCCCGAGAACCGACAAGGAACTGGCGAGCTGCGGACGGTACCGGTCTGGATTGATCTCGACCAGCCCGCGCCGAAGGTGCACAGTGAGGCTGATCCTTTGGAGTGGACACCCTGACAATGGATCTTGATGGTCCAGGGAGGGATGTCCAGGTGGGACGCCAGTCTCCGTACCCGGAGG
>NZ_JBEZDO010000082.1:0-3314 GCF_040648355.1 Nonomuraea sp. NPDC049152 | reverse complement strand
CCGCCGGCCCGCACCCCGCTACGACGTCGGCAAAACCGTCAAACGAGGCCGCACCCTCGCGGCACTACAACAATCCGGACGATAAAGAACAAGCTCAGAAGGTGTCTCTGATCCCCGCTAACGATCTCGGAACAGCACAAAGACCTGTCTTGCCAGGGATTGTCACACAATGTGATCAAGCGCATGCTCAAGGTTGGCGGTCCGCATCCCGTCGTTCACGCAGACACCTCGCGCGGAGAGCAGCGGACCATGCCAACCATGATCGGGAACGTCACCCAGGAACGCTACGAGCAGTTGGTAGCCGAAGGCCGGGAACTCGTTGACATCCAGACTCGGGCACAGTTCGCGCTCGGGGACAAAGCTCTGGAGATTGAGCCGATGCAGCCGCACGGCGGAGCGCACCCGGACCCGTCCGAGATGCTGTTCAGCGTCTCGGACGTGCTGCAGATGTTCGCCGACGATCTGGGGATAGCGCCGGCGACCTTGGAGACGCACCGATGGGTTGCCTCCCGCTGGCCCGCTGCACAGCGTCGAGCTGGGGTTTCCTACACCATCCACCGGATCCTGGCCTCGATCAGGAATGAGGAGGAGCGGTTCGCGCGACTCGCCAACCCTCCCTTCGACGAGCGCACCAGGCAACGCCGGTGGACTATTCGCGCCGCGCAGAAGGCCGTCGACCAGAAGTTCGCCGAGATCGCCTCGGTGCAGCAAAAGGTGGATCGTATCCACGACCTGGCCCGGGATGAGCGGGTCGCCGCGGTCGTGGCGACCGACCTGCTGCGCCGTCCCGAGGTCGCCTTCAAGGCGATGACCGACACCACTGCCCGGCACCTGGTCAACCGCGCGCAAGTCGACCAGGCTCGGCAGGCCAGCGAGGTGGTCCGGGAACGCACTCCCGCGCTGCCGCGGATCGAACGCAACCGCGACCTGCTTGATCTGATCGGCGCGTGCATGGCCTTCGTGGCCTCGGTCGGCCGGGTCCTGCCCGCCCTGCGCGGGCACGCCTTCACTCCCGAAGAGAAGTCGACCATGTCCCACAGCCTGGCCCGGGTCCGCGCGACAGCCGACTGGCTGGAGACCGCCGTTGACTCCGGCGATGTCAGCTTGGATGAGGGCCTGGCCCGCCTGCTGCGCGGCGAGTGACGCCATGCCCGCCCGGGGCTTGGCGGCCAATGTCTGCGGCGATCAGGTCCGCCGCGCGCTGCTGGAGGCCCGCCCGGCCGGGTTGACCACCCGGCAGTTGGTGGCGGCCACCAGCCTGAGCATCCACCATGTCCACAAGGGCATCGTCTACATCCGCGAGGTCTCGGCGATGGCTCACCTGACCCCGCTGATCTGGACCTGCCGCGACGGATACCGCTTTTCCGCCGAGCCACTCGACTGGATCACCTACGAGCGCTCGTGCCTGCGCACCGAGCTGACCCGGATCAGCCGGTTGCTGTCGGCCACCGTGGCGCCGCACGCGGCCGCCCGGCCCGAGGAGGAATGGGTCAACCTGGTGCTGGGCCAGCTCAACGTGGTCCAGTCGGCACTGGCGCTGCTGGGCAAGGCGGGAGGCTGAACCGATGCGTCCACGTCGGTATCCCTCCGATACCTCTGATGAGGAATGGGCCTTGATCGAGTCCTTGCTGCCGGTTCCCGCCTGCCAGACGCCCCTGGGCGGCCGGCCGGAGAAACACCACCGCCGCGACGTCTTCGACGCGATCCGCTACGTGACCGACAACGCCTGCAAATGGCGGGCCCTGCCTGCGGATTTCCCGCCTTTCCAGACGGTGTTCGGGTTCTTTGCCCGCTGGGCCCGGGCCGGTGTCTTCCACCAGGTCCGTGACGAGTTGCGCCGCATCCTCCGCACCCGTGAGGGCCGCTGCCCTAACCCGGTCGCCGGGATCATCGACTCCCAGTCGGTGCGCGCGGCGGCTACCGTCACCGGCCGTTCACGCTCCTATGACGCCGGGAAGAAGGTGTCGGGCAGGAAACGGCACCTGGTCGTGGACACGCGCGGCATGCCTCTCATGGTGATGGTCACTCCCGCCGGGCAGCCCGACCGAGATGCCGCACGCGAGATGCTGGCCCGGCTGCGGATGCTGCACCCGCAGCTGACCCTGATCTGGGGCGACGGCGCCTACGCCGGGACGCTGGTCACCTGGGCCCGCCGCTTCCTGCGCCTCACCCTCAAAATCGTGACCAAACGGCCTGGTCAGACCGGGTTCAAAGTACTCGCGAGAAGGTGGATCGTCGAGAGATCCATTTCTTGGTTGATGAACGCCCGCCGCAACGTGATCGACTTCGAACGCAAGCCCTCGCACAGCGAAGCACACCTGACCGTTGCCTCGATCACGCTCATGACCAGGCGGCTTACCCGGAAGAAGCCGCAGGCATGGGCCCGAAAGCCAGCGTTGGCACTGCGGGCCGCCTGAGAGTGAGGAGGCGATGGGCCGGAAGGATGCCTCCGACTGATCCTGCTCGACGGTTGCCCGGGATCGACAACACCCTCTGAACATTGCGGCCGGCTGGTTCTGCCGTCCGCTGCCACTGACAGAATGTGCGGCTATGCCGGACATTCTGTCGTCGAGTTACGAACTGCTGGTGATCCGCACGGACTTCTCCGCCCCGCAGGCGTGGGCGGCCGTCCGCGCGACGATCGGATCGATGGTGGACAACGAATGGATTCTGGAGGACGACGAGGGCGAGTTCGTCGCGCCGGTGCAATACCTTGATGATCCGGCCTACGAAGGCGCCACAGCGGAGGAGATCCTCGCGCTACTGCCGGAGGAATACGACCCCGCGTTCTTTGTCGTGGTGGACGAAGTCGCTGTCCGCTTGCCGGAGATGCCGCTGCTTCTCGTCGACCTGAGGGTGGAGAGGGGGCGCCAGATGCGGGTCATCGCGACCGAGCTCTATTCGATCGAGGCCAACCTCTCGATCGGCAACATGGACTTCGCCGAATTCGCCGACGCCATGGACGAAGAGGGTATCTTCCGCGGGTTCTGACGAAGGCCGCCAGAACGGCACATGAATATCCGTACTCAGCCGGGCGGGCGGGTGCGGAGTGCCGACGATGTTCCCGCTCGGCACCCGCACATCCACTTCCACTGCCGAGATCGCAGGCGTGGATATCGCGCTCCTCCGCCGGTAGTTTGCCTGAGGGTGAGAGATGCCGGTTGATGACCTCCTCACCCAAGATCGCTAAGGGGCGCTAAAGGGGTTCGAAGACACCTTCTCAGCTTGTTCTTTATCGTCCGGATTGTTGTAGTGCCGCGAGGGTGCGGCCTCGTTTGACGGTTTTGCCGACGTCGTAGCGGGGTGCGGGCCGG
>NZ_JBEZDO010000081.1:0-4552 GCF_040648355.1 Nonomuraea sp. NPDC049152 | reverse complement strand
GCCGGGCACGTTGGAGGAGTTCGAAAGGGCATGGCGCCCGGATCCGTACCCGCAGGGTCTGCGCCACGCCTACGCGTACTGGTCCGAGGACCAGCAGGAGATCACCGGGGTGTCGTTCTGGGATACGAAGGAGGCGTGCGACTCCTGGCGGACCTCCGAGGCCGAGACACGTCGACGTGAAGCCATGGCCACTTACGTGGTCGAGGAGCGGGAAGGCTTCTACCGAGGCCGCGAGCTCGCCGTCCCCGTACGGTAGTCACGGGGCGGTCGGCCCCGCCCGAACGCCGCGGCCCGAGGGAGTCGACGGTGGCGACGAGGCCCTGACCCGAGTCAAGCGGGGTGGAGGTCCAGCGCAAGGCCAGGGCCGCCGGTTGAACCTCTGCTTGGTCTCAGGATCGGGCGCCCGTCGTGCCAAACGCTGGCGAGTCGGGGCCGGAGCACCGCTGCGGGTTAGCGTAGAAGAGGACCGTAGTCGACAGTGAGCCTTTCGCGATTGCGAAGGAAGATCGGGGGCGGGCATGCGACCGGGTTCTGCATCCGGATCTGGCCGCCGGGAATCTGATGCTGACAGAAGCCATGTACAGCCGGGAGACGTCCAGGGAGACCCTCCGGCAGCGGCCGCCCCACGCGTGCAGTTGGCGTCAGTGGTGATGTTCGCCCGCGAGCTGGACGTCAGCGTGGATTTCTACCGCAGCCTTTTGGGAATGGAGGTCACGGTCCGCAGTCCTAGCGCCGCTCTGCTGGTCAACGCGGATGGTCTGCAGGTGTACCTTCGCGCGGTGGGCGCGAACGCCACCCATGCGCTGGGCAACGTCGGCGTTCAGTACGTGATCTGGACCGCGGCTGACGAGGAGGATCTGTGGCGCTGCGAACGCTTCTTGAAAGAGGCGAAAGCCCACGTGCATACGCGGACCGGTGATGGCTTCACCCTGGTAGAGGGTAGTGATCCGAGTGGTGTGCCGGTGCTGGTGGCATATCCCGGCCCCGATGTGGCGGTGCGGACTCGGATCATGTCGCGGATCTATGTCTGGTGAGGACCCGCCGGTCCATGCGCGGTCAGCGTCTGGTGTGGTGTGTCATCTCACAGGTGGTGTTCGGCATCGCCGATCGTGAGCCGCGCGTCAGCGGTGCCAGTGGCGAGAATTACCCGGAAGGGGCCACGGTACGGGCTGGAGGACGCCGGTTCCTGTCGGCGACTCATCTGGCCCATTCCGTCTGTGGCCGTAGCGCGAAGGCTGCGCGATCGCGGGACTGGAGTGTTACCGAGCCTCTCCGCCCGGCACGGTGGCTTTTCCAACGGCGCAGGAGTACCAACCAGGGTGTGTTTCTGTCGTACTCGTGTGCATGATTGTTTCGTTTCTCGTCAGCCTGGCCAGGCGGTGAAGCACCTGCCGTCACCCGCATCGCACATCTCGCAGTTCCCCGTAGGTGTCGAGCTGCATGGTGGTGAGGAGCTGGTGCAGGTTCGTCGTGGTGAAGGCGTTGTGCGCCGACTTGGTGATGATCGGCTCGCCCGCGAGGGATTGCGGTCCATCCATCAGGCGGACGTACCCGCGGGCCGGGTCGAACACCGTGCCTGATTTGGGCCGGAACCCAGCACCCACACGATCAGCTGATCTTGTGCTCGCGCGGCTGTCACCAACTGGTTGACCTGCTTGACGATGTTCGGCTCCGAGACGAACTCCCAGTCGGGAGGTCGCCGGAAGGACTCCTGGACGTCGATGACGATGAGTGCTCTGTTCACCTGTCCAGAATCCGGCAGCGAAGGTCGCAGGTTGAAGGCACGAATCGGGCAGTCTGCGGACTGATCTGGCGTACGGGCCGAACTGCCGCCGCTGTTCGAGTCCGTTCGACGACGCACTCGGGCGCCGGCCGTACCGGCGCCCGAACGTAGGGCTCAGCAGCGGCGCCCGCCGATCTTCCCGATCCACGTCGAGCAGTTGCCGCACGTCTTGCGGGCCTGCCACTTTTCTTCGTCGTAGTTCCAGGTCTCCGCGTGGAAGTACAACGCACCGGCGGGGATTTGGGCCTTCCGGGTGAAGCCGCGCGCGAGAAGGTACTGGTTCATGGCGTCTACTTCAGCGCACGCGTTCACCGGCCAGTTCTCGGCCTGCCCCACACCGGCGAGCAGTTCCTGCATCAGCGGGTGTTGCTGAGTGGCGCGCGTGTAGGCGCCGCTGGTACCGATCCAGAAATCGTCGGAGCCCGCGTCGGACAGCCCCGCGATCACGGTGCCGTAGTCGGCGCCCTTGGCGGCGGGGGCGTTGCGCGCCTTGACGGCCTCGCTCCTGGCGCGGTCGATCCGGGCGGCGTGCGTCTTGAGCGCTTCTTGAGCGGCCGCCAGCCGATCGGCCTCGACGCGCTTGGTCGCGTAGTAGGCCCAGGAGCCCCCGGTGCTCTTCTCCCGCACCCAGACGAGAAAATCCTTGCGTGCTTCGCTCTCCGGGGTGCCGTTGAGCAGCGCGGTCTCCAGGGAGGCCATCCTTCGCCGCAGCGCCTCCAGGGCGTCCGCGAAGAACCCGTCGGGCTTGTCCTCCTTGATCGCGTCTTGCAGGAATGCGCGGGCCTTCTGCGCCCACTTCTTGAGATCGGTGGCGGGTACCAGTTCCTCATCCGTCGGCAGGGAGGCGAACGTCTGCTCCATCGCGGTTGCCTTTCCGTCTGGACGGCCATCGGATGGCTACAGCGTGTGCCGCTTCAATCCGGAACGGATTGCAGGGCACTGTACGCGGAGCCGCGCACCATGGCGGTACGCGGGATGGCGGCGGGATGCACCGGTCCCCCATCGGCAAGAACGGCGCCGGCGGGTGATTGGGCGTATCTTCCGCCGCAAGGTGGGTTGGGGGTGGCGGAGCCGGCCGTGGCACGGCTCGCTGGCGGTCGAGTTCGCTTGGCCAGGGAACCTCGGCGTGGCGGCGCCGATGGGGCGCGCGCCTACTTCCTGGCCATCACGAACCGGCCGCTGCTGCGCGGATTCCTCCTGGATGACCCGCGCCTGCTCGGCAAGCGGAAGGTCGCCTGGTGGACGAGGAAGTGGATCGGGACGACGGAGTGGTCGGTGGTGATCGCCACCCGCTCGCCGGCGGCGGCCAGCACGCCCGGATTGCGCAGGGTACGGTGCCGCAGCTCGACCTTGGACCTGGTGCCGATCAGCGGGCCGCTGACCACCGGGATGTCGCGCTCGGCGAGCAGGTCCGCCAGGAGGTGGGCCTCTGTGCCGTGGTTGACGACCAGGCGGTAGCCGAACTCGTCGGCCAGCCGTACCGCGGTGGCGATGTCGTCGGCCCGGTGGACGTGCTGGAGCCATGGCAGCTCGCGGTCGAGCACCCTGATCAGCACCTCCAGCCCTGAGTCGAAGGGGTCGCGCCTGCCCCGGTACTCGCGCGCCCGCAGGAAGGCGTCGCGGATCGCCGCCGCGGTGCCCATCCTGGTTGAGCCCTCGTACGACCGTTTGGGGTTCTCACCGAGCGCGCTCTTCACACCGACCGGATCGCGCAGGACCATCTCGTCCGCGGTGCGACCCCAGGTCTTCACGGCCACGGCCTGGCCGCCGATGGGGTTGGCGGAGCCGGGCAGGATCACGGCCGTGGTGACGCCTCCCGACAGAGCGTCGATGAACCCGAGGTCAGCGGGGTTGACACCGTCGAGGGCGCGCAGACGGGCGCCGTCGCGCTCGCCCTTCTCGTTGAGGTCCTCGCCGAGGTCGCCCTCGCCCTCCTCGCCGATGCCCATGTGCGCGTGCGCCTCGACGAAGCCCGGCAGCACCCACTGCCCGCGCGCGTCGAGCACGGGCGTTTCCGCAGGAACGGGGATGCCGGCGGCAGAGCCGACGGCGACGATGCGGCCTCCGGCGATGAGCACGGTGCCCCCGTCGATGGGAGCACCGTCGACGGGGACGACGTGCCCACCGGTGATGGCGACGTTCACTGTTCCCCGCTCCTGCGGATGACGTGGTGGTGTTCGACGACGAACGAGGGGACGAGCTCGTACTCCTCATCGCCGGGGTAGAGGACGGCCCTGTCAGGTTCCTCGCCCGCGAAGGACTGGATCGCCTCCCACGAGCGCCAGT
Source organism: Nonomuraea sp. NPDC049152 (assembly GCF_040648355.1). NCBI lineage: Bacteria > Bacillati > Actinomycetota > Actinomycetes > Streptosporangiales > Streptosporangiaceae > Nonomuraea > Nonomuraea sp. NPDC049152. The sequence continues at coordinate 483 of NZ_JBEZDO010000081.1, read as the reverse complement.
AGGTGACGAGGCGGAACTCGACGTGTTCCCCCACGTCGGCGCGGAACACGTCCGCGCCGAGGTGGCCGGGCAGGGCCGCGGACTCGGCGACGCCCGTCGCCAACAGGTGGCGGGCGAAGCCATCGGCGTGGTGGGCGGGGACGCGGCCGTTCCAGGTACGGGCGATCACGGGGTGGCCCCTTCTTCGAGCAGGCGCAGCGCGGTCTCGGCGGCGGCGAGATCCTGGATGCCCAGGCCGACCAGCTTGGCGACGGTGATCTGCGAGGCGGACGTCCGGCCGGGATGGCGGCCGAGAAGCAGCTCGCCGAGTTCGGCGTCCACGGCCCGGCCCGAAGCCCGCAGGTCTCCGGCGTGCAGCTGCGTGATCTTCCGGCTGTCGACGGCCATGACGTCGGCGCGGTGGAAGCAGGCCGGGTCGAGTTCGGCCTTGGTGCCGTCGTCGGCGCCGACGGCGGTGACGTGCTGTCCAGGCCGTAGCCAGGA
>NZ_JBEZDO010000080.1:0-4557 GCF_040648355.1 Nonomuraea sp. NPDC049152 | reverse complement strand
GCGGCGTCTGGACCCTCGAGCCAACCACCGCCTGACGACAGGACGCCGATCCCACCCACGGCGGGCACAGACCAAGATCTTCAGTGATCTTCTAGGCGGCATCCCACACGCCGGTGGGGGCGATCTCGGCCACCCAGTCCGCGAAGTCGCGGGGCTTGCGGTTCAGGGCACGCTCGACGCCGTCGGCCAGCGAGCTGTTCCGGCCGTCGAAGAACTCGGAGATGAGCGTGGCCAGCGGCTCGGCAAACTCGCGCGGGGCGCCGTCGTTGACGATTGCGTCGGCGAACTGGTCCCGGGTGATCGGCACGTAGCGGAGCTCACGGCCCGTCGCCCGGGCGATCTCGCCGACGCCTTCGATGAAGGTCCACAGGCGGGGGCCTGTCAGCTCGTAGCGCTCGCCCACGTGGCCGTCCTCGGTGAGGGCCGCCACCGCGACGTCGGCGATGTCGTTGGCGTCGATGAACGGGTCGGCGTTGTCGCCGGCGGGCAGGGCCAGCACGCCGTGGCGCAGCGGCTCGAGGAACACACCCTCGTCGAAGTTCTGGTTGAACGAGGCCGGGGCGACGATGGTCCACTCGACCGGGAGGCTCGTCACGGCGTCCTCGCACCGGACGGCCTCGTCCTGGTTGCGGGCGGACAGGAGGACCAGGCGCTCGACGCCGGCGTCGACCGCCAGCCGGGCCACGGCGGCGATGGCGTCGCTGGCGCCGGGCCACTCGACCTCGGGGTAGTACATCAGGTAGGCCGACTTGACGCCGACGACGGCGCCGGCCCAGGTTGAGGGGTCCTCCCAGTCGAACGGGGGCTCGCCAGTGCGGGAGCCGACCCGCACGTTCACGCCTCGCTCGATCAGCCTCTGGATCACCCGGCGGCCGACCCGGCCGGTACCACCGAGGACCAACGTCGTGTGCTCGTTTGATGTCATGGCTACAGCCTGAACGGCACTCATCTGGATGGTCCATGGCCGAGATGCCGGAATGCATATCCGATCGTCTACTCTTGAGCGGGTGGACGCACTCGCAGGGTTGCTCGAGGGGCCGCGGGCCAGCGGCGCCTTCCTCCTCCGCATCGTGCTGGACCCCCCATGGTCGATCCGGGTCCAGGACGGGTCGCCGCTGTGCCTCGCCGTTATGCTCAGCGGCGAAGCGTGCTTCGAGCCCGACCACGGCGAGCCGGTGCGGCTGCGCCCGGGCGACGTCGCCATCGTCCGTGGGCCGGACCCCTACGTGATGAGCGACGACACGGCGACCCCGCCGCAGGTCATCGTGTACCCCGGCCAGCAGTGCGTCACGCCCGAGGGCATCGAGCTGCGCGAGCGGATGGCGCTGGGGGTGCGCACGTGGGGCAGCAACCCCGACGGGTCGGTGCAGATGCTGCTCGGCGTGTACGAGGAGGTCGGCGCCGTCGGCCAGCGCCTGCTCGACGTGCTGCCGCCGCTGCTGGTCGTGTCCGCAGACACGTGGGACTCGACGCTCATCCCGGTGCTGGCCAGCGAGGTCACCAAACAGGGGCCGGCCCAGGGCGTCATGCTCGACCGCCTGCTCGACCTGCTGCTCATCTCGGTGCTGCGGGTGTGGTTCGACCGGCCCGAGACCGAGGCCCCGGCCTGGTACCGGGCCTACACCCACCCGGTGGCCGGCGAGGCGCTGCGCCTGTTCCACGAGGACCCGGCGAACGACTGGACGCTGGCGCGGGTCGCCGCCGAGGTCGGGGTGTCACGGGCGACGCTGGCCGAGTGCTTCCGGAACGCCGTCGGCACGCCGCCGATGACCTACCTGACCGAGTGGCGCCTGGCCCTGGCCGCCGACCTGCTGCGCCAATCTGACGCCACGCTGAACGCCGTCGCCCGGCAGGTCGGCTACGGCAGCGGGTTCGCCCTCAGCTCGGCGTTCAAGCGGGTGTACGGCATCAGTCCGCAGGAGCATCGCAGCGCCGCGCTGGCGCAGTGAGCCCGGTGCCACGTTCGTTAACGGCACCCTGTAGCGCGTCAAAACTCGCGCACACGGTTTGAGGATCCACCGCTCGGCATAGCACGCCCGCAGTGTCCGCAACGGCGTCTTCAGCACCGTGATACCCGCAGCGGCGAAGATGCCATCGAAGACAGCGGTGAACTTAGTCTCCCGATCGCGGATGAGGAAGCGGAACGACGTCGCTCGCTCGTCGAGGTCGATCAGGAGATTGCGGGCTTGCTGAGCGGCCCAGGCGCCAGTCGGGTGAAAGGTCACGCCCAGGATATGCACGCGCCGCGTGCGGACCTCCATCACGAACAACACGCACAAGCGCTTCAGAGTGATGGTGTCAACGTGGAAGAAATCGCAGGCCAAAAGCCCTTTGGCCTGCGATCTCAGGAAGGCCCGGCAGGAGGTGTCGAGATGGCGGGGCGCCGGGCCGAATCGACGCGAGCGCAGAACGCGCCGTACGGTCACGGTCGGCCTACTGCGCGGTTCGGACGTGACCGGCGCCCCGGCAGGGGACGCAGGGCTGACCGGCAGGGAGGACGACGTCGCCCGCCTGGTGGCCCAGGCCAAGACCAACGCCGAGATCGCCGAGGAATCGCGGTCGGCGTCGGGCAGGTGCTGGGCCTGCACCATCGCGGTGAGCCTGGCGGTGCAGCCGTTCACCTGGACGCGGGGGTTGGTGACCGTGTGGGTCGCGTCGGCCCGGCCGACGACCAGGCTGAGGAGCAGGTTCACGATCGTGTCGCGGCCGACCATCAGGGGGCTGCACGCTCCCGCTCGGCCGCCGCAGAGCGGGAATCCAGCTCGGCATCGGCCGCGAGTGCCGAGGCGAGCAGTTGAGTGTCCCGCAGGTCCAGCCCCAGGCCAACCCGGTACAACGCGTCGATCGCCTCTTCCCGATCCTTCAGCTGACCCACGATGACCGCCGTGTCGCGAGCGGACAACGTGGCCCCAGATCAGCTGAATCGTCCAACCAGGGGTTCTTCGTGATGGTCGGTCGCTGAGGCGTTGATGTCGGTGTGGCCGGAATCGGCCTCGCGGCCGGCCAAGGCCTGAGCTCAGGCCAAGACCGCGTGCCGACCATCTGTCACCTCGCCGTGCTCAGGCGATGGCTTCCTGGCCGTCGTGCACCACGAACTCGCCGGTGCCGGTGGTGCCGAACTCGACCTGGCGCAGGGTGAGCGAGACCGCGCCCGCGCCCCCCTTCAGCACCTCCGACTCGACAACCTGCATCTGGAGACGATGGCACTGCGAGTGCACGGCGCGGTGGCGCTCGGGACGGGTGACGCCTTGGGCGCCTTGGAGCTCTTCCGTACGGCACTGGCCCAGACCCGGGCGACAGGCCACCGGATCGCGGAGGCGCTGAGTCTGACCGACGTCGCGATGGCCGCCCGCGCGCTGGGCCGGGTCGTGGAGGCGCTGGATCATCACGCGGAAGCCCTGCGGATCATCCACGAGACCGGTGAACGACTGCGCGCCGCCCCGATCCTCATCCCGTACGGGGAGACCTGCCTGGCTGCCGGCGATCGCGGCGAGGCCGCGCGCCACCTGCGACAGGCCTTCGACCTGGCCACGGCCCTCGGCCTTCGCCATCTGGAGGCCGAAGCGGCCCGCGTCCTGGCCGCGATGGATCTCGAACCGGGAGGGGACCCGGCGGACGGGTGAGCGGGCGGTGTCCCGCCTGTCCTCTGTCCCGCCTGTCCTCTGTCCCGCCCTGGGACACACCTGGGACAGCTGTCCCGCCGGGGACACATCTGGGACAGCGGGGCGTCGCCGCATAACCGCAGGCCAGCGGGGCTGGCTGGGCGTCTGGCTGCCCACCGGCGGGCCTGCGCCCTCCCGCAGGTGGCGGCGTGGGTGCCAGTCTCGGTGACGTGACCGACACCCCCTCCGCTCCCCCGGAAAGGCGATCTCGATGAGCTCTCTGCTCTCCGCGCTGACCGCGCTTCCCACCCGATGGGAGGTGGCCGGCACGGTCCACGCGCCCGCCAACGCGGTCGCCGACCTACTGCTGGCCGTCAAGCCCGGCCGGGTGAGCGACGACAACCTGCTCGTCCTGGCCGGCATGTCCGCCGCGCGACGCGGAGCGATGACCGTGCTCGCCGGTGACCTCACAGGCTCGTACCGGGCCGTGGGCGCCGGGACGGACGGTCAAGTCGACATCGCGGTTGATCTGGGTCTTCGGGCCGTCGCCGTACAGAGCTGGTACGGCGGCGTGCACACGGTGACCTCGGCCGGAGACGGCACCAGCCGGGTCTCGCACCGGGTACACACCGTGCTGCCCAGCCACGATCGATTCCCCACGCCCGACGACATGGAGTCGCGGCTGTGGAGCGGGCTCGAGCGGGTGTTGCGCGTCATCGGCGACCGCCTCGGCCGTCCCACGGGAGACCCGATGATCGTTCGGGCCACGTCTCACTGATCTGACCAGCTGAACCCCTCTCTGCAAGCACGCACCGCTGCGTACAGTGTGCGCATTGAAAGGAACTCCGATGCAAGCCCCCCATCCTCGTCGGTGGCTGATCCTGATCGTGCTCTGTCTGAGCACGCTGGTGCTGATCATCGACAACATGGCACTCACGGTCGCCGTGCCCTCCCT
>NZ_JBEZDO010000079.1:0-4655 GCF_040648355.1 Nonomuraea sp. NPDC049152 | reverse complement strand
CATGGGGTGTCGCTAACGAAGCGCGTCGCCTGCGCGCACCGGTCTCTCCAATGCCTGCGTGGCTATCGAGAAACAGCCCCTGATTGTTGCTTGCGGGTCCCTCCACGCTGACCTCGTCCCCAAGAGCGGGGCGTTCTTCGCGCGGCTGGCGAGGGATAGCCCATGTGGCGGTCCGGTCGGTGAACAGGTGCCTTGGCGCCTCAGGAGGCCGGCCCGGTCGCTTTGATGAGGTGCTCACGGGTGGGGGGTGATGACCGCGCGTCCTTGGATCTTGCCGTCGTGCAGGAGCTGGTAGGCCTCGCCGGCGCGCTCCAAGGGGAAGTGCTCGACCAGCATCTTGATCTTTTGCTGCCGGGCAAGGGTGATCACTTCCATGAGTTCGGGGATGGAGCCCCAGTATGGTGAGGCAACCGAGCACTCGTGCGGCGGGCTCGAGAAGTTGACCGGTAGGTCTCCGCCGCCGAGACCGACGATGGTCAGGTGGCCAAGCACCCGGGCCACCTGAGCAGCCATCCGCAAAGTCGGGTCTACGCCGACCATATCCAGCACGAGTTGAGCGCCCTGCTGCCGCGTCATGTCCTTGATCCGCGTGACCGCCTGGTCGCCGGAAAGCAGCGCCTCGTCCGCGCCCATGCGCTTGGCGATCTCCAGCTTGCCGGCGGCGGTGTCCACGGTGACGACGGTGGTCGCCGCGCTGAGCGCTCGCAGCATCTGGATGGCCATCTGGCCCAGAGCGCCCGCTCCGATCACCACCGCGGTCGAGCCCGGCCCCAGCAGGTGCAGCGACCGCTTGACGGCGTGATAGCTCGTCAGCCCCGCGTCGCTGAGCGGGGCGGCCTCGCGGGGATCGAGGGCGCCGAGCGGGATCAGGAATCGCGACGCCGGGACCAGCAGGTACTCAGCCATTCCGCCGTCGTGACCACCCAGGCCCCCGCCCAGACCGCCGGTATTCTGGCAGTAGTTCTCCTTGCCTTCCCGGCAGTTGGCGCACAGCCCGCAGCCCCAGGGGCCATAGACGATCACAGGGTCTCCGGGCGCGAACCCGGCGACGCCCGGTCCCGGCGTCTCCACCCACCCCGCATTCTCATGGCCGAGCGTGAAGGGCAGTCTCGTGCCATCTCCGGGTGCGGGTGCGGGCGCCTGCATGATGTGCAGATCGGAGTGGCAGGCGCCGGCGCCCCCGACCTTCACCAGGACCTGCCCCGGGCCGGGCTCGGGGACCGGCACCTCCCGCAGCTCGGGCGGTTTTTGCCATCCGACGAGTTGAAAAGCCCGCATAGCGATCCTTTGGCGCAAGCTGGGTCAGTCGCGGATCCCGTCGATGTCGATCAGGACGTGGCGCGGGCCGCGGAAGATCTGGTTGTGGCGGTATGGCGGCGGGTCGACGACGAGCCGTGGGTTCTCCACGCGGCGGACGAACTCGCCGACCGCGATCTGGACCTCGAGCCGGGCGAGCGGAGCGCCGAAGCAGAAGTGGATGCCCTGGCTGAAGCCGAGGTGCTGGTTGTCCGGGCGCTCGAGGTCAAGCTGCTCAGGGTTGGCGAACCGTTCCGGGTCGCGGTTCGCCGAGCCGTACACCAGGAAGATCGGCGCGCCCTTCGGGATGGTGGTGCCGGCGATTTCGATGTCCTCGACGGCCGAGCGGGTGTGCCAGAACTGGACCGACGACTCGAACCGCAGCAACTCTTCGACCGCGGGCACGATCAGGTCGGGGCGGCGGCGCAGCTCCTCGAGCGCCTCGGGGTGCCTCAGCAGGGTGAGCACGCTGTGGGCGATCAGATTGACCGTGGTTTCATGCCCGGCGAAGAGCAGGAGCACGGCATTGCTGGCGAGCACGCCCTCGGGCATGCGCCCGTCCGGGCCGTCGTCGTGAACCATCGCCGAGAGCATGCCAGGGCCGGGCTGCTTGGCGTACTGGTCGAGCAGCCCGGCCAGGAACTGCTCGAACTCCTTCACGCTCCGGCGCCCGCCCTCCAGCCGGCGCTGCATCTCCTCGGAGGCCGCCTCCGGACCGAAATCCAGAGCGTCCAGGGCCGTCTCGATCCAGGCGTGGAAGCGACGTTCGTCTTCCAGCGGCACGCCCAGGACCTTGCAGATCAGGGCCACCGGCAGGGGGTAGGCGAACTCGTCCACGACGTCGATCCGGGTCTTGCCCCGCATCCTGTCCAGGAGGTCGGCGACGATGCGTCGGATATCAGGCTCCAGGTCAGAGATCAGGTGAGGGGAATGGGGCGGGCCGAAGAAATGCCGCGTCATCATGCGGCGATCTCGATCATGTTCGGGCGGGTCGCAGGTGATGATGTTCGGCTCCAAAGAGACGACGGCCTCCGTGATCGGCTCGGCCCCCGGCTCCGCCGCAGCCGGGGCGCGGGCTGGGATCTTCCTGACATCTGAGCTGACCCGGGGGTCGTGGAGAAGCGCGACGATCTCCTGGTAGGTGCTGACGACGTAGGTGCCATCCGGCTGCCGCGCCACCGGGGTCTTGCGGAGCTCGGCGTAGAAGGGGTACGGATTGGCACGGTTGGCGTAGCGGAGCGCCTGCTGCCAGGGCGTTTCCTCGACCATGCTGTTCCTCTCCTCCTGCTGTGCCGGCCGGGTTCCCCCCCGATCGCGAGGAACGCGTCAGTGACCTCGAGGCCGGAACTCGGCTCTCCGCTCGTTCGGGTCGTGGCCGGTCAAGACGACGTCGGGCATCGCCGTCGGGACGCCCGGCGCGGGGAACTCGGCCGGCATCGGGTTCATGTCGTCGGGCCGATCCCAGCCCGGCGGCGGGGGCGGGAATGGAGCCGATTGCTCGATCAGCCGCGCGTAGTACTCCAGCCACTTGCCGTGATCGAAGGTGACGGCGGCGACGATGCGGCCCCGACGACCGTAGGCGGCGGCGAAGCGGTGCTCCTTGACCGACCCCTGGGCGAAGACGATCTCGTCGCCGAACGGCGGCACGCCGACGGACTTGATGTTGACGCCGAACTGGCCGGACCAGAAGCCGGGCAGCAACAGATGCGGGCGGTAGTCGGGCTCGAGGCTCACCATGTTGTGGGCCGCCACCTCGGCACCGAAGACGGCATTGTCCCAGTGCTCCATCGCAAGGAACTGGTACTCGTACAGCACATAGGGCGCGCGCGCCACGTCTCCCGCCACGTAGACGGTGTCGGTCGCCACGCCGTTGATGTCGAAGGCGCGACCACCGGCGTCGCAGCCGACACCCCAGAAGCCGGCCGCCAGCCCGGAGCCCTCCAGCCATTCCACGTTACGGATCGAGCCCAGCGCGGCCAGCACCACGTCGGCCTCGACGGTGGCCCCGTCCGAGAGCCGAGCACGCCGTACATGTCCGCCCGCGTCGCCCTCCAGCGACGACACGCCCACCCCGCAGCGCAGATCCACGCCATGGTCGCGCTGCATCTCCGCGGCGATCTCGCCGATCACCCCGCCCAGCGCGCCCACCAGCGGCGCCGAGCCCCGCTCGGCGACGGTCACCGGGATATCGAGTTCCCGGCAGACGGAGGCCACTTCCGAACCGATGAACCCGCCGCCGATGACCAGCACTCGCGACGGCCCTGCCGCCAGCGCCTGTTGCAGCCGAGCGGCGTCATCACGCGAGCGCAGCGAGAACACGCCCTCCAGGGCGGCCTCGGCCGGGTTGGGCCACTGCCGCGCGCGAGTGCCCGTGGCGATCAGCAACCGGTTGTAGGGGACCTGCTCGCCGTCGGCCAGGCGCACCTGCCTGGTGGCCCGATCCAACCCGGTGGCCGCCACGCCGAGCCGCCACTGCGCATCCAGTTCCCGCAAGCGGGGCAGCAGAGTGTGGTCAGCCGGCACCCAACCCTTGAGCACCTGTTTGGACAGCGGGGGGCGGTCGTAGGGCTCGTACGGCTCGTCCCCGATGATGGTCAAAGACCCGCTGAAGCCCTCCTCACGCAAGGCTTCGGCGGCCCGCAGTCCCGCCAGGGAGGCGCCGACGATGACGATCCGGCCGTTGGCCTTGAAGTCGCGGACCAACTCGGCGAGCGTCGCCGACATGGTCATGACGGCGCACCCCGCTCCGCACAGTCCAAACGGTCGATCATGATCGCTCGCACCGGGCAAGCCGCGGCGGCTCGCTGGACCTGCAGGCGCCGCGCGTCGTCGGGGTTGGGCTCGTAGGTAAGCGCCTCCGCACCGTGCAACTTGAAAATCTCGTGGGCCAGATACACGCACTGTGCGTATCCCTGGCACCGATTCAGGTCCACGACGATACGCATGGGCAGACCCCTTCCGTCCGCGACTGCCGCCCCACAACGACCATCGACGCGGTCATTCGGCTACGCGGTTATCCGGCCTTCCGCAGGTGACCCAGCTGGACAGCCCCATCATTACCGGTGAGCGTCACGGCGCGGGGAACCCCGGTCCACGCCGATGGCGTCGGCACCGAGGTGTGCCCCGGCCGACCCGCCACAAGACGATTTTCCGCTTCCGGCTTTCATCACCACAACCACTAGCAGGGAAAACATGCTCCATGCCGCGCGTTCCGGCCGACACGGGCGGCGCGCGGTAACGGTACAGCGGCCATGGCGGAGCCCGTCGGCAACGGCGGCCCGCATGCCATCGACGGGCACTGCTACGCGTTGGCGTGGGGGAGAAGCCGGTCGAGCTCGGGCAGGGGACGTTGGCAGATT
>NZ_JBEZDO010000078.1:0-5023 GCF_040648355.1 Nonomuraea sp. NPDC049152 | reverse complement strand
CAGCACACCCGGACCCGCCTATTGGCGGTAACGCTACAAATCCCCTCGATCACACTGCGGCATCACGGGCAGAGGCTCGCGTAACGCACTCTCAGGACGTTGGTTCCACGAAGTAGTCATCAAGAGTGGGCTGGAGCGGTTGGAGGCCCACTGGTTCCAGCCGCCGTTCGACGGAGATCCGGAAGTCGCTGCCCCGGGTCCGAGTGATTCGCGGCAAGCCGGGACAGGCGGCTTTCACCTACCCCGGCGCGGACCCTGCGGCCGAGCTGACCGCGAGCTGCTGAGTCAGGACATCTGCCCCGGCGCTCCTCAACTCCCGGTTACTAGGGATGCGCCACTACTTCTCCACGGTGTAGCGCAGCTCCGCGAAGCCGCCGCCGAGGTTGGCGACCGAGTCCAGGTGAAGCGGGATGTCCTGGGTCAGTTCGCCGAAGAGCCGGTGGCCTGCGCCGATCAGGACCGGGGCGACACCGATGATGAAGTGGTCGATGCGTCCGGCATGGATGAAGCTCTGGATGAGTCGTCCGCCGTCGGGGTACACGTGCTTGACCCCGCGTTTGTCGAGGTCGGCGATGGCGCCGTCGGTGTCGCGGTAAACCGTGATGCGCGGGTCGGCATCCTCGGGAAGGGTGGTGCTCAGCACGCCGACGTGGCGATCACCGTAGTGCCAGTTCTCCTCGCCGAAGGTGAGTACCTTGGCGTAGGTGTTGCGACCCATGATCACGGCGTCGACGGAGTCGAAGAAGGCGTGGAAGCCCAAGTCGCCGGCCTTCTCGCCGCGCGAGGTCAGCCATTCGATGTCGTTGTCGGGACGGGCGATGTAGCCGTCGAGGCTGGTGCCGATGAAGACGGTGGCGGTGAAGGTCATGCGGTCCTCCGTAGTAGGTGGTCGAGGTCGTCGTGGAGCAGGGCGGCGGGATCGCCGTCGCCCGTGAGTGCCCACCGCAGCAGAGAGCCGTCGGTGGTGATCTTGACGGCGCGGGCCAGGCGCGGCACGTCTGTGTCAGGTGGGAGCTCGCCTTGCGTGACGGCGTCGGCGAGTAGCTCTCGCAGTGCCGTGTCGACCGCGTGGGTGTACCGGGCCGCATGGAAGCGGAACTCGGGGTCGGTCAGGTCGAGCTGCAGCATGCCGAGATGGTTGGCCATCTGTTCAGGTGTGGATATCTGGCCGGCGACCTCTTGGGCGGCGGCGTGCAGGGCAGCCAGGGGGGAGTCGTGTGCGACCCGCGCCCGGTGGTAGGGCGCGGCGGCTGTCGCGGCGGCGTCCGCGGCGAACGCCAGCAGCAGGCTCCGTTTGGACCCGAAGCGTTGCGACAGCGTCGCCGGAGAAATTCCCGCCTCGGTGCCGACGTGCGCCAAGGTGAGTCTGCCCGGACCGTGGGCGCCGATGGCGCGTGCGGTGGCGGCAAGGATGTCGGTATCGCTGGTGGTACGTGGCCGTGGCATGGGGTTCCTCCTTCCTCGGCTGACCACAGTACATTAGTAAATGGTGGTTCATTTACAAACCGACGCATCCCGCATCGGAGCACGCGGCCCACCCAGGTGTCGAAGGAGAAGAGCGCGCAAGGACGCCCCCTCGCAGCCAATGCCGTAACCAACCTCATGAGATGGCACATCTAGGTCTAGAGGTGCCTCTAGAGGCTCGTGTCCGCCCAGACCAGCGGTCTAGAGGCTAGAGGCGCTCAGTCGCGTTGAGCTCCTTCGGGCCAGATGACCCGGATGCGCACCCCTCGCCGCCGTGCCTCTGCCACCACGTCAGCGGTTCCGCCGTAGCCTCGGGCAGGCTTGCCGTCCCAGACGGCGAACAGTTCGTCAGCGTGGTCGAGCATGCGACGGCTGGCGACCATGTGGGATTCGGACGTGGACTCGACGAACTTCAGCCGATGAACCTGGACGGCGCGGCTCGCCAGCGCGTCATACTCCGGGTGGGCCTCGACCGGTAGACCGTCTCGGTACTGCTCGGCTGGGACCACAGCCTCCAGGACGCCGCCGAGATCGAGGACTGCGCGGGCGAAGATCTGGTCAGCCCCGTCCGCCAGGCAGGACAGGCCGGTGATCGCGGGAGCGTGCTCGGCCAGGGCCTTGCGTATCGCGTCGTCGATCAGCGTGACGGTCTGGGACGGTAGGCCGCGATGGCCGGAGACAGCGATGCGGATCATGACCCTCCTAGAGGAGCGTGGCCTGCAGACGTTCGTCGAACGCGCGCACACTCGCCGTCTTCGGACCGTTGTAGGTCCTACGGAAGCGCCTGGCGCGATGGATCACCCGTTCCGAACCATAGGTGATCCCCACGGTGAGGGCGTTGGACGCCAGATGGAACGCCTCGTCATGGTGCCCGGACAGGGCCTTGGCGGTCGCGATCTCGGTCATCAGCACACCGCGTTGCTTGGCGGCGGGCTGGGCAGATGACAGCGACTCGGCGAACGCGGCCACGGCCTCCTCAGGACGGTCCAGCCGTACCATGACCAGGGCTCGATAGCCCGCGAGTTTGGCGTGGTCGAACGGGAACACCCACGGCCACGGCGGCGCGGTAGCTCGTTCGCTGGCCGTCACCGCTGCCTCCGCCATCCGCAACGCCATGAGAGCCGAGGGCGCGTCGTGGGCGCTTGCGTGGCCGAGAGCCTCGATGCTGGACATCCAAGCGCGCGCGGTGGCAGGTGGTCGCTCGCTGAGTTCCTTTCGCGCGTGGGCGAGCAGCCCCAGGGCCAGCGTGGGGTCATCGGCGTCGATCTCGAACGCTGCCAGGCTGCCGATCATGTAGCCAGCGAGCAGCGAATGCCCGGCCTGGCGGGCGCTGTCGATGGCCAGGCGGTAGTAGGTACGGGCGGTGCCGGTGTCGTGCATGTCGGCGTGTACCCACGCGGCGAACCCGGCGGCCTCGCTCAGCCCTGCTCGGATGTCACCTGCGAAGTGGGAGCGGGACGCACGGCTGAGGATGCGGCTCGCCAGATCGACGTGGGCCATCGCTCCCCTGGCCAGTTCGCGAGCCGGGGTGTTGGCTTCCAAGCGGCGCTGTGCACCGGTGATGCTGGTCAAGGTCGGCGCGGTGGTCTCGTCCACCTCCGCGCGTTTGGGCAGTGCCACACCCGCGAGTGCGGTCAGAGCCACCGCCTTGCCGAATTCTCTGCGCTTCGTCGGATCGTCATCTCCTCGGGCACCGAACCGGAGCAGATGAAGCGGGACCCCGATTCGGATGGATATCTCTCGCACCTGGTCCACGGTGAGCGGTTGGCGACCGCGTAGCACCTTGGACACCCAGCTCTGGGAGTAGCCGACCGTCTCGGCCAGTTCGGCCTGTGTCCATTCGTTCGCCTGCCGTATCTCGGCGAGGATGGCCGGTATGTCGCACTCGGCCAGAGCGGCGGCTACGGCGGGCGTAGACCAGAACTGAGGCGGTAGATGGCCTTGTGTCTGGGTCACAACGTTAGGTTAGGCCGCCAAGTGCGGCGGCACCGATATTCCTGACGAGAATATCCACAGCACCCTCAGTGCTACGGCGTTCACCTGCGGACATGCCCCACGTGATGATCGCCCCATGAGCGCACCCCCACAGCACACGCTGCCGGTCGCCTCGCCCGGTGGCATCCCTCCTCCCCTCGGTGATGCGGAACGGCTGGCCTCCGCTCTCGCAGAGCATGGAATAGCCGCCGACGTCCACGACGGCTACGGCCTCGCCTTGATCTCGGTATGGGTCGGCCTGGTCGTGTGGTGCGACGGTGAGCGCTTCTGGTGGCGCGCGGGATGGGATGCCATCAGGAGACGCGTCGTCTACGCATGGCACCCGGCGATAGAACCTGTCTGGGCTGCCCGCCGTATCGCCTTCCGGTACGCCGACCTCCGAGCGGCGCAGCCGCTGTCCGAGCTGATCACGGAGGTTCTGTGATCATCGCCGCGACGGACCTACGAATGGGGGACAGCCTGGCGTTCGTGCGGGTCCCCGAGGACGCGCCGCACCACATCAGGCCGCTATCCGCTCGACGTCGAAAGCATGCGGACAGACCGTTCTGGCACCTGTGGAACCGCTGGCACCTGTGGGGCTCCGTCATCGAGATGGAACGGGTGCTGAGGCAGGCTCCCAGCGACGCGCGCGTCTGTGAGCGAGTGGTGTGGGCCTGGTGCGGCTTCGGGTCCGCTTCGATCATGGTGCACGTCCCCGCCGACGACCTGATCTTGATCCAACGCCCGGAACGGGCCTCGGTCGGTGTCGCACCCGATGCGTGGCTGACCGTCCCTTAGACGGGGCGCGGTGGTGCGGTGTGTCCCCTTGAAGCGCAGAGGAGGGGATGCCCCCGTCTCCGGATCACCGCGTCCTCATGGCCGGGTGCGGCAGCGCGGTTGATCTTCAGCCTTCCGCGTGGCTGGAGGGTCCAACATCCCGCGCTGCCGTACCTCCCCTCAATTGGACGGCTGTACGATCACCTGGCGGTACCCGGGTGCTCGATGGCAACCCGACCCGGAGCACAGGGCCGCCAAGGCCCGAGCACCGGAAGCGGGGCGGCAGCTCTCCTAAGAAGAGACGTCGTCGGGTCGCGACTCATCTGCGACCGGTTCCGGCACCGCGACCCGTCTCGCGACCGACGACACCTCACGTGATCAGCTCGAATACGTGTAGGTCGCGGGTTGCGGGAACGGCCGAGCATGGCCTCGGAGATCTCTCAGGAGGCAGTCATGACCCCCGTTGAGCGCGACCGCGACCGCGACCCACCTGGGCGCGTCGACTGGCTACGAGTACGGGCTGATTGATCACTACACGGATGGACTGTCGCTCGTCGGGGCCGCCTGCCCGTGTGCGGTGGCGGGCGCGAACGGCCCCCAAGGCCGCACGCGCAAGCCCGCCAGGCCGCAAAGCGGGCGGGCGGTCCCGAGGCGAGCGAAGCGAGCCCTTGACCCTGTAGAGAAAGTTGTCGCCGAACCGTCGAAGCGAAGCATGTCCTGTCCCGGGAGATGCTTGACACCGCTGTCCCACCACATGCTTGACGGTTGCTGTTTTCGGCTATGCCGTGGTGCGTCGTTTGCGGGCGTC
>NZ_JBEZDO010000077.1:3200-5028 GCF_040648355.1 Nonomuraea sp. NPDC049152 | reverse complement strand
CTTTGTGGTCAAGTCCTCGGCCTATTAGTACCGGTCAGCTCCACACGTTACCGTGCTTCCACCTCCGGCCTATCAACCCGGTCGTCTACCGGGAGCCTTACCCCCTCACAGGGTGGGAGACCTCATCTCAAGGCGAGCTTCCCGCTTAGATGCTTTCAGCGGTTATCCCTTCCGAACGTAGCCAACCAGCCGTGCACCTGGCGGTACAACTGGCACACCAGAGGTTCGTCCGTCCCGGTCCTCTCGTACTAGGGACAGCCCCTTTCAAGTCTCCTGCGCGCGCAGCGGATAGGGACCGAACTGTCTCGCGACGTTCTAAACCCAGCTCGCGTACCGCTTTAATGGGCGAACAGCCCAACCCTTGGGACCTACTCCAGCCCCAGGATGCGACGAGCCGACATCGAGGTGCCAAACCATCCCGTCGATATGGACTCTTGGGGAAGATCAGCCTGTTATCCCCGGGGTACCTTTTAGCCGTTGAGCGACGGCGCTTCCACATGCCACCGCCGGATCACTAGTCCCAGCTTTCGCTCCTGCTCGACCCGTCAGTCTCACAGTCAAGCTCCCTTGTGCACTTACACTCAACACCTGATTGCCAACCAGGCTGAGGGAACCTTTGGGCGCCTCCGTTACTCTTTAGGAGGCAACCGCCCCAGTTAAACTACCCACCAGACACTGTCCCCGATCCGGATCACGGACCAGAGTTAGACGTTCAAAACGACCAGAGTGGTATTTCACCAATGACTCCACCCGAACTAGCGTCCGAGCTTCACAGTCTCCCACCTATCCTACACAAGACGTTCCAAACGCCAATGTCAAGCTGTAGTGAAGGTCCCGGGGTCTTTCCGTCCTGCTGCGCGTAACGAGCATCTTTACTCGTAGTGCAATTTCGCCGGGTCTGTGGTTGAGACAGCGGGGAAGTCGTTACGCCATTCGTGCAGGTCGGAACTTACCCGACAAGGAATTTCGCTACCTTAGGATGGTTATAGTTACCACCGCCGTTTACCGGCGCTTAAGTTCTCACCTTCGCCACTTGCGTGGCTAAGCGGTCCCCTTAACGTTCCGGCACCGGGCAGGCGTCAGTCCGTATACATCGTCTTACGACTTCGCACGGACCTGTGTTTTTAGTAAACAGTCGCTTCCCCCTGGCCACTGCGACCCCCACCAGCTCAGAAAGCTAGTTCCATCACCAGCAGAGGTCCCCCTTCTCCCGAAGTTACGGGGGCAATTTGCCGAGTTCCTTAACCACAGTTCACCCGATCGCCTTGGTATTCTCTACCTGACCACCTGAGTCGGTTTAGGGTACGGGCCGCCACAACACTCGCTAGAGGCTTTTCTCGGCAGCATAGGATCATCCACTTCGCCACAATCGGCTCGGCATCACATCTCAGGATACATGCGAGGCGGATTTGCCTACCTCACTCCCTACATGCTTACCCCAGGAACAACCATCGCCTGGGTTGGACTACCTTCCTGCGTCACCCCATCGCTTACCTACTACCGCATCGGTTCGAGCGTTCACTCTGACCCCAAGCCCGAAGGCTTTAGGCGAGTTAAGGACTCT
The DNA here is from genome assembly GCF_040648355.1 of Nonomuraea sp. NPDC049152. Classification (NCBI taxonomy): domain Bacteria; kingdom Bacillati; phylum Actinomycetota; class Actinomycetes; order Streptosporangiales; family Streptosporangiaceae; genus Nonomuraea; species Nonomuraea sp. NPDC049152. The sequence goes on along the minus strand of NZ_JBEZDO010000077.1, from coordinate 3,464 downwards.
TAGCATCAACAGGTTCGATATGGGCGCGTTAAAGCGGGTACGGGAATATCAACCCGTTGTCCATCGACTACGCCTGTCGGCCTCGCCTTAGGTCCCGACTTACCCTGGGCGGATTAGCCTGGCCCAGGAACCCTTGGTCATCCGGCGCGAGGGTTTCTCACCCTCGATTCGCTACTCATGCCTGCATTCTCACTCGCACAGCCTCCACCACTCGATCACTCGGCGGCTTCACCGGCTGCACGACGCTCCCCTACCCATCAACCT
>NZ_JBEZDO010000077.1:1873-3103 GCF_040648355.1 Nonomuraea sp. NPDC049152 | reverse complement strand
GTGGCTGCTTCTAAGCCAACCTCCTGGTTGTCTCTGCGACTCCACATCCTTTCCCACTTAGCACACGCTTAGGGGCCTTAGTCGGTGATCTGGGCTGTTTCCCTCTCGACTACGGAGCTTATCCCCCGCAGTCTCACTGCCACGCTCTCACTTACCGGCATTCGGAGTTTGGCTGACGTCAGTAACCTTGTCGGGCCCATCGGCCATCCAGTGCTCTACCTCCGGCAAGAAACACGCGACGCTGCACCTAAATGCATTTCGGGGAGAACCAGCTATCACGGAGTTTGATTGGCCTTTCACCCCTACACACAGGTCATCCCCCAGGTTTTCAACCCTGGTGGGTTCGGTCCTCCACGAGGTCTTACCCTCGCTTCAACCTGCCCATGCGTAGATCACTCCGCTTCGGGTCTACAGCATGCGACTCAAACGCCCTATTCAGACTCGCTTTCGCTACGGCTCCCCCACACGGGTTAACCTCGCCACACACCATAACTCGCAGGCTCATTCTTCAAAAGGCACGCAGTCACATCACACACCAGCAAGCTGATGTAAGCTCCTACGGCTTGTAGGCACACGGTTTCAGGTACTATTTCACGACCCCTCACCGGGGCACTTTTCACCTTTCCCTCACGGTACTAGTGCACTATCGGTCATCAGGGAGTATTTAGGCTTACCAGGTGGTCCTGGCAGATTCACACAGGATTTCTCGGGCCCCGTGCTACTTGGGATCCCCTCAAACAGTCGACAAGGTTTCGCCTACCCGGCTCTCACGGTCTACGGCAGCCCTTCCCAGAGCTTTCAACTACCCCATCGATTTCTCACTGTTCGACCGATCGGCAGATCAATCAAGAGGGTCCCACGACCCCGAACATGCAACGCCTGCCGGCTATCACACATGCCCGGTTTAGCCTCATCCGCTTTCGCTCACCACTACTCACGGAATCACTGTTGTTTTCTCTTCCTACGGGTACTGAGATGTTTCACTTCCCCGCGTTACCACCAACCGCCCTATACATTCAGGCGGAGGCAACACCACATGACTGGTGCTAGGTTTCCCCATTCGGACATCCCCGGATCAACGTCTGGTTGGCGACTCCCCGAGGCTTAACGCAGCCTCCCACGTCCTTCATCGGCTCCTGATGCCAAGGCATCCACCGTGTGCCCTAAAAAACTTGGCCACAAAGATGCTCGCGTCCACTATGCAAATCTCAAACAACAAACAGCGACCAG
>NZ_JBEZDO010000076.1:0-5076 GCF_040648355.1 Nonomuraea sp. NPDC049152 | reverse complement strand
AGGAGCCTGATCCGCCAGGCTTCCTCCATGGCGCTTGTGGACGTGAGGCGGCTGGGGACGCTCACCCTGGATCTGGCCACGGCCTTCATCGCGCACCGCCTGAACGCGCAGGACCGCCTCCCGCCCGAGACCCGGCAGCAGGCGCTGAGGGTACGCATCCGAGCCTTCGTCGAACACAACCTCGCCGACCCGCACCTGACTCCCGCCGCCATAGCCGCCCACCACCACATCTCCGTGCGCTACCTGCACCTGCTCTTCCAACGGCCGGAGACCACCCTGATGGCGTGGATTCGGCAACGCAGGCTGGAGAACTGCCGCGCGGACCTCGCCGACCCCCAGATGCGAGCGCACTCCATACAGGACATCGCTGCCCGATGGGGGTTCACGCGCGCCACGGACTTCAGCCGCTCCTTTCGCCGGGCGTACGGGATGCCCCCCAAGGACTACCGCCACTCCGTGCTGGACTCCCCGTGATCCCGTTGGGCCTCCACCGTGCCCGGGAGCGCTCGGCCGGTGTGCGCGCCGTGTCAAGAAAGACTGCAGTCACTGCTAACGACCGCGAGGCGCCGCCGTAGCAAGCTGATGGCAGCAAGATCAGCCAAGTTTGTTGTGACCGGCCCCCGTATCTCATCCTCGAAGGAGACGATCATGCGCCTGGCAGTGCTGGGTACTGCCGTGACGGCGCCGGCCGCACACGCGGGCGGCTACGGCTGTTCGGGCAGCCTCGTCTGGTCCAGCCAGATGAAGGACCGCATGTCCGGGGAGCCCATGGGTGCGATTTACGACTACTTCGACGGCACCTACAACCGCTCGGTGTTCGTCAAGTCGAATGACGTCGGAACGCCGACTCTCGTGCGCGCATGTTCATCTCGGCTCAAAACGCCTCTCATGACGACTGGGAGAAGGCTATTTCAGCTACTACGCCGGCCCGGTGCGGATCAAGGGAGTCGGAACATGCGTCATGGAGGGAGTCACACTCTTCGAGCCCGATGGGATCTTCAGCAAGTTTGGTCAAACCGATTGGCATTCCTGCGGGTAATCCGCTAGAGGCAGACCGACCGGTCTGAGGAGGGGCGCTATCTCGACTGCCGTGAGGTCGTCTGCGCGGAGCCAGGTGCGGCGATCACGACCGACATTGGAGGACACATGCGGCCACGGCTCAAGAACGTCGCCTGGGAACGGGTAGGCGATGAGCTCCGCCTCGTGTACGACCTGCGTGACCAGCTGATTCTGGCTGACCCCGACGGCCATGTGGAGAAGCTCCTCGCCTTGTTGCACGAGGGCGGGCGCACCGTCACCCAGCTCGCCGACAAGCTGTCGCTGCCCGTCCAGGACGTGCTTGGCGCGGTAGAGGCCTTCGACGCCGAGCGATTACTGGAAGACGGCGAGCGCCTGGGCGGCCTGGACGCCGCCGAAGCCGAGCGCTACTTCAGCAATCTGGCCTTCTTCGAGTCGTTCGGCACGCTGGAGCGCAGCCGAGAGGACCTGCAGCGCAGGCTGCGCGAGTCGCACGTGCTGGTGCTCGGCACCGGCGGCCTCAACTCCAACACGATCCCGCACCTCAGCGGGCTGGGCGTCGGCAGGATGACGCTGGTCGACAGGGACACCGTCGACGTGCGCAACTTCGCCAGGCAGTACCTCTACCGCTGGGAGGACCTCGGCGCCAGGAAGGTCGAGCGGGCGGCGGCGTGGGTGCGCTCCTTCGACCCCGCCATCGAGGTCCAGGCGATCGACATGGGCATCGAGAGCGCCGAGCAGCTGGCCGAGCTCATCGACAGGACCCGCCCCGACGTGGTCGCCTCGGGGATCGACCAGCCCAAGGAGATCGACCTCTGGGTCAACGCGGCCTGTGTACGGCAAGGCGTGCCGTTCGTGCGCGGCGGCATCACGGTCACCAAGGGAATCGTCTGGTCGGTCGCGCCAGGAGTGAGCGCCTGCAGGGGCTGCGTCCCCGCCGACCCGACCAAGCCCGAAGGTCACGCCGATCCCGACGAACCCGCGCTGAGCGCCGAGATCGCCGCGGCCCGCCTGTTCTTCAGCAGGCCGCAACCCAACAGGGGCATCGGCCCCGTCACCGGTCTGCTCGGTGCGCTCGGCGCCTTCGAGGTGCTGCGCTACCTGACCGGTTTCGAGCCACCGGCATACGCCGGTCGGCCACTCACCATCGACTTCGCCGGTGCCTGCGCCACGAGTCAGGTCGAGTGGTCACGCAATCCCGAGTGTTTGAACTGCGGAGGGAGTTGACCACCATGAAGATCGAGATCGTGCGGATCGAGAACACCCGCCTGACCGACCTGGCCACGCCCGACTCCTGACCATCACGAGCGCACCTCGGCCAAGGCCGAGGTGCGCTCTCCCTCTTTTCCGCCCCAGGAGCTCCAGGAGGACGTGTGTCCGCCACCGTTGACAGAGACCTGCGCGAGCGGGCCGCGCGGCTGAGCGTCGCCTTCGACGGCGACGCCTGGATTCTGGGCCGCCCCGACCTGGGAATCTTCGTCGCGGTGCCCGAGCCAGGCGCGGTGTTCGTCACCACGCTGCAGGAGGGCGGCTCAGCCGCCGAGGCGGCCAGGCGCGCGGGCGAGGTGGCGGGTGAGGAGGTCGACGGCGCCGACTTCCTCGAAGGTCTCACCGGCGCAGGCCTGCTCGACCCGCCCGCGCCCGCCGAGGAGCGAGCCCCCAGCGGCTGGGAGGGGCTCAGCCAGAAGACGGCGGCCAGATTCTTCGGCAAGACCGCCTGGTCGTGCTACGTGGCGGCGGCGGTCTTCGTCGTGGCCGTCCTGGTGTTCACGCCCGAGCTGCGCCCTTCGTGGAAGGACGCCTGGTTCCTGCCCAGCGCCACGCTGTCGGTGCTCACCTACCGGCTGGCCGGCATCGCCTTCAGCGCCCTGCACGAGGCGTGGCACTGGGTCGCGGGCAGGGCACTCGGCATCCCCGCCACCTTCAGGGTCAGCCACCGGGGCCTCTACATCGTCTTCGAGACCGACCTGACCCAGATCGTCAACGTGCCGCGTGGGCGCAGGTACGGGGCCTACCTGGCGGGCATGGCCATCGACGCCGTGGTCGTGGCCGTGGCGCTGGGGTTGCGGCTGCTCGACAGGGCCGGGGTGCTCGCGCTGCCTGAGATGCTGGACGGTTTTCTCGGCGCCGTGGTGTTGTACCGGCTCATCGGGATCGTCTGGCAGTGGGCCGCGGTGCCGATGCGCAGTGACGGCTATGCCGTACTGGCCAATGCGTTGCGCTGCTACAACCTGTACCGGATCACTTGGCTGACCGCCAAGGCCAAGCTCTTCCGGCTGACCCCCGCCGAGGCGGGGGAACTGGCCTCGGCGGGCGAGCGTGATCGGCGCGTGGCCCGCTGGTTCGCGCTGCTGTACGTGGCGGGCGTCGTGGTCATGGCCGGCATGTTCGTGCTCGTGGCCCTGCCGCTGCTGCTCGCCCTTGCCCAGTGGGGCATGGTACAGCTGAGCGCCGGCGCGATCGGTTCGGTCGGTTTCTGGGAGGCGCTCGCCGTGGCGGCGTACGTGGTGACGCAGCTCGCCCTGCCCCCGCTGCTCGCGCTGAGGGAGCGCCGCCTGCGCAGGGCGCGCAGGCTCCTGTGAGAGGTGCGGTCAGCCGACAGGCGTGAGCCAGTCGAGGCAGCGCTCGTCGTGACCGTGCACGGCCGCGTCGTAGGGCTGGTTTGCCGACACTGCAGCACCCACCTGCACACCTGTCCGGATGCCATTGGGCCGCCTACCTCGGGTCCAGCCGAGATACGGCCAGAAGCGGCCATGAGTCGATCATGTTCGTAATCTCGGAAGGGGACTGGAGCATCTCCGAGGCCCTGGGATGCGAATCTCGGAAGTCCAGCCTTGGAGATGACTTCCGAGATTGGATGATCTCGGAAGTGACTTGCTAGCGCGGTGCGGCCCGCTGCTAGGTCAGGGGTTGTGTCGGCTCCGGGCTTGTTCGATCTCGTTGATGTGGGTTTCCGTCCACTGCCGGAGCGCGGTGATGGGCTCGGCCAGGCTGCGGCCAAGGGAAGTGAGGTCGTAGTCGACCCGGGGCGGGATGGTGGGGTGGACGGTGCGGGTGACGAACCCGTCGGCCGGCAGCCCGGAGGACTCCACGAAGGTCTCCATGAAGGGAGAGTAACGCCCAAATTAGTACTCTCTTCCATATAGAGAGTCACTCTCGAATAGTGAGTGCCATGACGCCTCACACCATGTCTGTCGCCAAAGCCATCCGCACCTGCCGCACCGTCCGCCACTACCGCCCCGATCCGATCCCCGCGGCCACCCTCGACACACTCCTCGCTCTCGCCATCGAGGCACCCACCAGTTGGAACCTCCAGGACCGGTCCATCGTCGCCGTCACCAGCGACGAAGGTCGTGAGGCTCTGGCCTGGGCCACCGGCGGCCAGCCCCAGCCACAGGAAGCGCCGCTCATGCTGGTCGTCCTCACCATGGCGTCGCACACCAAATCGGACAGTAACCACTCCGGTCTCAGCAGCCCATCCTCAACCACACCGGCCAACCTCCCCAACTACATCCTCAAGTTGAGTGGCGCTGAACACCTGGGCGCGGCCACGATGGCCCTGGCCTCTCTGGCCGATCGGCTGAACGCACACGACCACCTGACGTTCGAGACGCGGCATCAGGCCCAGATGGCGACACATCCAGGCGTTCGTCGAGCACAATCTCGCCGACGCCGAGCTGACGCCCCGAGCCGTCGCCGAGCGGCACCACATCTCCGTGCGTTACCTGCAGTTGCTGTTCCAGCGACAGGGGACCACGCTGACCGAGCACTGCCGTACCGACCTCGCCGACCCGCCCCTTCGCCAGCTGCCCATCCGGGCCATCGCGGCTCGATGGAGGTTCACGCGCGCCGCCGACTTCACCCGATCCTTCCGTGCGGCGTACGCAATGCCGCCGAGCGACTACCGCCACAGTGCCCTTGGTACGCCTGCGCCTGGTGCATACAAAGACTGCGCCGAGTGCTAAGAGTGCGTTACGCGAGCTGATGTCCCTTTCGTCGTTGCGGTTGGATTAGGTCTACTGGTCGGCGATCCACCGTTCGGTCTACGGGCGCGGCTGG
>NZ_JBEZDO010000075.1:0-5700 GCF_040648355.1 Nonomuraea sp. NPDC049152 | reverse complement strand
GCCGAACTCGCCGACCAGGTGCTGCCGGCCCTGACGGCAGCCATGAGCCTGCTGAAGAAGCAGGCCCCGGCAGAGGCCGACAACTTCCGCGGCACCGTCATCGTCGCCATCGAAGCGGCCGCCGGGACCCACCAGGGCGAGCCCAGCCCCACCATGGCCGAGATGGCCCGCAAGATCACGGCAGCCCTCGACGCCGCTTGATGGATGTCGACCTGCGCAGCCGTAGCTGGTCCGGAGTCCTGTCCGGGCCCCGGTGACACGGCGGCGTGCCGGGTCAGGGACGGGCTGAGCCTCGCCAGGACGGCCAAGCCGGCACGCTCACCTGGCCGACGCCCGCCGGCATGACCGACCAGGCCCACCCGGGCCACACGCTGCGGCTGGTCACCCAGCTCATCGCTGCCGATGAGGATGTCGAGCTGCTCATCGTGCCCGGGGCCGAGCACCAATTCATCGACTGTCCGCTTTACGTCCGCAAGCGCACATGGGACTTCCTGGTAGGCGAGCTGATGGGCCCGCAGCCGCCTGCCTACTACCCGGCCCCATCCCCCATCGACCCCGAATCGCTCGGCGAGCTCTTCGCCTGAGCGCGACACCAGAGACGAGGAACAATGGAAACCCAATCCCCACCAGCGATCACGGCGACCAGGCTGCGCGGCAAGGTCTTGCGGCGAGTGGCGGTCACGGCGCTGGCGGCCGCGCTGCTGGCCGGGGCGGCTGCACCCGGGGTGGCCGCAGCGGACAGCGGGGCCGTGTCGAAGGCCGCTGCCGGGCAGGATCGCCCGGAGTTGCAGAAGGCCATGCAGGCGTTCGTCGATGCCGGTTTCGCCGGGGTGCAGCTGCGCGTGAACGATCAGCGGGGCGAGTGGGTCGGCAGCGCCGGGGTGCGCAAGCTGGGCCAGGCCGCCAAGCCGCCGACGAACGGGCGGTTCTGGACGGGCAGCGTCATCAAGCCCTTTACCGCGACCCTAGTGCTGCAGCTGGTGGCCGAGGGCAAGATCGGGCTGGACGCCTCGGTGGCCGGCTACCTGCCCGAGCTCGGGCTGGACCGGCGGATCACGGTGCGGATGATGCTGCAGCACACCAGCGGGTTGTTCAACTACACCGGCGAGTACTACGACAACGGGAGGTTCGAGCCGGGGATCCCCGCCACCGGCAACCAGTGGCTGGACAACCGCTTCCGCAGCTACCGGCCGCAGGAGCTGGTACGGCTGGCGTTGTCCAAGCCGGCGCGGTTCGAGCCGGGGACGGACCAGAACTACTCCAACACCAACTACACGCTGGCCCTGCTGCTGATCGAGAAGGTCACCGGCCGCTCCTACGCCGAGGAGATGCAGCGGCGGATCCTGCGGCCGCTCGGGATGTCGGGCACCGTGGTGCCGGGCAACCGGACGCAGCTGCCCGGGCCGCACGCCCACGGCTACTACCGCTACCAGGACGCCGGCCAGTGGAAGACGGTCGACGTCTCCCGCCAGAACCTCTCGCTGCTGGCCGGCGCCGGTGACCTGATCTCGACCACCCAGGATCTCCACACGTTCTTCTCCGCGCTGAACGGCGGCAAGCTCCTGCCGGCCACGCTGCTGGCCGAGATGCGTGAGCCGCACCCGAAGATGGGCTACGGCCTCGGGCTGTTCGTGCAGGACCTGGGCTCGAACTGCGGCACCGTCTACCAGCACAACGGCAGCCCCCCGCACGGCTACGGGGCGCTGATGTACAGCTCGCCCGACGGCAGTACGACCATGACCGGCTCGGTGACCTGGGTGGACGAGGCCACCAGGGGCCCGGCAAAGGATTTCCAGAAGCTGCTGGACGGGCTCGTCAAGGAGGTGTTCTGCGGCGGGCAGACCGGGTCGGCTGACGAGGCCAAGCCGACTCAGTAGACGGGGCCGGGCACCCCGGACCCGTACGCCGTGCGAGTGGACTCCTTCCGGTCGTGCACCAGGGAGAGCGCGAACCGTGCCACGCCGAGCTCGCTGAGCTCGGCGTGGCCGGTCCACAGGCGCGGACGCCGGGCCGAGCAGGTTGAGGAACGTCCCGATAGGCAACCAAGCGAATACGGTGTAAGCCGCAGGACGGCGAGCGATCCGATCAGCTCACGGGCTGGGCCAGCGCCGCGGCGGCCGATCTGCGTGACAGGGCTGTTGTCATGGGTGCGCCCGCAGTTCGCGTCGAAGGGGCCAGGGGTTCGAATCCCCTCAGCTCCACCCAGGTCAAAGGCCGTCTCTGGCTCGCAGAGACGGCCTTTTTGATCTTCCGAGTGACTAACTGAGTGACTATCGCTCACCGTGGCCAGCGCTCGGCCACAATCATCACCGCGGCGGTGATCAGGCACGCCAACACCAACGTTGATAGCAGCACAACGAAGGTCACTGCGTTGTTTGGGCCTGGCGCTTCAGCGAGAACCGCGCAGCCTCCCAGAATTAAGCCATCCGACGATCAGGGGCATCAGCTAGAGGCTGCGGTAACGCTGCATGGACAGTCCTTTGGGGCAAGCGTGGATGAGGGCTAGATCGTCTTACTTCGTCAGATCCTCCCGCGAGGATGAGTCCCTCGGGAAGATCCGGTCCATAGCCGCAGCCCCCTCCAGAAGCACCGGACGGAGCTGCTTGCGGTACACGGTCTCAGTGACCGTCGTGTTGCTGTGGCCCACCAGTCGGGAGATGTTCTCCAGGGGGACGCTCGAGTCCGAGAGCAGCGAGACGAACTGTGCCGCGTCACCCGAGGGGTCCACTCCTTCTGGTCCAGCCCTGCCTTCTTGAGGATCGCGCGGTAGGAGCGCCTGACGTTATGTGCGTCGAGCGGCGTGCCCACCCCGGAGGCGAAGACCAGGTTGTGATCATTCCACCTGTCTCCGGCGTCGGTGCGCATCTCCTCCTGGCGTGCGCTCAACGGTTGACGTCTCCCGACATCGAGTGCCGCGGACGCCGCCGGTGACGCCGCCTCTTTGGCGGCCCGTGCCGCTCTGCAGATCCACGGCGCGGTCGGCTAGCTACACCGACGAGCTCGACCTGCGCTTCTGGTGTCGCCTTCTTCGGGCCGGTCCTCGTATCTCTCGGGGAGGCGGCCGGCCGCCTCTGGGACGCCACCCTGCTGGTCGCGGCCACCCCGGGCGCAAGGGCAAGCCCCACGCCGAACTCGCCCCCTAGCGCTTGGCTCCGTGTGTGCGCCGCAGCAGGCGAACCCACGGCGACCAGCGTGCGGGCGGGCCGCTGAGCCGCCCGGTGGCGGCGCGTTCGGCGTTGTCGAGCAGGTCGCGCATCAGCGCTTCGTGCAGCCAGCGGACCATCGTCGGCCACAAGATTCGCATCCGACCCCTGGTGGCGCTGTCGATGGTGTGGGTCAAGCGGCACCTGTCGGGTCCTTCGGGGGTGATGGTCAGCTCGTGATGGCCGTCGAGACCGCTGTGTGGCTCGAAGGCGAACAGGATGCGGCGGCCCGGCTTGTACTCGGTGAGGTGGTAGCGGATCGGGCCGTGACCGCCGCGCGAGCCGGGGACGAGGCCTCGGTCGAGGACGAGGGGCGGCCAGGCCGCGGCCGGCCAGACGCTCTCGTCGGGGCTGGTCACCCGGTCGATGATGGCCCCAACCTCGGCCGCGGAGGCATGGATCACTCGGTGCTGGACGTTCAGCATGTCCTTTGCCCTTCATACGGTGGCGTATTGATACGGTAGCGTATGCTCATGGCTGTGAAACGTGCTCGGCTATCGGCCGATGACTGGATCGCGGTGGCGACCAAGGCGCTGGGTGAAGGCGGCCTGTCCGCGGTGGCGGTGGAGCCGCTCGCCGTACGGCTGGGCGCGACGAAGGGCAGCTTCTACGCGCACTTTCCCCACCGCGAGGCGCTGCTGACAGCCGTGCTCAGGGAGTGGGAGCTGCGAGCGACCGAGGCGAAGCTGTTCGCGCTCGACGTCGAGCCCGACCCCGTCACCCGGCTGAGGACCCTGCTCGTCCACGCCGCCGAAGGCGCCGGCCACGACCAGGTGGAGATCAGCCTGTGGGCGGTGGCCGACCATCCGCTGGTGTCGCCGGTGCTGCGGCGGGTGATGCAGCGCCGGATCGCGTACCTGACCGGGTTGTTCGAGCAGCTCGGATTCGGCAACAGCGAGGCGATCCAGCGGGCGACCCTGTGCTACACCGCCTATCTCGGACACTGCGAGTTCGTGGCTCGGCTGCCGGAAACGCTGCCGATCGTCCGAGCCGGCGGCCTGACCGGCTACATCGAGTCGGTGCTGCGGCTGCTGCTGCAGGACCGTCCGGAGGCGCGATCATGACTCGCGGACAGGGCGCCGACGTGCTCGTCGTCGGGGCAGGGCTGGCCGGGTTGGCCGCCGCCTACGATCTGGCCGGGGCGGGCCTGAACGTCACCGTCCTGGAGGCCGGCGCGGCTCCCGGCGGCCGGATGTCCTCCCACGCCATGGCCGGGATGACGATGGAGCGCGGCGCCCAGTTCCTGAGCACCGGCTACCGTACCGTGCCCGCGCTGATCAGGGACCTCGGGCTGACCAGCCGGTTATGCCGCACCAGCTCCCGCACCCTCGTGGTGGACGGCCACGGCACCTACACGATGGACGCCCGCAACCCGCTCACCCTGTTCACCGCCGGAGTGCTCCCCGTCCGGCAGGCGACGGCAGCGCTGGCGAGCCTGCGCCAGGCGCGTGAACTGGCCAGCAGGCTGCCCCCTGACGATCTGGCCGCCTGGGCCGAGTTCGACGCCATCGGCGCGGACCAGTGGGCGGCGGACCACCTGCCGGCCGGGCTGGTCGACCGCGTGCTCGTGCCGGCCGTCCACGGCTTCTACTTCCAGACGATGGCCCAGAACTCAGCCGTGCTCGCAGCCGCGCTTACGAGCATGTACGGGCGCGGCGGGTCGGTGGTAAGCCTGCGCGGCGGCCTCGGCGCCCTGACCGCCGCTCTGGCCGAGCGGGTGCCCGTCACCTACCGCACCCCGGTCAGCGAGGTCCGCGCCGACGATGACCAGGTGGTGGTGAGTACGCCGGCCGGGCAGCTGCCGGCTCCCGTGGTGATCATCACCGCCGGCGCCGCGGCCACCGCGGCGATGCTGCCGGCTGTGGAGCCGGTGGAGGCCCAGCTCCTGGCCACCGAGTACAGCCCCGGACTCCTCATCGGATATGCCCTGGACAGTCCGCTGCGTCGATCCGAGCTCGGTGGCGCCTACGGAGTGCTATTCCCTCCCGAGTCGTCCGGGCTGGCCGCGCTGGCGGTGGCCTCGCGCACCGGGACACCGGCGCCGCGGACCGCCGGTCGCGACCTTGTGACGGGGATGCTCGCGCCCGACCTTGCCGCCAGGCTTCGCGATGCGCACGACGACGAGGTCGCCGCCGCGGGGCTACGACTGCTGGGCGAGCACCTGCCCGGCATCCAGCAGCGGGTGATCGGCACCCATGTGGTGCGCTGGGACCAGGCCATGCCGACGACGCAGGCCGGGCGCGCCGCGCTCGTCCGTCGCTACCGCACGGAGCTTCCGGCGCACTCGCGCATCGTGCTCGCCGGCGACTACCTCGGATTCCCGTGGACCGACTCGGCCGCCTACAACGGCCGGTGGGCCGCGGCCCACGTCCGCGACGCCTCCGGCGCTCTCGGGTTACGGCACTAGGGCGCGTATCGAGTCGTGATCAAGTGGTGGTCCGGGTGAGGTGCTTGACCCAGATCATTGAGGCGCGCAGATGGAGGCCGGCGAGGTAGC
>NZ_JBEZDO010000074.1:0-5784 GCF_040648355.1 Nonomuraea sp. NPDC049152 | reverse complement strand
CCAGCACACCCGGACCCGCCTATTGGCGGTAACGCTACAAATCCCCTCGATCACACTGCGGCATCACGGGCAGAGGCTCGCGTAACGCACTCTGATACTTGTGGCGAGAGTTCCGCGGATGAATCCGGTTGCGGCGGGACTGGTGCGCCTGGTGGGGTACCTGCATGGACGGTGCCACTGAGCAGGTACAACGCGCGAGGACAGGAACAGACAGTACGATCACGCGGCAACCGGCTCCATGGCACAGGCTGGCGGTGCTCGGGGCCCTGATGCTGGCCGCCCTCACCTTCAACACCGCGGAGAACCTGCCGGTCGGCCTCCTGAGGCTCATGTCCGAAGACCTACGGGTGTCCCTGTCCGCGGTGGGTCTCCTGGTCACCGGTTACGGCGTGACGGTGGCCATCGCCTCTGTGCCGATTGCCCACGTCGTGCGGGCCGTGCCCCGACGTTATGTGCTCACGGGACTGCTGGCCGCGCTCGTGGTGTCCAGTCTTGTTGCCGCGCTGGCCCCCTCTTACTGGCTGCTCCTCGTGGCGCGGCTGCTGACCGCGCTCGCCCAGGCGCTGTTCTGGGCCGTAATGGGGCCGGTCGCGGTGGGCCAGTTCGAGCCCGAGGTTCGGGGGCGTGTGGTCGGGGCGCTGTCCGTGGCTGGTTCGCTCGCCCTCGTGTTTGGTGTTCCTGCTGGGACCTGGCTGGGCCAGCAGAGTGCCTGGCAGGTGCCCATCGCCATGCTGGCGGCTCTGGGGCTTGTCTCTCTGGTGACGATCGCCGTTCTGCTGCCGACTTCGCGTCCGGAAGAAGAGCCCGCCGCCTACGCGACCGATCCCGACGTGCAGCGGTTCGGGACGGTGCTGGCGGCCGGGACCTTGTCCGCCGCCGGGGCGTTCACGGGATACACCTACATCGTGACGTTCCTGGGTGACGTGAGCGGGTTCTCCCCGAGCACGGTCAGCGTCCTGTTCGTGGTTTCCGGTGTCGCGTGTCTGGCTGGGGTGGGCATCACCGGGGCGTTTCTGGACCGCTTTCCGCAGTCCGCGCTGGCCACCGTCGTGGCGACGCAGGCGGTGGGGATGCTCGGCTTGTACGCGTTCGGCGCTCATCCGGTGGCGGCGGTGGTGTTCCTGATATTGATGGGCGGTGCGCTCGGGCCGGTGTTCATGACCACGCAGAACGCGATGCTGCACTGCGCCCCGGGCCGCACGGACATCGCTCTCGCAGCGAACTCCGGTGCCTACAACGCCGGCATCGCGGCGGGTGCCGCGCTTGGGGGACTGGTCCTGCCGCTCGCCGATGTACGGAGCACCTTCCTCGCCGGCGGGCTGCTGACCGTCGGGTCCTGCGCGGTCCTACTCGGCGGCCAGCTGCTGCGTGGGCGTCGCCGTCCAGAACGCTCAGCACGCCGATGAGGGACGCCAGCTCGCCGATGCCGCTGCGGTCGCGGGCGGGAGGGCTCTGATGATCCGACCGTCCGGCCGTCTTCTCCGTACTTCCGAGATCAGCCAATCTCGGAAGTCATCTCCAGGCTGGACTTCCGAGATTCCGCGTCCCAGGGCCTCGGAGAGGCTCCAGTCCCCTTCCGAGATTACGAACATGATCGGCTCGTGGCCGCTTCTGGCCGTATCTCGGCCGGACCCGAGATCGTCACCGAGGGCGTCCCCGCGCGGCTGCTCGAGGACGCCCGGGTGAAGGAGGCCTACCTGGGCGGCTTCGCCTAGGTGAGAGTCTTCACCCGCCGACCGCCCAGGCGCGGGTGATCGTCTGGACGACGCCCGCCCCCGAGCGGTCGTCGGCCGTCGCGCGGAGCGAGACATGGCCCGCGTGCGGATTGGTCACCAGCGCGATCCAGCCCTTGCCGGTGCGAACGACGGGCACCGCCCGCCACGTCGCGCCGTCGTCGGTGGAGACCTCCAGCGCGAGCTTGCGCACGGCCGACTCCGGCGCTCCCGGATCGCGCTCGACCCGGATCGGCACCCTGGTCACCGAGCCCGGACGCGCCCGGTTGGCCTCGTCGAGCCCGGCGGGCGCGAAGCGGACTGCCATCAGCGGCAGCCCCTGCTTGTCCGTGTGCTGCGAGCGGAACGACCACACCGACTCCACCGCGGTGGACAGCGCGCCGGGCCGCCTGGCGGTGGCGGTCAGCGTGTAGGCGGCGGGCTCGGGCGGCAGCGCGGCGGTGAGCGCGCAACCCTCTTCGAGAGAGCACTCGGCGAGCGGAGCCCGCATCACGACCGTGCCCTCACGGGCCAACACCAGCTCGCCGATGGCGGCCGAGTCCATGCCGGTGCGCCCCGCCCCTCCGTCGGCGAACAGCCGCGCCGCGCTGAAGAACAGTTCGTCTCCGGTACGTCTGCCGCCGGGCGTGGCGAACGACGGACCGGCCACCGCGCCGTTCCACACCTCTCGGGGAGCCTGGGGCGCGACCTCGGAGCTGATCTGCCAGGCGCCGTTCCTGACGAGGGACATCCACTGCAGGCCGGGGTTGCGGTGGTGGGTGAGGGTGCCGGGCAGCGGCACGCCGACAGGAACGATGGCCCACGCCGAGTCGTCCTTGGAGGCCTGCACGCCCACGAGGACCTCCGCGTTCTGCGCCGTTCCCGTCGCCTGGTAGGTCGCGGAGGTCCGGGTCAGCTCCTTGACCCGCCCGGCGTAGCCCGGGTCCTCGGGCAGGCCGCCTTCGCGGCTGTCGACGAGGTCGTAGCGGTGGCCCGGCCTGGACCAGACGCTCCTGCTCATGTACGACAGGCCCGCCTGCCGGATGGGAAGGAGCTGATAGCGCGTGCCGGGCGACTCGAAGGGCAGAATGGTGATGGACCAGGCGCCGTTGGACAGCCGCTGCTCTATGGTGTCTGCCTGCACGGCTGCGGGATCGTCGAGCGTGAAGCGGATCTCCTTGCCTTCGCGGGCGTCCAGGGTGAGCTTGACCTCATGGTCGACCACGCTCACCGGGCGGTGCGCGAGGGTGTCCAGACCAGGCTCGCCCAGGCTCGCGTAGACGTTCCACTCGCCCTTGGTCAGGCGCGTCTTCAGACCGCTCTCGTCGATGTCCAGCCAGCGCTCCTCGCCGGTCGCCAGGTTGTAGATCACGCCGAAGCCGCTGGAGGGTGCTCCGTCGGAGCCCACGGCGTTGATGGTGAGGTCGTAGGACTCGGGCTCGACCCAGGCGTTCGCGAGCGTCCGCACGGTCTGCCCGCCCGCCGTGGCGGTGACAACGCCCGGGTAGTCGCCCGGCGCCTTCCCGGTGGCGTCGAGAGTCAGCGTGAGCCTGGCCTGCCCGCGCGCGGGCACCTCAAGCCTGCTCACCGGCAGCTTCAGCACCTCGCCCTCGGCCTTCAGATCCAGCGTGACCGGGCTGTCGGTGGCGTTGTGATAGGTGACCGTCTTCGTGGTCACCCGGTCACCGGGCTCGCCCCACAGGTGGGCGGAGGAGACGCTGACGGGCTCGGCCACGATCGTGCGCTCGGTGGCGGCGACCAGGTCGACGCGCCCGCCGCCCTGGTCCAGGACGCCGCTGCCTGCGCTGGGCTTGGCCGATTCGACCAGCGCCGCCTTGATCCGCTCGCCGTTCCAGTCGGGATGCTGCTGGGCAATGATGGCAGCGGCCCCCGCGACGTGCGGCGTCCCCATCGAGGTCCCGCTGTGCGCGATGTGGCCCCCGCCGAGTTTGGCGGCCATGATGTCAGTTCCAGGCGCGGTGATGTCCGGCTTGACCGCGTGGTCGAACGAGCGCGGGCCGCGGCTGGAGAAGGCGGCCAGCTGGTCGTCGCGGTCCACCGCCCCCACAGTGAGCGCCGCGTCCGCGCTGCCCGGCGAGTTCACAGTGCCGGACTTGCCGTTGTTGCCCGCGGCGACCACAAAGAGCGTGCCCTTGGTGGCCGACAGCGTGTTCACGGCCAGCTCGAGCGGGTCGAGGCCGGGAGTGTCCTGAGCGCCGAGGCTCATGTTGACCACCTTGGCCCCGGCCTCCCCGGCGGCCCACACCATCCCGGCGAGGATCGCCGAGAACGAGGCCCCGACCCGGTTGCCGACCTTCCCGACGGCGAGGCCGGCCTCGGGGGCCACGCCGCGGTACTTCTGCCCGGCCCCGGCGACGATCGAGGCCACATGGGTGCCGTGGCCGAGGTCGTCGCCGTCGGGCTCGTCGGTGAAGTTCTTCGACTTGGTCACCACGTCCTTGAGATCGGGGTGGGTGGCGTCGTAGCCGCTGTCGAGCACGGCCACGGTGACGCCCTTGCCGGTCAGCCCCTTCTGCCAGACCTGGGGCGCGCCGATCTGCTTGACGCTCTGGTCGAGCGTGTACGGGACCAGTGCGTCCAGCCAGATCTTGCTCGGCAGCGCGCGGGCCGAGGTGAGTTGCTTCCACGTCTGGGCGGCGGTGTCCTTGCGGATGCCGCCCGCGATCAAGCCGAGATCAACGAAGCCGCGAGCCTGCCTGGCTCCCGCAGGGAGGCTCGACTGGGTGATGATCGGGATGTCGAGACGGTCGGCGTCGCCGTACCTGGAGGCGAGCAGACCGGTCACGTCGAAGAGCCGCTCATCGAGGACGCCGCGGGCGATCAGCGGTGCGGCGTCGGACGGGATGACGATCAGGTGGCCGTCACGTTTGCCGACCGTGAAGCGGACCTGCCTGCCCTGCGCGGGCTCGACGCGATGGCCGGAGCCGCTCACCACGACCTTGTCCCCGGTCAGCAGCGTCACCGTTCCCCCGGCAGAGGAAGGAGATCCTCCGGGAACCGGGGGAGGTGCTCCGGGAACCGGGGGAGGTGCTCCGGGAACCGGGGTAACACCTAAGAGTGCCAGCGAGAGAAGAACCTTGATCATGCTCACACCCTTCTCTTACCTCTACCGGACCAAATGGTTCATGGAGGAGGAGTTCACGGCGCGCCTGTATGACGGAGAGGAGGGCATCTACAGCCGATAACAAACCAACAGCATCAAGACGCCCTAGCTGTACTGACCACAGAGACGTCCGATCTGCCTAAGTCGTCAAGCTGCGGCTGCTTCGCGTGGGCGGAAGGCAACGTTCTCGTTGTAGGGCACGCCCTTCTGGAGGCAGTGGTGCAGGCAGCCGAGCATGCGGTTGAAGGTGTTGCGCAGGGCGCTGGAATGCCGGTCGCCTTGGGCGCGTCGGTGGTCGTAGTGAGCACGGGGGCCAGGTGCTCGTAGGGAAGCGAAGGCCCAGACGTAGCCGGCGGCGGCCAGGCGCTGGTTCTTCACCTTGCGGTGGTGGACGACCAGGCTTTTGCCTGAGGCACGGGTGATCGGCGCCGATCCGGCGTAGGCCTTCAGCGGGCGGGCGTCGGCGAAGCGGGTGCGATCGTCGCCGAGTTCGGCGAGTACGCGGGCGCCGGTGAGGTCGGCCAAGCCCGGGAAGCTGGTGATGATGGCGGCGTCCGGGTGCTGGCCGAAGGCCTCGCTGGTGGCCTCCGCGAGTTCGTCGGCGGCGCGGCAGGCCGCGTCCAGCTGCAGCAAGATGGCCTGGGCCTGGCGGCCGAGGGCTTCCTCAACGGCTGGGAGCTGGCGAAGGTGTTGTTCACGGAAGTGGGCTTGGAGGTTGTCCGCCCACGTCTCGATGTTGCGCTGGCGGCCGGCGGCGCGCAGGAGCGAGTGGAGTCGGCGGCTGGTGAGCTTGGCGGCAGCGGCCGGCGTAGGCGCCGCCTGGAGGACGGTGCGAGCCTCGCGCGAGGTCAGGCCGATGTTCTTGACCTGGAAGGCCTTCAGCGCCGCAGGGAAGTACTCGCGCAGCAGAGAACGCAGCTGGTTGGACAGCTGCTGGCGATTCCAGAC
>NZ_JBEZDO010000073.1:0-6521 GCF_040648355.1 Nonomuraea sp. NPDC049152 | reverse complement strand
CCCGCCGTATTGGACCCCGCCCGAGAATCCCTACACCTGCATCCCCTCGATGTGCTGACACCGTCTGGTAGGTGCCTGTCTCGGACAGCGATCCCAGGGGAACACTGAGCCCTTCTCGTGCGAACCATGGCGCGATGTGCACCCTCGAACGCGTTCCAGATCGCACGATCATGACGATTGCTCAGCCTGTAGCCTGACGCCGTGGAGGAGATCTGGCGTCGACTCGAGGGTTATCACGCGATCGTGTACTTTGCCCCAGAGACCGAGGCGGTCTACTCCGCGGCGGGACTCAAAGGCTTTTGGATGGGCTACTTCGCCACTCGTTCGGCCGTACTCGGGGCCGTCTCCGCTGACGTGGTGACCGCATCCTTCTACAACTTCGCCCCTGCGCGGGTTGCCCGCGCCCTCCCCGACGCCTGGGTGTTCTGCTCGCCTGAGGCCGCTTTGAACGCCCGGCTCAAGGTGGTCGATCAGTCGCTCCGACGCCTGCTCGGCGATCTCGTCGCCGCCCCGCTGACCGCCGAGGCCGCCGCACTCGCCCGCCGCGCGGTCGAAGCCTCCCCGCGCGCAGGACGGACCCTGTTTGCCGCGCATGCCGTGCTGCCCGTCCCCGCCGAGCCGCATCTAGAGCTGTGGTGGGCGGCGACCGCTCTACGAGAGTTCCGCGGTGATGGGCACATCGCGGCGCTGCTGGCGGCCGGGCTGGACGGGTGTGAGGCAAACGTGGTGTCGGTGGCGATGGGCGTGGCCCCGCAGCAGCAACGCGATTACCGCGGCTGGACCGAAAAGGAGTGGGCCGCGGCCACGGAACGTCTGCGTGATCGCGGCTGGCTCGCCGCTGACGGAACCCTCAGCGCCGAAGGGCGCCGCAGGCGTGACGCGGTCGAGGCCACGACCGAGGAGCTCGCCAAGCCCGCCCTGGCCGCCCTCGGAACGGAGGGGATCAGCCGGCTCACCGAATGCCTTCATCCCCTCATCCAGCGAATCGTCGACGGGGACGCCATCCCTTTCCCCAACGCGATGGGCCTTCCACGAATCCGGCTCAACTCCGGCTGAGACAGGCTTTCTCTGCCTGCTGCCGTTACCGGCCGACGCGAACCGGATCGGCCGAGGCCGCCACCAGCCTGCGTTCGACCGACGGATGCGGCGGGCGGCGACGCAGGCGATCGTCCGCGAGGCCTACCAGCAGACCGCCGGGTCTTTACTATCCGCATGACTCTTGATTACTCGCTCTTCACTGCTAGCCTCTCACGGTGCCTGGGGGGTTTGCCCCAAGAACCGACTAAGGGAGAGTTATGCGTACGAAGCTGTTCGTCGCCGCCCTGATCGCCGGGATGGCGACGACGCTTGTCAGTGTCCCCGCGGCGAACGCGGCCGACTCACGTCTGCGATGCGTAACCCACAAGATCACCATCAAGGGCAGCGACAAGATCCTCAAGGTGCACAACGGCTGCGCCGGACGGGTCAAGGCCAACGTGCACCAGACCGGTAGTGACTCCGGCTACAAGGAGATCGCCCGTGGCGGGACTCGTACGTGGGTCGGTGGCAAGTGGCATTACGTCTGCGGTCTGAAGATCTACTACAAGGGAACCCGCTACTACAACAAGGTCAGCGGCAACCTCGGCGACTGCTAGAGGACCGGTCAGGTAATTCGGGTGTGACCTCGAACTCGCCAGTCGGGGTCGTAGCTGGCGGCGGCGGCCTTGCCTGGTCGTCCACCACCGCAAGGTGAAACCAGCGCCTGGCCGCCGTCGGCTACGTCTGGGCCTTCCCGCCAGGCGGGCTCGGCGGAGCCGGCCTGCTGACGGCATCGCATGTCAAGGGGCGCGGTCTGGTATGGCGGGTGCCGGTCGGCCAGCTGGTCGCCGAGAGAGCTGCGGCGGTACGGGACCTGCCGTCCGTCGCGAGCCCGGGTGACCAGACCCGTGGCGTACGTCGCGGGCGGGTCGCCGACTGGTCCCGAGACTGGCTGCGATGTTGCGCCGTGGCCGTGAGCAACATCTACTTCCCGCAATCGATCAGTCCGCTGGTCGCCGCCGGGTGGTGAGGCGCGTGCGTACTCGTGGCGTTGCTCGCCGCACTCGCCCCGGCCGTCCAGCTCGTGGTGCTGTACGGCCGAAGGCCCCTGATCAACGAGGAACCAGCCAGGAGCCGGCGCTGCGCGCCTCCTACGACGAGATGAGCATGGACAGCCTCCTTCACCCATCGCTCCGGTTTCTCGCAAATGGTCACGAAAGCGGCGAATCTCTGTGAGATTGGATCACCCACGTGGTTTTGGATGCCTAGAAGGGACGCATTACGTGCGATCGTTAACCCGCGTGATGGCGATCACGGTCTCGGCGGTGACAGCGTTATCGGTGGTGGCCGCAGCGCCCGCCGCCGCGGCGCCCCAGCTGGTGGTCAACGGCACGTTCACCGGCGGCACCGCGCCCTGGTGGAACTCGGCGAACACCTCGATGGCCGTGGACGCAGAGCGGCTGCGCGTCACCGTGGCGGGCGGCACCGCCAACCCGTGGGACGCCATGGTGGCCCAGAACGACATCTCCCTGATCAAGGGCAAGGCGTACACGCTCTCGTTCGACGCCTCGGCCTCCGCCCCGGTCACCGCGGTCACCACCGTGCAGCTCGCGGACTCCCCGTACACCAACACCCTGAACAAGACGATCTCGCTCACCACGACGAGCAAGCGCTTCAGCTTCCCCTTCACCTCCAGCCTCAGCACGTCGGCCGGGCAGGTGTCATTCCAGCTCGGCAAGAACGCCGGCTTCGGCTTCTACCTGGACAACGTCTCGCTGACCGAGAGGACGTCATCGCCGTCCCCGTCGCCCACGGCTACCACTTCTCCGAAGCCGTCGCCCACGCCGACCACCTCGCCGAAGCCCGAGCAGCCGGGATCCGGGCCGGTCGCCATGACCAACGGCTTCTACGTCGACCCGGGCTCCAACCCGGCGAACTGGGTGCGGGACAACACCGGTGACTCCCGGGCGGCGCGCATCAAGTCGTCCATCTCGTCCAAGCCGATGGCCCGCTGGTTCGGCGGCTGGAGCGGCGACGTCCGCGCCGCCGTCTCCACGTACGTGACCGCCGCGGACTCCGCCGACAAGCTCCCGGTCCTCGTGGCGTACAACATCCCGGGCCGCGACGCCTGCGGAGGGCACTCCGGTGGCGGGGCCGGCAGCGAGCCTGCGTACAAGACGTGGATCTCCGCGTTCGCCTCCGGCATCGGCGACCGCCCCGCGGTCGTCATCATCGAGCCCGATTCTCTCGGCGACTTCGGCTGCATGAACGACGCCGCCATCCAGGCGCGCAACCGCATGCTGACGTACGCCACCCAGCAGTTCCGCGACAAGGCCCCCAACCCCTGGGCCTACCTCGATGCCGGCAACGCCGGCTGGGTAGCGGCCGGGACGATGGCGACGCGGCTCAAGAACGCGGGCGTCGGCAACGTCCATGGCTTCGCGGTGAACGTCTCCAACTACTACCCGACCGCCCAGTCGGCCACTTACGCCTCCTCGGTCAATTCGTCTCTGGGTGGCGGCGCGAAGTGGGTGATCGACACCAGTCGCAACGGCAACGGCTCCAATGGCCAGTGGTGCAACCCGGCCGGCCGCAAGCTCGGCGCCCCCACCCAACTCGGTGGTGGCGGTGGCACCGAGATGCTGCTGTGGGTGAAGATCCCCGGCGACTCCGACGGCAACTGCGGCATCGCGCCGAACACGCCCGCCGGCCAGTTCAGCCCGGCCATCGCCATCCGCCTGATCGACGGCGCCTGACCTGGCGTCTGAGCCGTCCAGGCAGGCCGTTGCCCCAAAGGCGCGTATGGCCTGGCCTGGAGACGCTCCGGCTTGGCTACGTGCCTCTGTGGTGTTCGCTGGGCGGACCGGGATGGGCAGCCGCCGCGGCTCCATGATTCGTGACCGACCAGGCTCTGCGTGGTTGCCGACCACCCACATTCGCCCGCCTTTCGGGCGCTCCGTCACAGGCAGATCTGGAGCGCCCCAGGGGGTGGCCGAGGCTCTGCGGGTCGGCGTGAGGCCCGCCCAAAGTAGGCACCCGCATTACTCCACACGTAATCGCCCTCGTCGCACGTCTCGAAAACAATGGGGCCATTGGGAAATGTTCTTCGAGACAACCGACGGGACCCGCCTGGCGTACGAGGACTACGGGCAGGGCCAGCCCATCGTGTTGGTCGCCAGCTGGGTCCTGAACAGCGACATGTGGGAGTACCAGGTCCCCTTCTTCGTCGAGACGGTTACCGCTGCGTGATGCTCGACCGTCGCGGTCATGGCCGCTCGGACCGCCCCTCGACCGGGTACGACCTGAACACCAGCGCCGATGATCTGGCGGCGCTCCTGGAGCACCTCGACCTGAACGAGGTCATCCTGGTCGGGCACTCGGCGGGCGGCGCCGAGATCGCCCGTTACCTGGCCCGGTACGGGGAGGACCGCATCGCCGGTGCCGCTCTCGTCTCCGCCGTCCTGCCCTACCTCAAGCTGACCGACGACAAGCCCGAAGGCGTGCCGGAGGCGGCCCTGCAGGCCACTCTCCAAGCCTTCCGGACCGACCGCCCCAAGTGGTTCACCGGGCAGGCGCAGCTCTGGTTCGCCACCCACCTCAACGAGGTGTCGCCGGTCATGATCGAGCACACCGTCGCCCAGTGCCTTTCGACCTCCCCGTGGGCGACCGCCAAGCTCTTCGAGGCGGTGTTTCGGTCTGTCCACGACAGATCGGGGAGCTGGTGATCTGACCTTTCGGGGGTCAACCCGTACGGCGAGGGCGGGCCAGGCGCGGGACGGTGGCCAGGACGGCGAGGATGGCCGCACCGGCCGCCAGGGCGAGGGCGGGGACCAGCTGGCCGGTCACGCCCAGCAGCGCGGCCGACGCCGCGGCGGGGGCGTGGAAGGTGCCGGTGACCAGCATCGCCACGACCCCCACCCCCACCGCCAGCATCGCGGCAGGTGTGCCAGGCCCGGCGACGAACGCCGCACCGAGCCCTGCCGCGGCCGCCATGAGGTGGGCGAGCAGCACGGTGAGCGGGCGAGCCGCCGGGGTGCCGGGGGCGACGGCGATGAGCGCGGCCGAGGCGGCGAGCGGAGGTGCAAGCGTGGGCTCCCCGGCCACCGCCTGCACGACCGCCAGCGGCGCGAGCAGCACCAGCGTCACCTCCACAGGCCGCATCCGCCCGACTCTGGCCGCCCACCCGCCGCCCTCCAGCCGACCGGCGCCCTCCGTTCGGCCCGCACCCTCTTTCCTACCGGCACCCTCTTTCCGACCGGCACCCTCGGCCCGACCGGCGCCTAGGCGCGCGATCGTCATGCCGCCGGCCAGTCGTTCTCGGTCTCCGCCACCTTGTTGACATAGTTCGTCATCGTCTGCAGGGCCACCAGCGCGATGATCTCCAGGATCTGCTCGTCGCTCCACCCTGCGGCCCGCGCCTCGGACGGATCGGCGTTGCCGCGCGTCTCCGTCAGCGCCCGGGCGAACTCGACCGCCGCGGCCTCCTTGGCGTCCTCAGCGCTGCCCTGCTTGGCCAGCTCCACGTCGGCGTCGCTGAGCCCCGCCGATGTCTTGCCGCTGTAGGTGTGCGCGGCGACGCAGTACGAGCAGGCGTTGGCCGCACCCACGGTCAGCGCGATGCGCTCGAAGGTGGTCTGCGGCAGCGTGCTCTTCTTCAGCGCCCGCGCCAGACCCTGGTAGCCCTCCAGCACGGCAGGCGAGTTCGCCATGACCCGCACCATGTTCGGCAGCTTGTCCAGCTTGGGATCCCCCTGCACCGGCTTGATCATTCAACAAACCCTTCTAACGGAACATCTCCGACAAGGCCGTTATATTATCACGCCTTTGCAGAGACATACCCGTTAGAATGGAGAGCATGGACGACGACCCGCTGGCGCTCCGACTTGCCAGTACCATCCGAGCCCGCCGCAGCGGCCTCACCGACGCCTTCGCGACCGTCGACGACCTGACCGCCTGGGTCCGCGACCAGGACCTGTCCCCCTACCTCGACACCGCGACCTTCACCGCCGACGAGCGGATCAGGGTCAGTACGGTCGCCCTCCGCCAGGCCGTGCGCGCCCTCTTCGCCAAGGCCGTCTCCCCCCACCCGCCCAGCCCTGCGGATCCCGGAGCCCTACCCCCGCTACCCGAGGCGCTCGCGCTGGTCAACAGCGCCGCCGCCCCCATGCACCGCCGCCTCGAGTGGTCGGACACGCCGGAGGAGCACCTCGAGGTGCACGGCGACCACCTTGCGGCCGCCCTGGCCAACGCCGCGATCGACTTCTTCGCCGGCCCTGATCTCCCGCAGGTCAGGGTGTGTCCCGCCCCGAGGTGCGTGCTGTATTTCGTCAAGCGCCACCCCCGCCAGGAGTGGTGCTCGGTGGCGTGCGGCAACCGCGCCCGTGCCGCACGCCACTACCACCGCGACCGCTAGAAGATCACTGAAGATCTTGGTCTGTGCCCGCCGTGGGTGGGATCGGCGTCCTGTCGTCAGGCGGTGGTTGGCTCGAGGGTCCAGACGCCGC
>NZ_JBEZDO010000072.1:0-7895 GCF_040648355.1 Nonomuraea sp. NPDC049152 | reverse complement strand
CAGTTGCACTCGCGTCACGGAACAAGATCTACCGGTCCAGGCCTCACCACGAGGGCGAATCGACAGATTGATCACGACCCAATACGCGCCCTAGGAACCAACCTGGTCGTCGGCGCGGCGCCGCCCGAACGAGCCGGGGCAGCCTCGGCGATCTCCGAGACCGGCGCCGAACTCGGCGGCGCGCTCGGCATCGCCGTGCTCGGCAGCATCGCCACCGGCGTCTACGGCACCTACATGGTCGGCCACACCCCCGACGGCGTCCCCTCCAAGGCCGCCGAGACCGCCCGCGAGACGCTGCCCGCCGCACTCCAGGCCGCTCAAGGACTCCCCGACAGCCTCGCCGTCCCGTTGGCTCAGACCGCCCGGGATGCGTTCGCGCACAGCCTTCACGTCCATGCGCTCATCACGATCCCGCTGCTCATCGCGCTCGCCGTACTGACCCTGACCCTGCGGCCAGCCACCCCGCCCTCTGCCATCGACTGAAAGGACCATCCGCTCATGCCCGCCGAGGTCTACGTGGACGTCCTGTGCCCCTGGTGCTACATCGGCAAGAGACGACTGACCACCGCCATGGAAGGCCGAAACGACGTAAGCATCGTCTGGCGCAGCTTCGAACTCGACCCGGACGGAAGCCCCGTCCCCGGCCCGACCGCGGCACAGGTGATCGCCGGATACCAGAGCGACCCGGCCCGAGCCGCCGCCCGGGTGGCCCACATCCAAGCGCTCGGCGCGGCCGAGGGACTCGAACTCAACCTGCATCTGGCCCGGCCGGTCAACTCCTTCGACGCCCACCGCCTGATCCAGTTGGCCGCCACATGCGGCCGTGCCGACGCCATGCTGGAACGCCTCCTTCACGGCTATCACACCGAGGGCCGCAACATCGCCGACCCGGACGTGCTTCAGGTGCTCGGCGTCGAGGCCGGACTCGATCCTGCCGGCGTGGGCGACCTCCTGAGCGGTGACGCGTTCAGTGGTGAAGTCCGGGCCGACGAACGCCGCGCCATCCAAAGGGGAATCCGAGGCGTGCCAGCCCTCGTCATCGACGGGGTCCCGCCGTTCTCAGCTGTTCAAGACCCTGCCGCTCTGGCAAGCCTCCTCGCACAACCCGATGGCAGTGCCCGGCCGCTGGCACCTCCCCATCGCTGACCTGTCCCCGCTTCGAACGCGTCCATCAGCGCCAGCCCGAGCGGCCAGCCCAGTGGATCTGACCGACGCCCGCCAGCGAGCCGCTCACCCCGCAGCCAAGCCGCGCATCCTTCCCCCGACACCCGACCACAAGCCGGACGAACTGCCGAAGATCTGCCGACAGCAGACCATCACCCTGCACCCGAGCGATCTCGGCCACCTGGACAAGTTCCGTCGGGACCTGCCCTACCTCAGCCCCTCCTGGAATGGGACATATTCCTCCGCCAGGGCCAACACCGAAGGACTGAACGGCCGCTTGAAAGGCCAAGACCTCGACCTCAGCGACCCCAAGAACCGGCTCGCCCACGGCCGCGTCGCCCAGACCCTGCTGGTCGCGCTCACCGTCATGGTCGCCAACGACCACTTCCTCGACGCCTGGCGGCATACCCACCAGCCCGACCCCGCACCGGATGACACTGGCGCGCGAACGGGAACGGGCCACGCGGGAGCTGCATGACACACCTTGGTCGCGTTGCTCAGTGCGCAGCAGCCCCCCCAGACCACTGGATCGCCTGCCACCACCCGCACACCTCCGGGAACGTCACTCCAGCCGGGCCGCGGCCTCCAGTGGCTCGGACGAACAGAGGAAGCGTAGGTCCTCCATGACCAGGGCGACATCGGTGGCGCCGCCGCGGCGGAGGGCCGAGGCCAGCGCGTCCAGGTCGGACCAGCGGGACGGGCGGAGGTGGACGCGGTAGCCGTCTCCGGCGGGGTCCAGGGTGAGGGCTTCGCCGATGGCGAGCCTGCTCTCCGGGAGGTGGGCCGCGGTCGCTCCGGCGGCTCGTTCCAGGGCGGTGACCGAGGTGACCCCGGCGGCCATGGGCAGGGTCGTGTCCGGGCTGGTGACGTTTTCGTGCAGGTCACGCAGGCGGGCGGCGGCGGTCGTACGGGCGGGGTGGTCCTTGGGCAGGCGGTCGGCCAGGAGCCTCGCAGCGCGGGCGATGTGACCCAGCGGCGGTACGGACGGACGCTCGCCGAGCAGGGCGATCAGCGCCTCCAGGGCGTCCTCGGCGCCGGAGGCGAGGGTGACCCACTGCTCGGTGGTGAGCGGGGTGAGCCTCGGGTGGCGTTCCGACCAGTACGTGACCGCCCGGTCCAGGTCGGGGCCCATACGCCAGAGGTCGGTGGGGTCGTCGGGCATGAGCAGCTCGACGACTTCGACGGCCTCGTCGGTGGTGGTGAGCGCCTCGAGGGAGAGCGCGGCGATGCGCAGTTCGATCTCGGTCAGGTCGAGTTCGCGGGCGCGGGCGGCGTCGCCCTTGCGGAAGACGGCGACGCGGCCCCGCGCCCAGCCGTCCGGCCAGGAGAGCGTGCGGGCCGAGGTGGACAGCAGTATCAGGCACTGGGCCGGTGACAGGCCGGTGGCCTCGGCGAACGCCCGTACGGTCGCCTCCCGGTCCACGGGCGGCGGGCCGTTCTCGGCGATCAGGTCGAGCGCCCGCCGGAGCCGGTCCGGGTCGCCCCAGCCGCGGCAGGTCCGCAGCTCGACGGCGCGGTTGCGGGTGAACAGGAGCGGGTTGGGGCCGTCTGGGGTGTAGAGGAGCGCCGTGACCGCGTACCCGTGCCCCACCTGCTCGTAGTCGGCGACGGCGGCGGCCATGATGGGGCCGCTGCCCGAGCGGATCTGCCCGAGGCCGTACTCCGGGCGCAGCCGGGCGACGTGCCAGGTGCCGTCGGTACGGAGGAGTTCGGGGACGGCGGCCAGTTCCAGAAGTTGCGCGCGCCCGCCGCCGTTGCCCCACGCGGCCTCCAGGACGGCGGCGCCGAGGCGGCCCAGCGTGTTCTCGACCTCCTTGACGGCGGGGGCGTTGAATGTCGCGATCTTCTTGTCGTACGGCACATCGACGGCGGCACGGGTGAAGTGGACGATCCTCTCGTACGCGGACTCAGGCCCCGGATCGTCCGGCTCGGGGGACTTCTCGGACTGGACGGTGGGTGCCGCGGAGGCGGGCGCCGGGCGCAGGTGGAGCGGCGGGGTCAGCGCCAGGCGTTCCAGCAGGGCGAACGCGCGCTCGCGGCACTCGACGGCCGTCCACACCAGGAACGTGACGCCCTTCCAGAGCGACTCGTCGGTGATCTCCGACAGGAGCGGGCGGAGCCGTCCCGCCAGCTCGTCGCGGGCGGCGTCCTTCTCTGGGTACCCGCTCTCGGGGTCCAGCACCCGCATGAGGTCGGCGGCGAGCGCGGCGTCCGCGACGTCGATCAGGGCCTGCGCCTTCTTCTCGTCGACGGCGCGCAGCGCCCTGGATCCTTCGGGGTCGCGCGGCCGCATCGCCGACCACCGGCCGGGAGGCGCGACCAGGCGGGTCCCGGATGCGTAGCGGTGGTGCTCGACCGTGCTGATGTTCTCGGCACCGTCGTGCTCGGGCACCCTGCCCCAACCGCGGACGTAGCGGCCGATGGTGCGCCCGGCCGGGTCCCGCAGCTCGATGATCCGGCCCTGGCCGCGCCACACGGTGGCCTCGGCGCCACCGGGGAAGGCGACCCGTTCGCCGTCAGCCGGAACGACGCGGCGGGCGGCGGGATGCGCGCTGCCGTGCGGGCAGTGCGGGCCGCCGTGGTCCAGTACGGTCACCCGGCCGTTCACGGCGATCAGGCAGCGGTCGTAGAGGTCGCGCGCCTCGGTCCGTTCGTGGGACCGGCTGGAGACGTACTCGTACGTGCCGAAGCCGTGGGACGGGCCGACTCCATCCGGTGTGACGACGGAGGCGCGGAACTTGTGCTCCCAGAGCCGGCCGGACTCGATCAGGAGCAGGTCGGTGCCGCTCTCTTCCAGGTAGTCGGTGATGGTGTTGACGTGGCCGGGGACGAAGGCGGGCAACTCCAGTTCGTCGAGGACGCCGCCGCTCAGCGTGGTGGCGAGGGCGCGGGCCGGGTCCGTCCCGTTCGCGATCGTCCGGACGCTGTCCAGGAGAGGGCCGGGGACTCCGGCGATGGTGAACCGTTCGGCGTCGCACAGGGCGGCGTGCGCGTCCGGAAGCCCTTGATTTGGGACCCGCTCGGCATGCTCGGCCAGGATGGCGGCGACAATCTGCGCCGTTCCCGGTGTCGCGGTCAGGGCCCGTACGGTCTCGGGGGCGGTCTGGTTCGGGCCGGCGGGCTCGGTGACGTTGAGCTGGTTGGTCACGTTGCCCACGATCGCGTCGCGCAGCAGCGGAGCCCAGTCCGGGTCGGCGGCAACGGCGGCCAGGTCGGTGCCCGCTCCGGAGGCGAGCCGGTCGTACAGCTTGAACGTGTGCAGCAGCCGGGGCCGCGCGAGCGGGACGCCGCGGTCCAGGAGGAGATCGAGGAGCGGGAGGTCGGCGGCGGTCTCCTCCCAGCGGTTGACCTCGTCCTCGTCCACTCCCAGTACCGCCTCATGGTCGTCGCAGGTGAGGCCCTCCGCGCGCAGCCGCGTACCGGCGTCGTGCAGGAGGTCGCCGAGACCGGCGACGGGGAGTGCGAGCCCCGCGTACAGCTTCAGGAAGCGGCCGAGCCAGTCCTTCGCCGCCGCCCCCGCCAGCCCGGGGGACGTGGTGAACGGGGCGGTCAGGCCCGCGCCCGCGAGGTTGCCGAGGAGGAGGGACACTGCCGCGCTCTTCGCCTTGGGGATGTCCTTGACGGGCAGCGGCAGGATGCCGAGGAGCGCGCGGCCGATGCCCGCGTCCGCCCGTGCCATCGGGCCGAGCAACGGAAGGACGAACTTCCAGAGCGCCTGCGGTGCCGACTCCATGCAGCCGCTCTCCAGCAGGGCCCGTACGGCGCGTTCGTCCTCGGGCCCGCCGAGCGCGTGCCCGGCGGCCTTCGCCAGCGCCGCCCAGCCGTCGGCCAGGGCCAGCGCGCCGTCCGCGCCGTCCGGGACTTCCTCGCACCACTCGGTGAGCAGGCTGCGCTGCCAGCGGTACGCGCCGGGGGCGGGATGGCGGGCGGCGAGCCGCTTGCCGTGCTTCTTGAGCGTGGTCGTTCCGGCGGCGTCCGGTCCCGCGGCGAGGTGCGCCGCGACGAGCGCGGCCTCGTCGACCGGCAGCGCGTGCGCGTCCTCGGCGGCGCGGGCCTTCTCGAAGCAGGCGGCGGCGAAGCGGGCGCTGCCCGCAACGGCCAGGATCCGCGCGCACTCCTCGTAGAACGGCGGCAGCAGCTCGGGCGCGTGCGTCTCCAGGTCGTCGCCGGTACGGGTGAGCGCGGTGCGCGCGAGGCCGGGCTTGCGGGCGGCCAGGCCGCGGGCGGCCCGCAGGTCGGTGTGCGCGGCCAGGATGCGGGCGCGGTGCGCCGGGTACCGGTGCAGGGCGGACGCGAGGAAGCCGAGCGGGCCCGCGTGCACGGTGCCGACGCCGGTCTCCGCCACCGGGTCCAGGTCGTACAGCGACTTCTCGGCCTTGTCGCCGTCGACGGCCGCGCGCCGGACGAGTTCGACGACCGGCTCGTCCAGGACGGAGTGCTCGTAGCGGACGGCGACGCACGTGTCCTCGTCGGAGCCGGCGGGCGTGCCCGGCAGCACCGCCCCGGCGCGCAGCAGCACGTCGCGCGTCGGGCCGGTGATGCCGGAGGGCGCCACGGTGCCGGGCTCGCCTTGGTGGGCGTCGCAGTAGTGGGAGTACGCCTCGGCTGCCTCCACCACCGGCTCCGTCTCGTCCACGGTGCGGTCCGCGTACAGAGCCATGAGAATGCGGACGCCCTCGGACCAGGCGATGTCGCCGATCTCCCGGCCACCCGCGGTGAAGCTCAGCCACGCCATGTAGGCCGGGCTCATCGGCCCGCTCCAGTCCAGGTCGATCTCGATGCCGAGCGGCTCGGGCGCGTGCACGGTGAACCGCGCCCTGTCCCCCTTGATGCGCCCGCCCAGCTCGTGCACGCGGCGCTCGAACGCGGCGCCGCTCTCATAGCGGGCGTCCATGTATCCGAAGGTGTCGACCACGTCGAACGTACGGTCCATGCTCGCGGGACGCGTCCACACCTCGCGGCGTACCTGCTCAACAACCTGCGTGAGGTTCCGTCCCCGCCAGATGGGCAGATCGTCGCCGAGCAGCAGCGGGTGCGGGATCGCGAAGGCGTCTACGCCCGTCCACGCGCCCTCGCGCAGGAGCGCGCAGCGGCCGAGGTCGGGCGCGCCGTCGACGATCGGGGCGATGACCAGGTCGGTGAGCGTCTCGCGCCACACCGGGTCGTCCCATACGGCCGCGAACACCGCGGCCGGGACGGGCAGCGACCGCACCATCCAGGACTCGACCCGGTCGTGCACCGCCCGCGCGTGCTCGCCGAGCCGGTCGCAGAGGGCGGCGAGCCGTGCCGCGGTCGGATCCTTCCTGACGTTGGCGGGCACCTTGGCCAGCACGCGGCCCGCGGCCGTCCGGCAGGCGAGCACCGGCCGCCGCGTCCCCTCGACGGTGAGCTCGTGGCCCGTTGCGATCCCGATCCATCCCATGGCACGCCATTCTTGATCATCCCTAGGACATTCGGCGGGAAACGGATGATTTACCCGCAGTGACGGGGGCCGCCGGTAGGGCGTGGGAAATATCGATCTTGTCTTTGTCATCGCGGGCGCCGACGCGCTGCTCGCGGTAGCCCTCCCCGGCGTTCGGCCGGAGTACAGCGGACATAGACCGCGCCAAGGTTGGGG
Organism: Nonomuraea sp. NPDC049152; assembly: GCF_040648355.1. NCBI lineage: Bacteria > Bacillati > Actinomycetota > Actinomycetes > Streptosporangiales > Streptosporangiaceae > Nonomuraea > Nonomuraea sp. NPDC049152. The sequence goes on along the minus strand of NZ_JBEZDO010000072.1, from coordinate 1,114 downwards.
TTGAGGAACCTGCGGACAGCCATTGGCGGTGAGATGGATCTTGCGAGGTGAGGAGTGTCCGACCGGCGGGGCTTCGCGTGTTGCCGAGGTGGTCGGCAGGGGCGGCCGCTGCTGATGATCTGCCTCGCCTGGTCCCGCAGTACGGCCATGTCTATCTCGTCCCAACCGTCCATGGTCTCCGTACTGGCGGGGTCGTCTATTCAATTGTCGCGAGTTGTCGTTCCCATGGGGCCTGATGGAGACGTTCCGTGTTCCCCCGGCGCGTAGCGGCTGACCTGCGTTTAGCCCCGTCTCATGGCCAGGAGTTCGCGTCCGCGCTCCGGCGTGATCAGGTGGGCGGCCCTGGGGTCGGCCAGCAGGGCGATCGACGCGAGATGGTCCTCATGCAGCGGCCGCCAGTGGACGAGGGCGTCGCGCAGGCGCGGCCAGGCGTCCTCACCGGCGTCGAGAGCGGCGTGCGCGGCCACGTCGAACTCCGGGAAGCCGAGGACGAACCACCTTGACCTGCGACGATAACCGACCATCATCACGGCGCCGGGAAGAGCGCGCTGATGGCCTTCACTCACTGCTGGGCCGTAGATGGCCCGGTGGGGTGGGTCGGTGACGATCAGCAGGAACTGGTCAGCCAGCTCGCCAGGTGGTTCGGCTGAGACCCGTCACGTCAGGAGGGTGCGCCAGCGGTTGGCTGACTCCATGATGTCCAGGCTGACGCGTTCCAGGTACGCCGCTGTCTTGGCCAGCCGTTGCCCCACGGGGCTGTCGAGCCCGTACGTCTCGGCCGCCGCCATCGTGGCCCGCGCCGTCTGGAGCGTCTGCCGCTCGCTGATCATGATCGCGTGGTACCAGGCGTCGTCGTCGATCACGTAGATGTCGCGACGCCGCTGCGGATCGCGCTCGCGACGGACGGTCGCGATGAAGGGCTTGGTGGTGCTGCCCAGCCGGAACCGCCCGTTCGTCGGCGGCTTCGCGCTCGTGCCCAGTCTTGCGCTGCCCGACGCTGCCGACCCACTCGCCCCCCTCACCGACGACTTCAGAGCCACCGCCGGGGCCATGGACCTGAGCGACCTACGGATCACCACCATGTCCTTTCCCGCGCTGAGATCGGAGCGCACCC
>NZ_JBEZDO010000071.1:0-8202 GCF_040648355.1 Nonomuraea sp. NPDC049152 | reverse complement strand
AAGGCAGCGGCTTCAGCGGGCTGGTCCTCACCTACGTCGTCCGTAGCGAGGCGCGGGTCGACGAGATCATCGCGGAGGCCGAGCAGGCGGGCGCCACGATCCTCAAGCCCGCCGGCGCCCTGCCGTGGGGCGGGTACGGCGGCACCTTCGCGGACCCGGACGGCTATATCTGGAGTCTCGGCTACAGCGCCCAGGGAACGGACCAGCCCTACGCGGAGTAGTCGCCGAGGAAAGCCTCTGGCGAGTGTGGGTGACGCGGCCACTGCCTGGCACGCCGGCCGGACTCCTCTGGACGGATGGCCCCTCAGCATGACCGGCATGACCGGGTACCGAGGAGTGGGTTCGGCGTCGACTCGGGATCGTGTCGACGCCGAACCACCGCGCGTTGTTGGACGAGGCTTTTGCCATCTGACCGCCAGGTACGCCGGCACCGTGCCCGGGGGAGATCTTCATGTGCGGCAATGCGGGCTGGGTGGACTTCGGCAGGACCTGGCCGGGGAGGGCCCGGTCGGCAGCCCGATGTTCCTGCCCGGCGCGCGCTGCCCCTTGGTCATCGCCTGGGGGAGCACAAGACGGACGAGTGCAAAACGGCAGTCAGCCGCGTTCGCGGCGCATCTGCGGGATGGCGGCCGCCGGGTGACCGCGTTCGAGCAGGCCGGGCGCAACCACTTCGACTCGCCGATGGAGCTCGCCGAACGGGGCGCCCGGCTCCACGCCGAGACCTGCGCCCTACCGGGCCTGCCGGCCAGCTGAGCGGTAGCCGGTGGACATCGGGCCCCGTGGATCAGTTGGGCGGCGAGGTGACGGCCAGCCGCCGATCGTGATCTTCCCGGCTGGATCGATCGTGGAACCCGCCCTGCGCGCTCCGGACGATCACTCCGCTCTCCGGTCCGTGCTCCATGATGTGCCGATCATGCAGTCGCAGGCCCAGGCAGAGCCGGTGGGTCACCCAGAAGGCGATGAACGGGCCGATGACCACGGCGAACCTGAAGAAGATCGTCACAGCTTCCACCGAGAGCTGGAACTCGTGGGCGAGTTGGTCGTTGGCCGCGGCGGCCCACAACAGTCCGTAGAAGGCGACGCCGGCGGCTGCGATACCTGTCCTCACCGCCGCCTCGCGCGGCCGGTCGAGCATGGCGGGGCCGGTCCCCTCCTTGGCCATACGGCTCTCGGACTCGGGCCAGCCAAGTGCGTCGCGCCGGGCAAGGCGCTGGAGGATGCGGCGCTCCGCCGTGGGGTAGCCGGCCAGGACGGTGAAGAACGCCCCGGGCACCATCAGCGTAGGCACCAGGACCGCGAGGCTGAGTGTGTAGACCCCGATGGTCAGCTCCCACCCCGGCATGATCCGCAGAGCGCCGTCGAGGAACCCCATGTACCAGTCGGGCACCGACCCCGCCGAGATCTGGCCCGGGCCCGCCGGGCCGTACAGCCAGATCGGTGCGATCTGGAATCCCACCCCGAGAACGACGAGCACTCCGATCGTCGCACCCACTATCAGTGGGCGTGCGGCCCGCCGCCCCGGCACCGACGCGGCGAACCGCGAGTGGCCGTTCCGTCGCACCAGCCATTCGCGGGCGCCGAGGAGCACGGCGACGGCGGCCGGGATCACCAGCACGTGCGCCCAGTACATCACCGGAATGATGCTCTCCCCGGGAAACTCGGAGCCGAACAGCAGTTGCACCGCGTAGGAGCCCACCACGGGGATCGACAGGAGAACCGACTGGATCAACCACAGGCTCCCGCCGGAAAGCATGTCGTCGGGCAGAATGTTGCCGGTCTCCCCGGCGGCCATTCCCAGCGGTAGCAGTGTCACCCAGATCAGCCACTGCAGCATGCGTGGGCGGCGGAATGCGCCGCTGACGAACATTCGCAACAGTTGGAGCGCGACCGCCGCCACGAACACGAGCGCCGACCAGTGATGCACCTGCCGGATGAACAGGCCGCCGCGCACCTCCAAACTCAGGTGCATCGTCGAGTCGAAGGCTTTGCTGACTGGAATGCCGCGCAGGGGCGTGTACACGCCCTGATAAAGCACAGGAGACATGTCGGGGTCGAAGAACACCATGAGAAACAGTCCGGTCAGCGTCAGGACGACGAAAGACCAGATCGCTACTTCGGCGAACATGAATGACCAATGACTGAACCGGAACGACCGACGTTTCATCAATCGCGGGCGCATCAGGCCCCTCCTCGTTTCGATTCCATTTCATTGACGAAATTCGCCGGGGAAATGTGACATCCATGGGGCCGTCGGCGAGGGCGAGTTACGTCATATTCAGAGAATCTGCGGGAAGGAGCGACCCTCCGGGCACGGACCGGGAAACTGACGGCGTACAGGCGTATGGTCACGCTCAGCATGTCGGCCTTGGTCATGCTCGACGGTCGGTGCACGAGCCTCCTCCCCGACGCACACCCCCGGGAGGCCAGCATGTCCCTGCGCATCCTGCGGGACCCTCTACCCGACGACCACCCGGCCCCGCGCACGCCCACCTACGTGGGGCCGAGAAGAACGACGCGGCTCAGGTCTCGAATAGCTCAGACCGAGGGTCACCGGCCGTGAGCCTCCGCCGAAAGGTCCTGCCAGTCGGCCCAGGTCTTGAGCCGGTCGGCGTAGACCTGCTTGAGCATCGGATAGAAGCCCTGGCCGAAGAGCACCCGCAGGGGTGGGTTGTCGGAGTCGACGACCTTGAGGAGTGCCTGGGCCGCGGCGGCCGGGTCGCCGGCGGGCTGCTTTCCCGCGAACCCCGCGAGGCGCTGGCGGAGACCGTCATAGATCGGGTTGGCCTCGGCCAGGTGGCCATTGTTGAGTACATCGGGGTTCTTGCCGGACCTGGTGGCGAATCCGCCGGGCTCGACCACAGTCACCTTGATGCCGAAGTCGGCGACCTCTTGGGCGAGGGCTTCGTTCAGGCCTTCCAGGGCCCACTTGGAGGCGTGGTACGCGCCACCGAGCGGCATCGCGAAGAGGCCGGCCGCCGAGGACAGCTGGATGATGTGCCCTGCGCCCTGCTCGCGCAGGTGGGGCAGCGCGGCCTGGATCACCCACACCGCGCCGAACAGGTTGGTCTCCAGCTGGTCGCGCAGTTGCTGCTCGGTCAGCTCCTCGATCGCGCCGATCTGGGCGTAGCCCGCGTTGTTCACGATGACGTCGAGACGGCCGAAGTGCTCCTTGGCCCGCTTCACGCTCTCGAAGACGGCGGCCTTGTCGGTCACGTCCATCTCGAGCGGGAGCACCGCGTCGCCATAGGCGGCGACCAGCTCGTCAAGGCTTCCGGTGTTCCGGGCGGTCGCGGCCACCTTGTCGCCGCGGGACAGGGCGGCCTCGACGAAGTTGCGGCCGAGGCCGCGGGACGAACCGGTGACGAACCAGACCTTGCTCATGATGTCTTTCCGTTCTTTCTGCGGTGGCGGTTTGCCACGGTGGACTCGTTGTTGCTGTTGTTGGCTCCGCGATGCTCCGAGCCGGCCCGCGCACCATCGCCATCGGGTGCGCCTACGGCAAGCACCGCTCTGTCGACCGGACTGACGTGAGCATCCATGTTGGCCTCTTGCTGGGGTAACTGGTCGAACACAAGGCACCGGTGACCCGATCCTTGTGACACCACAACGGCGTGACATGCGCCACAAACAGGTGGGCGGCGTCCGCCGTGCGCTGCGCGGTCCACTCACCGATTGGCTGGACGAACGCCCGTCCTGGAAGTACGCCGCCGCGCAGTGGGCGCTGTTTCTCAACCGCTGCGGCGGTCACCAGGCGACGGGGCCAAGGCGATCGATGAAGGTCCCGGTCGGCCCGTCGGCGTCGATCATCGCGAGTCTGACGATCGAGTCGGTGCCCTCGGTGACCGTCAGCTGACCGGTGTGATTGTTCATGTCGGTGGCGGCGAATCTGCGGTTTGCGACTTCTCCGGGAGTGGCGACGTTGAATTTGATCTTCGGGAGCGCCTGGGCGTACCGGACGGTGATCATGTTCAGCGCCGCTTTCGACGAGCTGTAGGCGAGCTCGTGCATTTTCGAGGAGGGCTGCTCTGGATCGGTCACGACCGTGAAGGAACCGACAGCGCTGGACACCATCACCACCCGCGGATGGTCCGCCGCCTGCAGCAGGGGAAGGAACGCGTGCGTGACCCTGATCGGTCCGTACACGTTGGTGTCGTAGACGGAATGAATGTCGTCAACCGTCGCGTCTGCAGGCGCAATGCCCCTTCCTGGCGCGCCGGCATTGTTGATCAACACATCCAGCCGGTCGGTGTGCTCCCGAACCAGCCGTACAGCGTCGGTCACCGACCCGTCCGAGGTCACGTCCAGCGGGACCATGACCACGTTCGCGCCACCGTCGGTCAGCTTGTCGGCAGCTGCCCGTCCTCGATCTTCATTACGCGAGCCGAGGAAGATCGTCCAACCCTGTTCCCCGAGCCGCCGGGCCGCCTCAAAGCCAAGTCCCTTGTTGCCTCCGGTGATCAACACCGAGGTCTGTCCCGAGTTCGTCATGTCCATGTCGGTCTCCTTCGTCGTCCTCGCAGCAGAGCTCACAGGAGTGCATTCGCTGCACTTCTGTGCAATGACTGCATCAAGGTATACTCATACCGCGAGTAGCCGTCAAGACAGCCATTCACCGACCCGAGGAGTGACAAGCGGCACGATGACCAGTGACGATCCAGTCCGCCGCGGCGGACGCGAAGCGCAGCGCCGCCGCACCCGCAAAGCGATCGTCGACGCGGCGGTCCGACTGAGCGCCGACGGAGCGACGCCGTCCATCGACGAGATCGCGGCCGCCGCCGACGTGTCACGTCGCACGATCTACATGTACTTCCCGACCCTCGACCACCTGCTGATCGACGCGACCGCCGGCGCGCTCAACGAGCCCCCGGTCGAGGAGGCACTGGCTGACCCCGCGCTCGCCGACGACCCCGCAGGTCGGCTGGACGCCCTCGTCCGGACCCTGCTGGAGCACTCACCGCAATCGCTTCCCCTGGGCCGCCGACTGATCCGTCTGACCGTCGATCCGCCGGCGAGCGACAATCGAGAGCCGGCCACCCCGCGCCGTGGCCATCGCCGGGTGGAATGGCTGGAGCAGGCCTGCGAACCGCTCCGCGGCACCCTGGGCGAGGAGTCGTTCCAGCGCCTGATCTCGGCCCTGACCATCGTGGTCGGCTGGGAGGCGCAGATCGCCCTACGTGACGTCCGCGGCCTTGACCCGCAGGCCGAACAGGAAACCATCACCTGGGCCGTACGTGTCCTGGTAGAGGCAGCGATCAAGGAACACGAAGCGGACACCGACCGCGGCAACGACGATTGATTCACGCGTTCGCTGCACCTTCCTCGTGCCGGGCGAGCCCACGCAACACATCGCAGGGGCACAGATGAGGTTGGTCCCGCCTTACGTCCGCCATCGTCGCCGATGTACGCCTATGTCATCGGGTGAGCTCCTCTGCGGCTGCGGATTCGGCTGTGGGAGCCTGCCGGTTCTTCATGGTCAGGGCCAGGAGGATTGTGCAGGCGGTGAACGCCGCTGCGACGGCAAAGGCCGTGGTGACTCCCTCGGTGAGGACCTGGTGGGCCGGTCCGCGTGAAGCGCGGGTGGCGGCGCCGAACACCGTGACGAGGATGGCCAGCCCCAGCGCACCGCCGATCTGCTGCATGACATTGAGCAGGCCGGAGGCGGCGCCGGCATCCTCGGGTCGGATCCCGGAGGACAACACGGTGGTGGCTCCCACCAGCAGGATGCCCATGCCGAGGCCGGCGATCATCATGGGGCCGAGCAGCGCCGTGGCGTAGCCGGCCTGGGGCGACAGCTGCGTCATCCACAGCAGGGCCAGGCTGATCGCCGCAGCGCCGAGGGCGATCAGCGTCTTGGCGCCCAGGCGTGGCAGCAGCCGGGCCGCCACGCCGGAAGAGACCAGGATCACGAGGGCCAGCGGCACGAAGGCGAATCCCGCCTGCAGAGGGCTGTAGCCGCGGACCTGCTGCAGGAACTGGGTGAGGAAGAAGAACATGCCGTTGCCCGCGGCCAGGACGAACAGCAGCACGACGTATCCGCCGGCGCGATTGCGGTCAGCGAACAGCCGCAGCGGGACGATCGGCTGCCGGGCACGGGACTCAACGGCCACGAACACTGCCAGCAGTACGGCGGCCGCGCCGAGCGCGCCGAGGGTGAACGCGTCACCGAAGTCCTTCTCAGCGGCGCGGATGAAGCCGTAGACGAGCGCGGTCATGCCGAGCGTCGAGGTCAGCGAACCCGCCAGATCGAAGCGGCCCGGGTGGCGATCGGTCTCGGTGATGAACAGCGGGGCCAGGATCAGCAGGGCGATGCCGATCGGCACATTGATGAACAGCACCCACCGCCAGGAGATCCAGTCGGTGAGCACACCACCGGCGATGAGGCCGATCGCGGCGCCGGAGCCGGAGACTGCCGCGTAGGCCCCCAGTGCCCGCGCCCTGCGCGCAGGGTCCGGGAAGCCTACGGTGATGAGGGCGAGCACGGTCGGTGCGGCAATGGCGGCGCCGATCCCCTGACCCGCACGGGCCGTCAGGAGCATCTCGGCCGAGGTGGCCAGCCCTCCGGCCAGTGAAGCGACGGTGAAGATGGCGACCCCGCCGATGAGAGCCCGCCGTTGGCCGAGGATGTCGCCCGCGCGACCGCCGAGCAGCAGCAGACCGCCGAAAGCCAGCATGTAGGCATTGAGCACCCAGGACAGGCCGGCCGCAGAGAAGCCGAGGTCCTGCTGGATGTCGGGGAGGGCGATGTTCACCACGTTGGTGTCCAGGATGAACATCGTCTGACAGATCAGCACGATGGCGAGCACCAGGCCGGGGTGGCGCTGGCGGGAGGTGCCGGCGGGCCCGGATCTCGCTGTCGCCACGTGCGTGCTCTGTTCGGTCATGGCACTCCTCAGGATGGTACGCAACGAAACGAGGAGGCTCCTCGTTTTCTGGTGAGCTAAGATACGAGGAGGTTCCTCGCTTTGGCAAACGTGTGGAGAGTCCCGTGGCGGATCGATCAACGCAGACCCGGCCCGGAGGGCGTAAAGATGCGCGACGCAACTATGAGCGTCTATTGACGGCCGCCCGGACGGCATTCGCCGAGCACGGCGTGGGCGCCTCCTTGAACGACATCGCGCGCACAGCCGGCGTCGGCAACGTGACCCTCTACCGGCACTTCCCGACCCGCCAGGCACTGCTGGAGGCATTGCTGGGCGAGAGCCTGCGCGGTCTGAACGCACGCTCAGATGAGCTGCTCGCCTCCCCATCCCCCCACCAGGCCCTGGCCACCTGGCTTACGGCCGCGGTCGAGCACGCCATGGCCTATCGCGGTCTGGTCGACGCCCTCGTCGACAGCCTCGCCGACCCCGCATCCGAACTCCACGCCACCTGCCAAGCCGTCAAGGCCGCCGGGGCACAACTACTGGCCAGAGCCCAGCACGCAGGGACGATCCGGCCTGATGTCGACGCTTCCGCCCTCTTCTCCCTGATCGCTTCAGTCGCCTGGGCGGCGGAGCGGACCCCCGCACACCGTGACCAGCTTCTAGCCGTCATGCTCGGCGGGCTCCATCTCCCGGTATCGGTGGGCTCCATCTCCGGGTAGACGAGCTGTCCACGCGCGGCATCATCGCCTCGACCCGCGTGCGCAGATCCACCAGGCTGGGTGGTTCCTCGATCGCCTTCCCTCGCGACATGGATCTTCCCGTTCACCGCCGGCGCCGCCAGTGCCACCCTGCCCGGCATGCCGACCGTCGTGGAGGCCGCCGACGAGCCGGCCCTACAGCAGGCCGGTGCCGTGCTCGGCGTGGCCATCCTGGGGAGCCTGGCCACCAGCAGCTACGCCTCGGCCATGCCCGCCACCGCGCCGGAGCAGGCCCGCCGCTCGGTGGCCGCCGCCGCGACCGACCCATCCCTGGCCGCGGCCGCCCGCCAGGCCTACGACGCGGCCATGTCGACCGCCTTCCTCGGCGCCGCCGCCGGGGTGCTCGGCGCCGCCGTACTGGCCCTGCTCCTGCCGCGCGGCCGCAAGATCGGCGCACACGCCGCCGGCGAGCCACAGACCCTCGTCACCGCCTAGAAGGCACCGGAACCCTCGCCGTCGACCATGCGGTCTCGTGTCAGCGGCCGTGTCAGCCCGGCAACGACCCCGTATCAGGGCGGTTGGCAATGCTCTGAGCACAAGCAAGAGCGACTCCCCGACACAGACTCCCGAAGGAGCACACC
>NZ_JBEZDO010000070.1:0-9111 GCF_040648355.1 Nonomuraea sp. NPDC049152 | reverse complement strand
GCTTCGTTATGTCTTAACTTTACCATTTCGCCCGATTTGCTGTCAAACCGGTCAACCTGGCTACAATCTCGACCACCCCGCTTCCGGGGCAACCCCTCTAACTTACCAGCCCTCCGACCGATTCACAAACCGATCTTCAGAACCGCTGCGTTGTTGGGGGTTCCGACGCCTGACGGCTTCACCACCAGGTGGTTGCGCCGCACCGCGTCGGTTCCTAAAGATTAGCAGCGCTCCAGACCGCTCGAGACGTGAAACGTAGACTCGGCCAGGTGAGCAGCCACATCCCGCCTCTGGCGAAGAAGGTATCGAGCGAGCGTGCCCATCACGGCGACACCGTGATCGACGAGTACGCGTGGCTCACCGACAAGGAAGACCCTGACACGATCGCCTATCTCCAACAGGAGAACGAATATCTCAAGCAGGAGACCGCCCACCTGGAAGTGCTCCAGGAGCAGGTCTTTCAGGAGATCAAGGGCCGTACCCAGGAGACCGACCTGTCGGTCCCCAGCCGCAAGGGCGCGTGGTGGTACTTCTCCCGCACCCACGAGGGCAAGCAGTACGGCATCTCCTGCCGGGTTCCCGCCGACGGCGACACGCCGCCGGTGATCACCACCGACGGCACGCTCCCCGGTGAGCAGGTCCTGCTTGACGGCAACGAGCTGGCCGGCGACAGCGACTTCTTCTCGATCGGCACCAGCGCCGTCACCCCCGACGGCAAGCTCCTCGCCTACTCCACCGACTACAAGGGCGACGAGCGGTTCACGCTGACGTTCAAGGACCTGGAGACGGGCGAGAAGCTCTCGGACGAGATCGCCGGCGTCTTCTACGGCGGCGCGTGGTCGGCCGACGGCACCACGTTCTTCTACACCAGGGTCGACGACGCCTGGCGCCCCTTCCAGGTCTACCGCCACACCCTCGGCACCGACGCCGAGGAGGACGTGCTGGTGTACGAGGAGCCCGACGAGCGCTTCTGGGTCGGCATCGGCCTGACCCGCAGCGAGAAGTACCTGGTCATGGGTGCGGGCAGCAAGATCACCAGTGAGGTCCGCATCCTCGACGCCGAGGACCCGACCGGCGAGTTCAGAATCGTGCGCCCCCGCGTGACGGGCGTCGAGTACGGCGTCGAGCACGCGGGCGACCGCTTCTTCGTGCTCCACAACGAGCACGCGGAGAACTTCGAGCTCGCCACCGCCCCGCTCGACGACCCGGGCGTCTGGACCCCGCTCATCCAGCATCGCGAGGACACCCGCCTGCTGGAGATCGACGCGTTCGCCACCCACGCGGTCGTCCACTTCCGCCGCAGCGGCCTGACCGGCATCCGCATCCTCCCCTACCCGCTGAACGGCGACCAGGGCGAAGCGGCTCCCAAGGGCGAGCCCTACGAGATCGAGTTCCCCGAGCCGCTCTACGACGTGGCGCCCGCGGGCAACCCCGAGTTCACCACCGAGCGGCTGCGCCTCGGCTACACGAGCATGGTCACCCCGCCGAGCGTCTACGACTACGACCTCGAGACGCGCGAGCTCATCCTCCTCAAGCAGCGCCCCGTGCTCGGCGGCTACGACCCGTCCGACTACGAGCAGTTCAGGGAGTGGGCCACCGCGGAGGACGGCACCAAGGTGCCGATCTCGATCGTGAAGAGGAAGGACGCGGCCAAGCCCGCCCCCACCGTCCTGTACGGCTACGGCAGCTACGAGACCTCGATCGACCCGAGCTTCTCCGTCGCCAGGCTCAGCCTGCTCGACCGCGGTTTCGCGTTCGCGGTCGCGCACGTGAGGGGTGGCGGCGAGATGGGCCGCAGATGGTACGAGGAGGGCAAGCTCACCAGGAAGAAGAACACCTTCACCGACTTCGTCGCCGCGGCGAGGCACCTCAAGGCGTCCGGCTGGAGCGAGCGGATCATCGCGAGAGGCGGCTCGGCGGGTGGCTTGCTGATGGGCGCGGTGACCAACCTCGCCCCAGAGGAGTTCGCCGGCGTGGTGGCCGAGGTGCCGTTCGTCGACGCCCTCAACACCATCCTCGACCCGTCGCTCCCGCTGACCGTGATCGAATGGGACGAGTGGGGCGACCCGTTGCACAACGCCGACGTCTACGCCTACATGAAGGGCTACTCCCCCTACGAGAACGTCGAGGCGAAGACCTACCCGCCGATTCTCGCGATCACCAGCCTGAACGACACCAGGGTGCTCTACCACGAGCCGGCCAAGTGGGTCGCGCGGCTGCGGGCGACCGCGGAGGGCGGGCCTTTCCTGCTGAAGACGGAGATGGGCGCGGGCCACGGCGGGCGCAGCGGGCGCTACGACGCCTGGAGGGAAGAGGCGTTCGCACTGTCCTGGATCATCGAAAGGGGAACGAAGTGAGCTACGCGGCGGCGGATGACCGCTACGAGAAGACGCCCTACGTCCGCAGCGGCAGGAGCGGGCTCAAGCTGCCTCAGGTCTCGCTCGGCCTGTGGCACAACTTCGGCGACGACCGGCCGATCGAGAACTCGCGGTCCATCCTGCGCGCCGCCTTCGACCGCGGTGTCACGCACTTCGACCTGGCCAACAACTACGGCGTGCCGTACGGCTCGGCGGAGCGGAACTTCGGCGCCATCTTCGCCCAGGACTTCCGGCCGTACCGCGACGAGCTGGTCATCTCGACCAAGGCGGGCTACGACATGTGGCCTGGGCCGTACGGGGAATGGGGCTCGAGGAAGTACGTCCTGGCCAGCCTCGACCAGTCGCTCCAGCGAATGGGACTGGAGTACGTGGACATCTTCTACAGCCACCGTCCCGACCCCGAGACGCCGCTGGAGGAGACGATGGGCGCGCTGGACAGGGCGGTGCGTTCGGGCAAGGCGCTGTACGCGGGCATCTCCAACTACTCGGCCGAGCAGACCGCGCAGGCGGCGCGGATCATGCGCGAGCTCGGCACACCGCTGCTGATCCACCAGCCGTCGTACTCGATGATCAACAGGTGGATCGAGGATGGGCTGCTGGACACGCTGGAGGAGGAGGGCATCGGCTGCATCGTCTACTCCCCGCTCGCCCAGGGCCTGCTGACCGACCGCTATCTGGACGGCGTGCCCGCGGACTCGCGGGCGGCGACGAGCAGGTTCCTGTCGGCCGACAGGATCGACCGCGACCTGGCCCGCGACCTCAACGAGATCGCGGGGGCGCGCGGGCAGTCGCTGGCGCAGATGGCGCTGTCCTGGGTGCTGAGGGACCCGAGGGTGACCAGCGTCCTGATCGGCGCGAGCAGCGTGGCTCAGCTGGAGAACAATCTGGCCTGCGTGGACGGGCCCGCCTTCACCGAGGATGAGCTCGAGCGGATCGACAAGATCACGAGGCCGACTTCGTCGCCCTCGTGATCAAGATGCTGTGCCGCCTGGCTCCCTCGCTCCGCTCGCTCACAAGGCCGACTTCGTCGCCCTCGTGATCAAGATGCTGTGCCGCCTGGCTCCCTCGCTCCGCTCGCTCACAAGGCCTCGTGCCGCTGGAGGTAGGTGAAGGAGGCCCAGCCCGGCAGCACCGGCAGCCAGAACGTGAGCAGCCGATAGAGGAGCACCGAGGAGGTCGCGTACTCCGCGGGCACTCCCGCCACCGTGAGGCCGACGGCCAGCGACGCTTCGACCGCGCCCAGACCGCCAGGTGTGGGCGCGGCCGAGCCGATCGCGTTGGCGGTCAGGAAGACGACGGCGATCGTGGTGAAGCTCGTCTCGCCGCCGAAGGCGCGCACGCAGCCGTACAGGCAGACCACGAACGCCAGCGACAGGCAGAGGATGCCGCCGAACCCCTCGGCGATCTTGCGGGGTGACTGCAGCACGTCGAGCAGGCGCGGCACGACGTTGGCGAAGAGCGAGCGCAGCCGCTTGGTGATGATCCTTCGCAGCCGCGGCACGCCCAGCACGACCACCATGAGGACGGCGACGGCCAGCACCACGGCCAGCAGCCCGCGCGAGGGCGTGAACGACGTGGTGGCGCTCGACCCGGTGATGTAGGCGAACAGCAGCAGCAGCGCGATGTGGCTGGCCAGGCCGATCACCTGGGAGGCGCCGATGCTGGCGACGGCCAGCGCGGGCGGCACCCCGCGCTTCTGCAGGTAGCGGGTGTTGATCGCGACGCCGCCCACCGCCGGAGGGGTGACCAGCTTGACGAAGGACGAGGCGAACTGCACGAGCACGGTACGGCCGAGCGGCAGCGGCTCGGGCACGAATCCCCTGATCATGAGCGCGGCGGCGACGAAGCTGAGCCCCGAGGCGAACAGCGCGAGGATGCCCCACTCCCACTTGGCCGTGGTGATGACCTGGAGCAGGTTGACCTGGCTGAGCTGCGACAGCAGGAAGTAGGCGGCGAGGGTGCTGGCGATGATGGTGACGAGGGTCCGCGGCTTGAACCGCTCCAGCCGTACCTCTTCGACCTCGGCCTGCGGCGTCAGCGCCTCGATCTGCTCGCGGATGGCGGGCAGCAGGTCCTTCTTCCTGTTCAGCGCCGACCTGGTCTGCCTGGTCAGTGCGATGCGCTGGAGCAGGGGCAGCGCGCCGGCGAGGGCGTCGGGGCCGAGCACGGCCGCGGCGGCCTTGACGGAGCGCTCGGCGCCGACGCGCAGCGCGAGGTAGGTCAGCAGCTGGGCGATGTCGATGCGGAGCAGCAGGTCGCCCGCCGCGACCTCGCCGCTGCGCGGGTCGGTGAGGACGACGCGGCCCTCGCGGTCGAGGTGGATGCTGTCGCCGGTCAGCCGCCGGTGCGCCAGGCGCTGCATCTGCAGCAGCAGCACCTGCTCCCAGATCTGGGCCAGCAGGTCGTCGTCGAGCTCGCTGTTCTTGACGTCGTCGAGGGTGCGGGTCTCCAGGTGTTCGTAGACGAGGAGCGCGGCCTCGGTGCCGATCTCGGTGGTGCCGAGCAGGCGCGGGGTGTTGGCGCCCGCCGCCTGGGTCGCGTAGGCCATGAGCGCCTCGCGTTCGAGCTCGGCGCGCAGCGAGCGGATGGCCCGCCGCCTGGTCTCCGAGTTGAGCCTGATCCGCCGCCACAGCCGGTACGGCAGGCCCGCCACCTGGCGGTCGCGGTCGAGCACGGCGACGTCGAGGCTGCTGCCGTCGGACAGGCCGATGGCGTAGCGGCGGCTGCCCTGGTGGTCGTCGTCGATGCGCCTGGCGGAGACGGGCGTGAAGGACAGTTTGCGCAGCGCGGCGATGACGGCGTTGCCCGGCGGGCGGGTGTTGGGGCTGCCGACGCCGTACAGCGTGCCGAAGCCGACGGCCATGCCGAACAGGAGGGTCACGATCGCGCTCGGCAGGGTGATCTGCTTGCCGGTGAACAGCGCGAAGATGGACAGCGCGGTCACCGTCCACATGAGCGCGCGCCACGTGGGCCGCCTGGAGATGCGGACCGCCGTGGCGTAGGCGATGACGGAGCTGAGCAGCGCGTTGAGCGGTTCGAGGTCGCGGCCGCCGGTCAGCAGCGTGGCCAGGTCGTCGGGGCCGCCCGTGACCAGCCACTGGCCGATCAGGTAGGAGCCTGCCATGCCGATGATGGCGGCGACGAGGCCCTCGGCGACCCGCAGGCCGTCGCGGTGGAAGACCCTTTCGACGGCGAACGCGGCGGGGACGACCAGGACGGCGGCGCCGCTCAGGAAGGTGGCGATGCCGGCCAGGAGGGCGGGGGCGCGGTCGGTGCCCTGGGTGACGTCCTGTTCGAGGCCGATGAGCGTCTGCTGGGCCACGAGCATGATCAGGATGACCGCGGTGAGGACCAGCAGAGTGGCCAGGAAGCGGAGCGCGTCCGACGGGCGGCGCAGCCGCTGGGGCAGGAGTGGTTCGACGACGAAGACCGGTTCGTCGCGTGCTTCAGACACGACTGGATGCTCCTCCACGGAGTCCGCCGATTTCTCGCTTTCCCTGATGTCTGACACCGACAGCGATTCTGCACCTTTCCCGCGCGAGCGTGCGATCTTTGGGTTCCAGTGTCCACAATCCCCACTGCGGCCACTGCACCGGGTAACGTCTCTGCCAGCAACGACGTGCCATCCCATACCCGGTGGACAAAGCTTGCCACCCTAAGCGGCATGATCATGCATTTCCTCGTCGCCTTGGCGGTCGCCGCCCCGGGAGCCTCTCTCGCAGACGACGTGACGATCGATAACGTTCTCAGCCATCTGCGGGCTTTCCAGGCGATCGCCGACGCCCACGGCGGAACCCGGGCGGCGGGAACTCCCGGTTACGACGCCTCGGCGGACTATGTCGCCGCGCGGTTGCGCGCGGCGGGATACACGGTCGAGCGGCAGGTGTTCCGGTTCGATCAATACAGGGAGCTGTACCCCGCACGGCTCGCGGTGGACGGCAAGGACGCCGGCACGATCGCGACACTGACCTATTCGGCGAACGGCGACGTGACGGGCCGTCCGCGCAAGGTGGGCACGGGCTGCCTGAACACCGACTTCGGCGGTTTCGAGTCGGGCGCGATCGCGGTGGTCGACAGGGGCGGCTGCACGTTCGCCACCAAGGCCGCCAACGCCACCGCGGCCGGCGCGGGCGCGCTGGTCGTGGTGAGCCCCAGCGGCCTGTTCTCCGGCAACGCCGGCGTTCCGCAGCGCATCCCCGTGGTCGGCGTCGACTCCGCGACCGGCGCGACGGTGGCGCGGGGCCGTCAGGTGAGGGTCACGACCAGAACCGAGAGCTCGCGGTACACCACGAGCAACGTGATCGCGCAGACCAAGTCGGGCGCCACCGACGACGTGGTGATGGTCGGCGCCCACCTCGACTCGGTGCGTCAGGGCCCCGGCATCAACGACAACGGCTCGGGCAGCGCGGCTCTCCTGGAGATCGCGCTGAGGATGGCCGACTACCAACCGCCCAGGGCCGTGCGCTTCGCCTGGTGGGGCGCCGAGGAGCTGGGGCTGCTCGGATCGAGGCACTACGTGGCCTCGCTCTCGCCTGAGGATCGCGCGAAGATCAAGATGTACCTGAACTTCGACATGATCGCCTCGCCCAACCACACGTACGGGATCTACGACGGCGACGACTCCGACAGGGTGGGCTCGGGGCCTGGACCGCGAGGGTCGGCCGAGATCGAGCAGGCGTTCGTGCGGTTCTTCGTGGGGCGCAGGCTGCCGTACACGTCGGCGGACTTCTCCGGGCGTTCCGACTACAGGCCGTTCATCGAGGCGGGGATCCCGGCGGGCGGGCTCTTCACCGGCGCCGAGGCCCAGAAGTCGCCGCGCGAGGCCGAGCTTTTCGGCGGTACGGCGGGCGCCCCGATGGACCCCTGCTACCACCAGGCCTGCGACACGATGAAAAACATCAACACGACGGCGCTGGACGTATCCGCGGACGCGATCGCGACGGTGATAACCGAGTTCGCCTGGCGTAGGTAACGAAATGCCTTCGGGACCTTTCCGATAAAGGGCTGTCAATATACCTTTCCGAGCATGCGCTTAGCCGTCACGGACAATCATTTTCATTTTCCGAGGAGAGCACTGGTGCGTTCCCGCCTGGGCAAGGGCCTGCTGGCCGCCGTTCTCATCGCACCGCTGGCGTTCACCGGCACGGCTCAGGCCGACTCGCCGGGCAATTCGGTTCGCAAGCTGGTGCGGGCGGTCAAGGGCGAGAACGTCAAGCGTCATCTGAAAGTGCTTGACCTCATCGGAAAGGCTAATGGCAATACCCGCGTGGACGGCACACGCGGGTATGACCTGTCGCGTGACTACGTGGCCACGGCACTGCGGCTCGCGGGCTACAAGGTGACGATCCAGCCGTTCGAGTTCGAGTTCGAGGGCTACAAGACGCCGCCGGTCCTGCAGCGGACCGCCCCCGAGCCCAAGTCGTTCGCCCACGTGACGGAGTTCAACGAGGTGGGCGCCAGCGCCGCGGGCGCGGTGACGGCGCGGGTGCAGCCGGTCGACGTGGTGCTGCCGCCGCCCGCGACGCCCGGCTCCACCTCGGGGTGCGAGGCGGCCGACTTCGCGGGCTTCACCAGGGGCGACATCGCGCTCGTCCAGCGTGGCACCTGCGGGTTCGCGGACAAGGTGGCCAACGCGGTCGCCGCGGGCGCCTCGGCGGTGATCCTCTTCAACGAGGGGCAGCCGGGCCGTACGACGGCGCGGGTCAACCCGGCCATCGGGGAGAACGTTCCCGTGCCGGTCTTCTTCACCAGCTTCGGCGTCGGCAACGAGCTGGCGACCAAGCCGGGCACCACGGTGAAGCTGTCGTTCGACAAGCTGGTCGAGACGAGGACCAGCTACAACGTGCTGGCCGAGTCGCGGTGGGGCGACGACGACAACGTCGTGATGGCGGGCGCGCACCTGGACTCGGTCCAGCCGGGGCCCGGCATCAACGACAACGGCTCGGGCACCGCCGGCGTGCTGGAGGTGGCGCTGCGGATGGCCGGGCACAAGACGGCCAACAAGGTCCGCTTCGGCTTCTGGGGCGGCGAGGAGTTCGGGCTGCTCGGCTCGAACCACTACGTCGCGAACCTGTCCGCGGAGGAGAAGGCGAAGATCGCCCTCTACCTCAACTTCGACATGATCGCCTCGCCGAACTTCACCTACGAGGTGTACGACGGCGACGGCGACGTGTTCGGCACCCCGGGCCCCGAAGGCTCGGCGCGGATCGAGAAGGACTTCCAGGCCTTCTACACCTCGCGCGGCCTGCCGTACAAGGCGAGCGAGTTCGACGGCAGGTCGGACTACAAGGCCTTCATCGACGCGGGCATCCCCGGCGGCGGCCTGTTCACCGGCGCGGAGAAGATCAAGACCGAGGAAGAGGCCAGGATCTGGGGCGGCACCGCGGGGGTCGAGTACGACCCCTGCTACCACGCCCCCTGCGACACGATCAAGAACATCGACGACACCGCGCTCGACGTCAACTCCGACGCGATCGCCACGCTGATGGGCACCTACGCCTACAGCGCGGACGCCGTCGACGGCATCCGCACGGCCGATCCGCGCAGGACCGCCGTAGCGCGTGTCAGCGGCGACGGCCACGGCCACGGCCACGACAAGGCCGAGCTGAGCTAGACCTCACCGGCGGGCCCCCGGGCCGGGCCCGGGGCCCCGCGGGGGGGGGCGGGGGGGGGGCCACCGGATAGTCGTCGGGGATGTTTACAAAGCCGAAGTAGCGGGGGCGGAGCCCCCCGC
>NZ_JBEZDO010000069.1:0-9303 GCF_040648355.1 Nonomuraea sp. NPDC049152 | reverse complement strand
CAGCACACCCGGACCCGCCTATTGGCGGTAACGCTACAAATCCCCTCGATCACACTGCGGCATCACGGGCAGAGGCTCGCGTAACGCACTCTCAGTGCTGGGATAGCGCTCTGGCCGAGTCGTTCTTCGCGACGTTGAAGGGTGAGCTGCCGACAGAGCGTCCCTGGCAGAGTCGGGCCGCCGCCCGCAGCGCGATCTTCGAATTCATCGAGAGCTGGTACAACCTGCATAGGCTGCACAGCAGCCTCGGCTACGTTAGTCCAGCTGCCTACGAGGCCGCCCTCGCGGCTTGACCACCACACCGACGGTGTCCGTCAAAGCGGAACAAGCTCAATCCGATCGACGACGAACTCGTGGACTCTGTTGCCATCTTGCGGGTCGATCACGACTCTGACGACGAAGAATTCCCAGTCCCTGCCCATGTGCTTCCACTTGAGCGTGAAATTGCGGCCGCGACTGTCGCGGCCCCAGTCGATCAGGGCCAGTATGGCTCCAGGCTCTACGACCGGCGGCCAGACGATCGTGCCCCGTCCGAACTGCTGTCTCGGCGCCCATGTTGCGCCATTGGTCTTTCAGGCGAGGTTCGCTTGTGCGTCTCATATATACGGGCACCCCCTTTCACCTGGGCAAATGCGACTTGATGGCGGCTTTCGGCGCGCCTACTGCTGCGAGCTGCCCCCTGCCACGGCAAGCCGTCAGGGCGTCGCCGCCCCAGCCTTCCGGCGGGGATTACCGTGTCCCGGTGTGGGTCACTCGACCCCAAGCGCCGATGATCGAGAGGTCTGAACTGCGTCATCGGGCGGCGACGTGCTCGCTTCGGCCTGGCGGGCGGCCGGAACAGTGGATGCCGTGAACAGTGAACACGCATTGCGGATCGCGCTGGTGGAGCGGCTCCTCAGGGACGCTACAGGATGTTCTAGAACACTCAAGTTGAGGATGAGGACGTGACGGTGTAAGAAGGCCCCGGCAGCGTGGGCGGACGGGGTCTTGATGTGCGAGTTGGCGGCTTGGTGTGCGGCTTGTCGCTGGTGGTGTGTCGAGAGCGGATAGGAGGGCGGCGGTGAGTGGGCTGCCGATAAACCTGCAGCGGTATTGGTTGGCACGCATATAACATTCCGTTGTGCCGCCCCAACCATCTGTCGATCAGATTTCCGCCGGCGGTGGAACACTCTCGGTGACGAGACGACCGAAGCTGAGGGCACTCCCGGGTTTGGAGTCGCTGGGCGTAACTCACGTGGTGACACTGTTGTCCCAGCACGAAGGCGCCGTGCAGCTTGGCTCTGTTGTCAAGTCCGTCGGCCTGCAGTGGATATGGATCCCCCTCCCCAGCGCCGGCCCTCCGCCCCCTACCAGTGATCAGCGGCTAGGGGTGGCCCTCATGCAGGTGAGCTCCATATTGCGCGACGGCGGCCATGTGCTGGTCCACTGCTCTGCGGGGATCCATCGAACCGGAATGTTCGCTTATGCACTGCTTCGGTTCACCGGCATGACCGCCGACGAAGCAGTGCTGTCCCTGGAACAGCTGAGCGCCGTCATAGCAGCGGAAGTCGGAGATCATCGGCTCGCCTGGGCTGACCGCCTCTACGCGACATGGCGTGGTTGATCAGGGCCGGTCTGCATGGCATCCGTTCTTAAGGGATCTTTCTCTGATCGTCGGACGTCGGTGATCGTGCGCGGCCAGTATTGAACAGGATTCGTGGGGTTTGCGGCGGCTTGGCTTGCCGCTTCGTGAGAGAGCCGGATGCCGCGTGGGGCGTGTGCTGGACGAGGACGAGCTCGTCGGGAACTGGACGCTGGTCGGGGACGAGCTGGATCAGCTGTCGGGACGGCGAGGCGCGACGAAACTCGGGTTCGCACTGCTGCTGCGGTTCTATGCGATGCACGGCCGGTTCCCGACGGGCCGCGCCGAACTCCCCGATCAGGCCGTCGCCTACGTCTCCCGCTTGGTGGACGTTCCCGCGTCCGAGCTGGGGTTGTATGAGTTGGTCGGCCGGACGATCAAGGATCACCGCAAAGACGTTCGGAAGTACTTCGGGTTCCGGGAGTGCTCGCTCGTGGACTCGGACAAGGCCGCGGACTGGCTGGCGGTGCAGGTGTGCGACAAGGAGCGGCAGGTCGACCGGGTCCGCGCCGAGCTGCTGGCGCATCTGCGGGATGAGCGGATCGAGCCGCCGGCCCGCGACCGGATCCGGCGGATCATCGGGTCGGCGCTGCGGCAGGCTGAGCAGACGCAGACCGCCCGGATCTCCAGTCGGATCCCGGCCGAAGCGATCCCACGGCTCCTGGCATTGGTGGCCAAGAGCGCCGACCCTGGCGACGACGCCGAGCTTGAGGCTGAGGACGACAGGGCGTTGTTCGGCGCGGCGGAGGCGGCCGGGGTGGATGTGTTCGCGGTGATCCGAGAGGAGCCGGGGAACGTGAGCGTGAAGACGATCGAGCGGGAGGTGGTCAAGCTGACCGCGATCCGCAAGGTCGGCCTGCCGGACGACCTGTTTGCCGACGTCGCGCCGAAGGTGCTGGCGGCCTGGCGGGCCCGGGTCGCGGCCGAGGCCCCGTCCCACCTGCG
The DNA here is from genome assembly GCF_040648355.1 of Nonomuraea sp. NPDC049152. NCBI lineage: Bacteria > Bacillati > Actinomycetota > Actinomycetes > Streptosporangiales > Streptosporangiaceae > Nonomuraea > Nonomuraea sp. NPDC049152. The sequence goes on along the minus strand of NZ_JBEZDO010000069.1, from coordinate 6,737 downwards.
GTCCCACCCGCACGACGTCAAGGTGACTCTGCTGGCCGCCTACCTGCACTGCCGGGCCCGCGAGATCACCGACGCCCTCGTCGACCTGCTCATCTCCACGGTGCACCGCATCAACGCCCGCGCCGACACGAAGGTCACCAGTGATTTCGTGGCGGAGCTGAAGCGGGTGTCGGGCAAGGAGAACATCCTGTTCAAGATGACCGAGGCGGCGTTGGAGTCGCCGGAGTCTCGTGTGGAGGACGTGATCTATCCGGCGGTACCGGGCGGCTACAAGCCGCTGGTCCAGCTGCTGCATGAGTACAAGGCCAAGGGGACTTCCTACCGGCAGCACAAGCAGCGGGTGTTCAAGGCCTCCTACACCAACCACTACCGGACTGGGCTGATCCAGATCCTGGAGGTGCTGGAGTTCGGGTCGACGAACACGGTGCACGCGCCGATGATGCAGGCCCTCACCCTGATCAAGCGGTACAAGGCCGATGTCCAACCGGATCAAGTGCTATGCCCTCGGCGAGAACGTGCCGGTGGAGGGGATTGTCCCTGCTGAGCTGGTGGAGTTGATGTACCGGGCGGACAGCAAGAAGCGACAGCGGATCCTGCGCAGCGTGTATGAGTGCGGGGTGTTCCAGACGCTCCGGGAGAAGCTGCGGTGCAAGGAGGTCTGGGTGGTCGGCGCCGACCGGTGGCGCAACCCCGATGACGACCTGCCGAAGGACTTCGAGGACAGGCGGGCCGGGAACTACGCCAAGCTCCGCAAGCCCCTGGACCCGCAGGTGTTCGTCGACCAGCTCCGCTCGGAGATGGACACCGAGCTGTCGGCGCTGAACGACGCCCTGGGCGGCAAGGGCCTGGCCTGGCTGAAGATCGCCGAACGCAGAAACACGGGCGCGATCCAGCTGACCTCGCTGGACGCCGCCCCCGAACCGCGGAACCTGCGCCGGCTGAAGTCGGCGATCCGGGACCGGTGGGGCGTCGTGCCGTTGATGGACACGCTCACCGAGACCTGCCTGCGCACCGGCTGCTTGAACGTCTTCACCCCGGCCGGAACCCAGAACCACCTGGACGCCCAGGTACTGTTCGAACGGCTCCTGCTGCTGATCTACGCCTACGGCACCGGGACGGGGATCCGCGCGGTCGCCGCTGGCGACCACCCTCATACCGAGGACGACCTGCGGTACGTACGCCGCCGGTACCTGACCGTCGAGGCATGCCGCGAGGTCGCCCGGATCATCGCCAACGCCACCTTCGCCGTCCGGCAGACCACCCTGTGGGGCGAGGGCACCACCGCGGTGGCCTCGGACTCCACCCACTTCTCCGCGTTCGATCAGAACATCTTCACCGAATGGCACTCCCGCTACCGGAGGGCGAAGCGCGGCGTCTTGATCTACTGGACGGTCGAGGTCGGCGGGTCGATGGCCGTGCACAGCCAGCTGATCAGCTGTTCCGCCTCCGAGGTCCACGCGATGGTAGAGGGGGCGATGCGGCACAGCACCGACATGGAGATCGAGCAAAACTTCGTCGACTCCCACGGCGCTTCGTTCGTCGGGTTCGGGATCACGAGGCTGCTGGGCTTCGACCTAATCGCCCGGTTCAAACAGATCAACAAGATGAAGCTGTACGTACCCGGCCGGGGTGAGGACTTCTCCTACCCGCTGCTCGGCCCGGCGCTGACCAGGCCGATCCGATGGGACATCATCGCCCAGAACTACGACCTGATGATGAAGTACGCCACGGCCATCCGGCTCGGGACCGCGTCCACCGAGGCCGTCGCGGATGCCCTTGAGGACCAGGAAGCCCTCACCGTCGCCGGAGGGCCAGCCCGGCAGGCCGAAGTTCGGCGCGGACGTCTCGGGGGTCAGAACGTAGGACACGCCGATGTAGAGGATGAACAGGGCACCGGCGGTGGCCAGGACTGTGTTGATGTTCTTCAGCGACATTGTCCTGCTCCTTGTGAGGTTCGGGTTCGTGTGAGAGTCGGTGCGGTCAGCCGTGGACGCGGCGGATGCGGTGGGCGTAGCGGCGTCGGCCGACGCCGATGACGTGCCAGATGTCGCTCGCCAGCTCAGGCAGGGGCGGTACTCGTTCGGTCGTTGGTGAGTGTCCGGGCCGGGGTGTCGGGGTTTTGTCGGATCAGGACGATGCCGTACGCAACGATCCAGACGACCCACATCAGCCAGCCAACGAGGCCGAGAAGCCCCAGGAGACCGCCGTTGTCGATGACCCAGTGGGCGAAGGTGGCCGAGGCGAACTGCAGCGCTGCGGCAAGCAGCCCCAGGGCACCGTGCCAGGGCCGGATCAGGCCGGTGCGCAGGCCGCCGACGGACAGGCCGAGGAGGGCGAGCGCCAGAAAGGTTCCGTTGAGGGTGAACACCGCATCGTGCAACGCCCAGAGGCCCGTGGTCGCGGAGCGGTCGTGCGGGGCGGTCGAGGTGAGGGCGAGGCGGGCAGCGACGACCCCAGCGAAGGTGGCGTTCTGAAGGGCCAGACCGGCGAGTCCGAGCAGCGACCACGCCTCGCCCCGTTCGCGCTCGGAGTGCCACAGCGCGGCGAGCGCGCCGGCGCCGAAGAAGGTGGCCAGGATCCAGGCGGCGGGCGTGAGTGCGGATCCGACGCCGACGGCGAGGCCCTCGGTGGCGAAGAACGCGGTGACCTCGCCGATTTCGGCGCCGGTGAGCGGCAGGCCGGCGGGCACCATGATCACGTTGGCGAGGACGATCATGGCGGCGAAGCCGATGGCGGCCATGCCGCCGATCCGGGAGAAGCCCATGGTGGTCGACTTGGATTTAAATATCATATATTGATTATAAGGTGCGTAAAACCTAGAGAGGGCAAGGGGCAAGGAATGGACGCAGAGCAGGGCCGACGTCGCTATGACTCGCTGCGCCGGACGACGCAGGCGCTGGAGACCCGAGCCGAGATCGCCCGCGCCGCCCGCCAGCTCTTCGACTCCCGGGGCTGGGCGGACACGACCGTGCGCGAGGTGGCGCGCGAGGCCGGGGTCTCCGTGCCCACGGTCTACGCGACATACGGGAACAAGACCGGGCTGACCCGCGCCGTGGCCGATTCGGCCGACCTGTCCGCCGACGCGCCGCAGATGCTCGCGGAACTGGAGGCCGCGGCGGCGGACCCCGAGCGCCAGCTCGCGGCGATGGCCGCCTACGACCGGCGGCTGTTCGAGCGCGCGGGCGACGTCATCCTGCTGGTCCGCGAAGCGGGCCGCAGCGAACCCGAGCTCGCCACGGTCTACGGCGACGGCCGCAAACGGGGCGACGAAACCCGGGTTCAGGTCTTCTCGTCCTGGCCGTCCGGCACCCTTCGAACCGGCCTGGACCTACAGACTGCAGTCGACGTCTACGCGGCCATCTGCAACATCGACGTCTACACCACCCTCACCACCGAACGCGGCTGGACCCCCGACCGCATTGAGGAGTGGTGGGGGCAGGCACTGGTCCGCGAACTCCTGAGCCAGACGCGACGAGCATGAAGAAGATCACAGGGGTTCAGCCAAGGTGAGCCCAAAAGCCGCCACGCGGTGATCTTGGAGGCGTGAGAGCCGACCGCAGGCTCGCCCGGGTGCGGCGACGGTGGATCAGGGCGAGCCTACGGCCTGCGGAAACGCAGCAGAAAGGGCCTCGCCGGTAGCGGCAGGGCCCTTCGTCGTTGGTGGACGGCACTCCGCCCTGGCACGGGCTCCGCGAGGTCCGTACCGGGGCGGGCGTAGATCACATGGTGTCGGCGCTGCGGCAAGGCAGAGGGGGCTTACGTAATGCGCAAATCAATCGCGCCGTATGGGGTGGGCAGGTAAATGTAGCCGCTGTAGTCATCGTGCGGGTCCGCCGGGCGCGCTGCGTAATCTCCCCTCACTGGCCGACCTGCTGTCGGCCCGCACGAATCCTCTCATAACAAATCGTAACCGTACGATCACTGGCCGCAGTATCGCGCCCGATCCATAGCAAAGCGAACACATCCCGTGATCTTCACCCGGAAGAGCGCGACCCCAGGGCCACGCGCCGTCCTGCGGTCGAGGGCGAACCCAGCGCCCAGCGGTAGGCCGCAACGGGGCCCAGGCCCCCAAGATCACCGCGTGGCGGCTTTTGGGCTCACCTTGGCTGGACCCCCGTACGCCCGGCCAAGCGACCCGACAGGCACGGCGGCGCAGGCCTGCACCGCTACGGTGGCGCCCATCGCCGCCGGACACCGAGGGAAAGATCGCCCGTGAGCGCCGCCGTGAACACCGTCACCGTGGGCACCGTCCACCAGCTGAAGGTCACCTTGCGCGGGGTTCACCCGCCGGTCTGGCGGCAAAGTAGGTCGATCGTTGCAGGTCAGAGGCGTGTTCCGGACGGCGCGGAGGCTGGGGTTTCGGCGGCGGGAGGGTGGTGCTGAGATGTGGCCGAATCCGCTCAGAGAACATGACCCATGCGCTGACCTGCGGCTATGCCACTTCAGAAACCGGACAGAATCAAGGTTCTGAGTTGTCGGCGCTAGTTGGCGGCTGGGGACGCCTTCGGGAGGAGGACGCCGTATAGCAGCTCCTGGAGATAGTCCTCATCGCCGAGACGAGGGCGACGCCACCAGGGCGGCTCGGCGAACGGGTCCCCGCTCGCGTTCGAGCTCGAGGTGCTGCTCGCGGAAGGCGGCGTATTGCGGGGAGCGGCCGCACCAGATGACCGACAGCAGCAGGGTGGCCTCGGCTTCGGTGAGCGGCTGGTGGTAGTCGGCGGCGCTGTGGATGGCCTGCTGCTGGGCGCGGCTGAGCGTCCGGGGTTCGGGTCGCTGGCGGCGTACAGCGCAGATACCCCAGCCGGGCACAGCCAGGCTGGTACGACTGAGCCTTCCGCAGGCGACCAGTCACCCGTCAGCTGGTGAAACGTCCCTCACGGGTGTACTTGCAAGCCCCACTGAGGCAGTTAGGGCTGGACCCCCAGCCGTCGTCATAGGTGACCTTGCGGTGGAGCTTGATCTTGCCCTTGACCTCTTCCGCCTGAAGCCCAGGGCCGACCTTCTCCTCCGCCTGCCTCCACCAACTGGTGCCGTTCCAGTAGTACAGCCGGTGCCGGGCCCACAGGTAACTCGGCGAGCCCACCGGCAGGCAGTTGAAGATGAAGCTCTCCGCGCGACGCTCCTTGAAACCGCCGAAGTCGAGGGTGGTGTACGACTTGGGAGCCAGGCCGGCCTGGGCGTTGTCGTGCCAAAGGTGCCAGCCCCAGTGTTCGGCGGTGCACGAGGCGGAGAGCACGGCGCCGGCCGGAGCGGTCAGGCCGCGTACGGTGACCGGCTCGCTGGTGATCCGCCGCCGCTGCAGCTCGGCGGGGAGGTCGGTGCCGTGGTCATCGACGAGGCGCTGGGGCACTGGCACGTCGGGCGGGGTGATCTCCAGGTAGGTCTGCAGGTAGCTGTTGCTCCGCTCCCAGGCGATGAGCGGCGCGCGGCCGATGATCCCGAGCTGGGACATCCCCACTTCGTTGGAGGGCTGGCTGTCGGAGAAGCTCACGGTGAGACCGGTCGTGTATTCGATGTGCGCCAGGGGGATCTCCCGGTCGCTCTCCTCGGGTTCGGCCGCGGCCGGGGAGGAGGCGAGCACCATCGTGGCGGCGATAGCTGCGATTAACCTCATGTCACTCCTTGCGGTTGGGGTTGCCCACGCAGACACATTAGGAACCGATCTTTCAGTGGCCTTAAAGTGGCCTTAAACATGAGCTCAGCGCATGCCTCAGCGCGCCGGCGCCGGATCGGATTGTCTGTCGGGTCTGTCACTACTGACGTCTTCTGTGCTTGGCGGCCTCGCGCTCGAGGCGCGCCAGGCCGCCCGGGTAGGCGTCACCGAGGTCGGCCACGGCCTGGACGAGCGCGGTGTAGAGCTTGGCGTGGTGCCAGTGCTGGCGGCCCAACTCGTCCTCGCGCACTTGCCAGACCAGCTCTTCGAGATGGGCCACCTCAGCACTCACTCTTGATCTTGGGAACACTCTGAACTGCAACGATCGACCTACTTTGGGGCTGGGGACGCCTTCGGGAGGAGGACGCCGAAGAGTGCGCCTCCTCGACCCTCTACTCCCAAAGGCGTCCCCAGCCGCCAGGTAGCGGAGTGATCACCCATGAGCGTTTCCGCAGGTCAGCGCCGCATGAGCGGACTGCTCACACCGGACAGAACGAATGATGCACTGTAGTGTTACTCATCAGTAACCTCGTCGGTTGGGCCGTCCCCCGCCGCCTCCGGGCCGACGTCGCCGGGAGGATCGAGCGGCCGCAGAATCCAGAGCATGACGGCCAGCACCACGGGCCTGGGGACGATCTCGCCCCAGGAGGCACCGGCCGCCCACTGCACGAGGACGCCGACCCAGCACGATGAGTGCAGCCTCAACGGCCAGCCGTACCCGCCGTTCCCATCTCGACTCGATCGGCGAGCTACTCATGCGGGCTCCTTCGCTGGCCGAAGCGGCTCGGCGTGAACGTCTGGCCCCGATGACACACGATGCGCGCTGTCGGGTCTACTGCTGGGTGGCGTCGTCGGCCGGTCGGCCGCGGCGGCCTGGTGGTCCCGGGCACCGGCGCCGATGGCGCCAGCCAGCTTGGTCAGACGATTCTGTGTCCTATCTAGTGGATGGCGGAGGGCGTGGTCTGGCGGCGCGCTCCGGGTTTCCGCATGTCAGAGTGCGTTACGCGAGCTGATGTCCCTTTCGTCGTTGCGGTTGGATTAGGTCTACTGGTCGGCGATCCACCGTTCGGTCTACGGGCGCGGC
>NZ_JBEZDO010000068.1:0-11261 GCF_040648355.1 Nonomuraea sp. NPDC049152 | reverse complement strand
AGCTCGAGAAAAGGGGCCTGGTCGTCCGCGCCGTCGATCCGGCCCACCGGCGCCGCGTCCTGATCTCCCTCACCGATCAAGGGCTGAGCCTGGTCAACACGCTCGTCGAACATCACCTCGCCAACGAGCGGCGGCTCCTGGAGGGCCTGAGCTCCGCCGACCGCGCCCAGATGCCCGTGCTCCTGCGCCGGCTGCTCGTCTCCCTCGGCGACACGGGGCCGGATGCGTCCGCCACCGGCGCATGAGAACGCGTCGCGACGACTTCCGAGATGACGAAGCGCCGTCCGGGCTCCCGCTCCACCCGGTTGCCGGTCGCCTACGACACGGTCCTTGGCCAGTACGCCGCCGCGTTGGAACACGCGCCGCTGTCAGCCGAGACCCGGCGCACCAACCGCTCCCCGCGTGCGCATAGCTGTACGTGGCCGAGGCAGCGCAACGCCGCGGCGTCGGGACCGCGCTGATGAACGCGCTGTCTGAGTTGGCGTTGGAGCAGACGACGATGCCAAGCCAGCAACGTCGCGGGAGTGACCAGCCGATGAGCGCGCAGCACCGCCGGCAACCGCCGAGCCAGGGCCGCAAGAACGGCCCGATCGGCCCAGTCCGGCTTCGGACGTGCCACCTGACGCCGCAGCACCGCCGCCACCTCGTGACGCAACACCATGATCTCAACGTCCTTCGACGCCTGGCTGCGGCTCAGCAACATCAGCCAGCCGAACACCCGGACCGTGATCAGGTAGAGCAGGCGAACAGACACAAAACGTGATCTTGTCTGCCTCCGTGGACTCGGTCAAACCACAGCTCAGAGCGGTCGCGACGGCCTTTTGACGCGGTACAGGGCTGGCAGACCCTCATCTTCGAACGCGGCCCGCAGCGGCGCGGCGGCTACGGCGTCACCTTCGGCGGCATCGGCCACGACGGCGGACTCTTAATCCGTAGGTTCCGGGTTCGAGCCCCGGGCGCCCTACCACTCTGACCTGCAGATTCGCCCACCTCTTGATCAAAGAATCATGAGGTGGGTCATACCTGGGTCACATCTGGGACACACCGGCACCACGGAAGCTTTCTGGCAGCGCACTTAGCGTGGCATCTGGTTCGTGGGGCGACGCCGGAGCCGGAGTGTCCGTTTCCGCAGCCTGCGACCTGTTCTTCGCGCTGTGGTGAGTACCAGGCGTGCCGTGGCCTCGGCCGCCGCGTGATGGAGCTCAGGTAAGACCGAGGTGTAGGTGTCGGAGGTCAGCACAATGCTGGCGTGCCCGAGTTGACCCTGGACCGTACGCAGGTCCACATGCGCGGCCAACGCTGTGGAGGCGGCGCCGTGCCGCAAGTCGTGCAGCCGTACCGGCGGCAGTCCGCTGGATGCCACCAAGTACCGGAACCGGTAGGTCAGGTAGTCCGGTCGTATCGGCTGGCCGTCCTCGCGGGTGAACACCCAGCCGGCGGTATCGAGCCCCTTCAGGTGCTGACGTTGCTGATGGCGGCGCAGGAGACGGACCGCCTCGGCGTCCAAGGCGGTTGTGCGCTGGCTCGCCTCGCTCTTGGGCGAGACGACTCGCAACTGGCCGTTGACATGGATGAGCTGCTGGACGACCGTGAGCTCACGGGTCTCCAGGCTGATGTCCACCCACCGCAGCCCGGCGAGCTCGCCGCGGCGCAGACCGCGCAGCGCGGCCAGCCACCACAACGGATACAACGCATCCTCGCGGACATGATCCAGAAAGGCCGTCAGGTGTTCGGTCGTCCACACCGCCACCGCCGGACGCTGCCCCGTGGCCTGCCACACCGCTACCCGACTCCGAGTCCAGACCTGGGCATGGGGACGCCGGGCGCGCGGCAGACGCAACCCGCGCGCCGGGTTCGCGGCCATCAGCCCTTCGCGGACCGCCTCATTGAGCGCCGCCCGCAAGGTGGCGTGGACCCGCTGCACCGTGGACGGAGACAGCGCCTTGCCGTACCGATTGCGCCGCTGAGCCAGACCGGCGAAGAAGCGACGCAGGTCGACCGGCCCCAACTCCGCGATCGGGACCCGACCCAAGCCGGGGATCAGATGGATCCGCACATGATCGGCGTAACCCTGCCGAGTGCGCTCGCGGACGGGCTGGAGGATGGTCAACCAGTGCCGCAACCACTGCGATACCGTGCACGCGGTACTCACCGCTCCTGAGACATCGGCTGCGAGGAGATCGCGGGCAGCTTGCATAGGGTGATCTGCGGTGCGGAAGCCGCCCCGCCGCACCCGCTCCCTACGCCCGCCCGGACCTACTGCTTGGACCGCGAAGTACCACGAGCCGTGGCCCTCATCGGCCAGACCGAGGCAGGCTCTGTCCTTACGCGAGCAACCACACCGCTTGTACACCACAGGCTCACGCATCTTGCTCCCCTTTTCTTCCACAAGACGGGCAAACCAGGAAGGAATGACGTCGCTCAGGCACCGCGAGCGTGACCGTGGACACGGCTGCGCCGAGCGGCGCACTCTCAAGGTCGTCACCGTCACCGCCGGACTGCTGTTCCCGAACGCCATGCAGGCCATGCAGATCAGGCGGCAGGTTCAGCACCTCAAGACGGGTAAATGGACCACGGTCACGGTGTACGCGATCACCAGCCTGCCCGCCTGGCAGACCAGCCCCGCCGACCTGGCGACCTGGATCCGCGGCCACTGGTCCATCGAGAACAAGCTCCGCTACGTCCGCGACGTCACCTTCGCCGAAGACCACTCCCAGATCCGCACCGGCAACGCACCCCGCGCCATGGCCACCCTGCGCAACCTCGCCATCGGCGCGCTACGCCTGGCCGGAGCGGGCAATCTCGCCCAGGCCATCCGCCATCTCTCCCGAGATGCCTCCCGCGGCCTCGCTATTCTCGGTTTCACATGATCAAGGAACCGGGCAAATCTCCACTATGCCGAAGCCCTGTCCCAAGAGGCGTTACGCCAACATCAGGGCATGACGCACAACAGCCCCTGCGATGAAACCCAGTCGTGGCCGAGGAATCGCCCAGTGATTCTTCCTATGATGATCAGATACTGGTCCAGGGTCTCCGTCTCAGACATCATATTGTCGTTAGGCAGATCTGCCCAATGGACGCGGTACTCTTCCTCGTCGAAGACGCTTCTGTACTCGCCATCGTGGACGTAGGTCAGCTCCTCAATCTCCTCGATTCCGCCGATGTAGGAAATTTCAAACACACGTCGGCCATGGCGGCTGAGCGCCTCTGCGGAGGACGCTTGCCCACCGCTGAGGAGAAGGACATGAGACCAGCCGGGTGCATGCGACGTGATCCAAACCCGCTGGGCAGGGCTCACGGGATCGTACGACCTCAAAGCGGTTTGAAAGTCGCACGTCTCTATCGTCTCCGCCGGGAAGTTCAGACGCCGGGCCACCTCGTGACGATCCTCGATACTGACCCATTGGGCGCCGAACCATCTGTCGAGCCCATGCGCCACCAGAAGTTGTTGTTGATTTTCGACAGGAAACGGGGTCATAAATATCCAGATTTCGTTGAGTAAGGGTCCGAAGGAAGGATGACGAGAGGCGGGAATTACGCCTCTCGCCACCTTTTAAATCTTCTCTCTCGTCAGGCCCTAGGGCTCAATGAGCACCCAGAACGAGTTTCCTTCGCCAACTCGGTATTCTGTGTACCATGTTCCAATTCTGCTGCCCTGCAGCCTGTTGTGGACTTTATTCAGGGCCCGCAAAGAGTACTTGCCCTGGGCGGTGCCGGCCCCTTCCTTGCTTGAGGCGAATGGATATTCGTCACAGCTGTTGGCTCCGCCGATAGGCAGTTTGTCCGCTCTAAATGGAGCCGGATACTTGCCTGGTTCGTAATATTTGCAGTAGTTGATGAATACCGCATGGTGCGGATTGTTTGCGGGGATTAGCCACTTCTTTTCATCCAGGGTGCCCATATCCATGAACATCTCGATCTTGGAGAATCGTTTCCTGTTGATGTCCTGGTCCCCAGATTTGAGCTTTGTTAGTGGGTCACCCTTGACGGCCCAGTTTCCGACGGTTATATTCTTGGCCTGCTCGGTGCCGAGTGTCTTGCTTGTGGGCACTTGCGATGGCGTATCCCAATCCGTCCCTGGCCTGTATGGCGGATAGGTCGGCATGAAGCCGGGGGTGAATGCGTCTTCGATATGCTTAATGACCTCCGCAAATTCCGGGTTCCGGCGGTAGGACATAACGAATACGCGCTTTGCTCTGGTATTGATGCAGCCGCCGCGCCGATCCTCAATATTCGAATTACCGGCACCGAAGACCCTGTTGTCGCAGCGGAAGTTCGGGATCCATCGCTTCCAGCCTGAGGGCTGTCCACTTCCCTTGCGGAATACACCGACCGTTTTGCCGTCCGCGGCTACAACCTCCTGACTCCACAGAGGAAGGGTGAGCCATTCCACCTCCGCTCCGAGAATTTCATCATAGAACACGGCGTACGGCTTGACCCTGCAGAGAAAGACGCTTGACGGGTCGATCGTTGCTCGAACGTTGAAAGTGTGGTACGGGCTGGAGACCCAGTCCTTGATGTTTTTCTTCTTGTCCGGGTCAGATTCGCAGTCGCCATCTTCCAGTCCCTCCGCGCCGGCATGCACCCTCGCCGCGACGGGTATGTCGCTCAGCTCTGACGCAGGAACGACAACGCGCCCATTCCCGTCGACGATCGCGAAGTCATCGAGCTGGACGAACACCTTCATGTCTGACGGTTTGATGCCGGTTCCGCTGTCGCCGACGACCCCGGTCCCGGTCGAGTTGCCGAGATAGCTATGGATAACCGTTGTGGCGCGGAAGCGGAGGGCGTGGTTGTTGTCGAACGGATTCGCTCGGCTGCAGATCCGCGCGAGGACACTACTCTTCTTCCCGAACGTCCCTTTGCAGAACGATTTCTTCATTTTGCCGTCCGAATCGTCCTCCTCATAGTCCTGGATGTAGAGATAGGCCGACCAGCACGAATTGTAGGACAGCTCGCGGATACGGGCATCATACTCCGCATAACCGGTCTCACCCGGACTGACCTGACACGTCTGCAGACTGATGCGCTGGTAGTCGAAGGAGCCCGGCACGGCTGCTGCCAGGGCTTGCGCGGCGGTTTCCTTATGCGATGCCGGCGCAGCCACAGACACTGGGGCCGAGGCCGACGTGATCACGCCGGTGACATCCTCAGCGCTGAGAGGTCGCTGGTAGATCTGGACCTCGTCAAGGTCGCCGTTCACCTTGCTGCCCAGGCTCATGGCGGTGTCTGCGTTCCACGTAGCGAAGCTGACGGGCGCGCTCTTGATGAGGGTTCCGTTGAGGTACAACGAGGCGGTCTTGGCCGTCGCGTCGTACACACCGGCCAGATGGAACCACTCACCGACCGGTGGTTCGACGTCGGACAGCACGCCCTCCACCGTCGCGTTCGCGGTGTCGGCGCCAGTGAAGGTGAACACCAGTCCGCGCTCAGCGGTGTTGCCGAGCCGGAAGGGGGCCTGGTGGGTGCCCTTCTGCTCGGCCACGGTGTAGTCGCCATCCTTGTCGCCCCAACGCAGCCAGGCGGCGGCGGTGAAGCTCTCGTCGGTGCGGATCACCGGTCCGGCGGTCTGCGCCAGGGACTCCTCACCGGGCTGAGTGACATCGACGGTCACCTGCTGCCAGTCCGACCAGGCCGACGAAGCGGCGGCGGCGACCGCACGGGCCCGCCAGCGCACCTTCCACCCGTCGATCAGCTTGTCCGCCGGGACGGCGATGCTCGCCTGAGTGCCAGAGGCCACGTCGTCCACGCCGCCGGCCCAGATCTGGCCGCTGCCCTGCCCGGCGGGGGCGGCCGGGTCATGCTCAATCTCGACCTCGGCCCGCAGCGCCTGGATCGTCGGGTGGGCGACGGTGGCCTGCAGCGTCGGGGTGAGCTTGGTGGTCACTGTCACGCCGTCGACCACCTTCGACGGGGTGATGGCCAGGCCGGTGGCGGTAGGCTTGGGCAGGCTGACGGTAAGCGCTTGCCAGCCCGACCAGGCGGATGCGACGGTGGCCGAGACTGCGCGGGCCCGCCAACGTACCTTCCACCCATCGGTCAGTTTGTCCGCCGGGACCGTGATGGTCGCCTGGGTGCCTGCCGGGACGTTGTCGGTGCCACCGGTCCAGATCTGGCCAGTACCCTGCCCGGCCGGTGCGGCCGGATCGTGTTCAACTTCGACCTCGGCGCGGAGTGCGCCGCCGACCGGGTCGCTCACCTGGGCCAGCAGGCTGGGGGTGAGGGCGGGGGTGACTGTGGTGCCGTCCACGTGCTGGGACGGCGTGACCTGCAGCGCGCCCACGGCCGGTTCTGAGACCGGGTCCGGCACATCCACGGTCAGGGCCTGCCAGTCCGACCACGGTGAGCCGACCGTGGTGGCGGTGTTCACCGCCCGGACCCGCCAGCGCACCTTCCACCCGTCCGTGAGTTTCGCGTTGGGGACGGCGATGCTGGCCTGGGTGCCGGATGCGACGTTGTCCACAGCGCTCGCCCAGATCTGGCCGGTGCCCTGACCGGTCGCGGCCGGGTCGTGCTCGACCTCGAACTCCGCCCGCACCGGCTGGGCGGCGGGGTCGGTGACGGTGGCGTGGAGGGTCGGGGTCACGCTCGTGGCCACGGTGACGCCGTTCACCACCTGTGAGGGGGTGACCTGGAAGGCGCCGACCGTCGGGTTGGGCACGTCGACCGTGGCCGTCTGCCAAGACGACCACGCCGAGGTGGTCGATGCGGTGGCGCTGACCGCACGAGCCCGCCAGCGGACCTTCCAGCCATCGGCCAGCTTCCCCGCGGGGATGCTCACCGTGGCCTGGTCACCGGACGTGACCGCCTGAGAGGCTCCGGCCCAGATCTGGCCGGCTCCTTGGCCGGTGGCGACGGGATCGTGTTCAACCTCGAATTCGCCGGTCAGGTTGCCGCCAGCGGTGTCGGCGACGGTTGCGGCCAGCTGTGGAGTGAGCGAGCTCGTCACGGTCGTGCCGGCAACATCCTGCGCCGGGCTGATCGTGAGATTAGCGATCGTGGGGGACGATGCCGGTGCGCTGGTCGTGACGACCAGCTTGGGCGGAGCGTTCCATTCAGTGCCCTCGGAGGAGGCGTAGTATCGCCATTCAATGGCTCTGTTTTCGGTGGGAGCCTTCAGCACCAGGCCGTGGTTGGCCGCGCCGGCTGCCCAGTCTTGGCTGATGCCGGTGATATTCCATTCCGTCGGAGTCTGGGTGCTCGTGCAGTCGATGGCTGCCTTGTTGATTTGGGCGTCTTCTGTGGTGAAGGCGGGCTTGTTCGCCCAATAGAGGTTGTTCTCATCCCAGGCACCGGTCACCCGGGCCACCTGCACACCCTGCCCGACTGCTGCTCCGCAGGCCGAGGACTCGATGATCGACATGGACAGCTTGGCATCGGTGATGGTCTTGCCGACCAACGAAGAGGTGTCGAAGCGCATGAGGGAGCGCATCGTCTGGCCCGTCTGTACACCGACCGGCAGAGTATTGCCCACCGGGTAGGCGGGGGAGTCGACTGTGTCGGTGCTGAAGACGCCAAGGTCGTTGTTGACCGGCAGCGTCGTGGTCGGATCCACTCGGACCGGGTACACAGTCTTCGGGTCCGACAGGAACGCGTGGTCCGGCTTGAGCACCAGCTCTGTGCGCCCGGCCTTGGACACGACTTGGGTGTCGATGACCGCGTGCTTGGCCAGCGGTAGGCGGCCCTTGGCGCTGCCGTCCCACATGATCGGCTGGGGGGCTGAGGCCACGAGCTTCTTGTCTTTACCCCTCAGCAGCAGCCGTCCGCCCTTGCCCTCGGACAGGGTCAGGCCGTCGCTCTCTACGCCGATGCGCAGCTCCAGCGGCTTGCTAGGTCGTTCCCGCAGTACGACATCGTGCCGGAATCCGGTCGGGAGCGCCGTCACAACTAGGTCGGCTCCGATACCGGCGGCGTCGGTGTAGGTGGCCACACTGCCCTTCACCGTCGGCTTCGGCAACGGTGTCGGCCAGCGCAGCGCATATGACTTCCCGTCGGCGGATATCTTCACGAACGGGTGCGTGCCGCCGGGGGTAAGTTCCATGACCGCGCCCTCGGCGAGGGCTTTGGGCCGCAACTTGCCGCTCTGCTCGGCCAGGGTGGTGTCAATCGGCACCCAGCCGCCGCCCTGCTTGGTCCGCACCGGACCGGCCGCGGCTTCGGTCTTGAACGTCTTCCCGTCGGGCTGGGCGTAGGTGATGCTGGTCGCAGTCGTCTCATCGGCAACCTCGATGGCCTTGCCCTGCGTGGCCGCCGCCCGCGAGGCGGCGATCCGCGCCTGCGACGGCATGTTGGAGACCGCGTTCCCACTCTTCCCGGCGATCCACGCCGCCGTCTCGTTCAGGCTCGCGTCGTGACCATTCCCTGATGAGTCCGCAGCCGTGCCGCCATTTCCCTCATCGAACTTCCAGTGGCCCGCAGCCTGCTGCAGCGTGGTGAAGGACCAGGTATGGGGGATCATCGTGTTTTCCCACATGTCGATCGCTTCCGACACCGTGACGGTGTACTTGGTGCCGGGGCGGAGCGGTTGTGTGGGCGTAAATGTCGCGATCTTGCCGGTGCTGTCAGATCCTGTCGTGCCCTGAATCTCAACGCCTTCGGCATTTCTCACCGAGAACGTCGGCTCACCGACCTCCTCGCTGAACGTCACCCGGACCTGGACTTCCAGGGCGACATCGGTGGCATCGTTGGCAGGCTCTGTCGCCACCACCCGCGGCTGTGCCGTGTCCTCCTCACCCTCTGGATTGCTGGTGTCCTCGCTATCGCCGGGGAAAAGGCAGCTCGGGGGAGAGTTGATCGGTGTTGACGGGGTCGCCATTGCCATACGGGTGCTTTTCGGTGGCAGCGATCAGCTCACCGCTCGGATCCAGCGAGTCGGCCGATTCGCCGGGTTCTGGCATATAAACGGACCGGGTGAGAGCTTCCTCGTACTCAGGAATCGAGGTGAGCGGCTCACGTGAGGAGATGACCACCGTTTCCCGGCGCCGTGGTGGCGCGGGCGTGTATTCGACCATCAGAGTCGGCGGGTGGCGGAACCCCGGGTAGGGGGTGCCGCCGTATTCGCTGGCGTAGTACTGGCGCCAGTTGATCGCCGGGCTCTCGGTGACCGCCCGCAGCAGCAGCCCGTGGTTGGGCACCTTCTGTTCGATCCAGGCGCGGGCCATGGTGGTGACGCGGTGCACGAGTTGTTCTTCCTTGGCGCACCAGCTGCCGGCGGGGGCTTCGTAGTTGTAGCCGTACTTGTTGCCCCCCTCGGTGCCACTGTTCGAGGGCTGCTTGGACCAGCTCAGGTTGGTCGACGTGCCGTCGAGGGTCCACGGGGAGGTGACACGGGAGGCGACGATGCCCGACCCGATCTCGCCGCACAGCTGGCCGTTGGGGCCGCCGGACTTGTAGTTCCACACATACAAGTCAGCGTCGATGACCTTGGCGCCCTCAAGCTCCGGCGCCTCGGTGTTGAACTTCAGGTACACGCGGGCGATATCGGCGCTGGTTTGGGTAGTGCCCGCGCGCAGCCATCCGGCCGTGGCGTTGTTGCTGCTCGGGTTGTTCTTGCTGACCCAGGCGTCGTTGGGGACGCCGCCGCCGAACCACTCCGAGGCGGCCGCGATCGTCACCGGATAGGTGACCGCCGAATCGGCCAGAAACTTCTCATCCGGGGAGAACACCAGCTCCGAGGTCTTGCCGGAGGTCTCCACGCTTGCGGTGACCGGGGAGCTCTTGCCCTCCTCGGGAGAGGCCTCAACCTTGGCGTCCATCGCGGTCAGCACGATCGGCGCCGCCTTAACCTGCCCCTTGGCGTCCTGCAGCTGTGGCAGCCCCTCAGAGTTCTTGCCGAAAGAGGTTCCCTTGGGCAGGGTGAGCGGCAGCCGTACCGTCACCGGGCCATCCGGCTTGCGCCGGAAGACCACCTGAGAGACGAACCCGTCGGCCAGAGCCAGCACCACCAGGTCCGCTCCCGCCGCGACGGCGTCGGGGTAGGTGATCGTATTGCCGGAGATCTTCGGCTCCGGTAGCGCCCGGGCCACCCCCAAGGCGATCTTGCCTTGCTCCTCGGCCGCCGATACCAGGCGCTTGGCCCCGCGCCCACCGAAGGTCAGCGGGGTCTTGACGCGTGCGGCCTGCAGCTTGCCGTCGCGGGTCACGATGCTGGTGTCGATGGGCTCCCAGACGCCGCTGGCCGGGTTCTTGAGCTGGATGGGCCGGGTGTGCAGTTGGGCGCGGAGGTTCTTGCCATCGGGGTCGGCCCAGACCTTCATGGTCTCGGTGAACCGGGCGGGCACCTCGACGGGCTGGCCGGACGCGGCCGCCTTCTCCCAGGCGGCCTTGAGCCCGGGGTCCGTCGCTTGAGTAGTCGCCGTCGTGGGCGTCGGGTCGGGAGGGTCTGCGGCCGCGGGTGCTGCCGTCACCGTGACGGGCATGACGACCGCCAGCGCCATGGCGAGCAGCCGCGAACGGCGTAATCTTCGTGAGATGCTCACTAACACCTTCAATCAGGTAAACGGGGGCAAAACAAGATCAGTTTTACCCCGGCTTTACCTGGAGCCACAACCCTTGAAGGCGAACAAATTTTCGATATTTTGAAGACTGGTCCTGCCGAAACTCCGTCCGTGCGGTTCAAGCAGCACTGCGCCTGCCGAATCTACGTCCATCCAGCTCAAGCGGCATGTGAGTACTCATGGAGAACTCCGCGTCGATCTCGCCGTCGTATGTCCAGGTCGTCGAGTCGCTTCGGATCGGTGATCGGATCCGGGACGGTACGCAGCGGTGCCGCTTGAGCCCGGGCCTGGTGGGCTCGGCAGGGCCGAAGCGTTCTCAGCTGGCGGGACACACACGGGCTGGACGAGGCCGGGCGGTTGAGGGCACCCCCGGGTGTGAATGACAAACGCGACCCCTCATGATCGTTGTGCGCGCCCCATGGACCGGGCGCGCACTCCACGTTGCGGGCCGCATCGACGCTCCTGATCTTCTTCTCCTGACCCTGCGCGTCCATGGCAACGAGCTGCGCAAGATCGGACGGAAGTCTGCTTCCGTTGCCTATCTCCAACACGCCGCCGAGATCGCTCCGGCCAGCGACCGCGGGGCAGTTCTCATCCCAGTGGCTCGCACGCTGGGTGAGATCGGCGATGCACGCGGATTCGACGCCGCCCTCACCGACCTGCACCGCCATCTGAGAGTGCGTTACGCGAGCTGATGTCCCTTTCGTCGTTGCGGTTGGATTAGGTCTACTGGTCGGCGATCCACCGTTCGGTCTACGGGCGCGG
>NZ_JBEZDO010000067.1:0-13870 GCF_040648355.1 Nonomuraea sp. NPDC049152 | reverse complement strand
TCGACACCGCACATGATCACTCAAGGCCGTCTTGCTGTCCGCGAAACGATCAACCCGCCGCTCAGCACAACAATCTGGACGATAAAGAACAAGCTGAGAGTCCGGGAACAGACCCACCGCCATCCCGCCCATCAAGGACACCGGGATGACGTGTGCTCCATCAACCTGCACGCGGGCGGGCTGCCGGCGTACGTCTTCACGCCGCCGGGTCAACCGCGGTACCTTCCCGCCCGTACGCCAGGACGTAGGTGAAGGGCGCGTCGGCCACCACCTGCGTCTGCAGCCGCAGGATCTGGCTCAACCGCTCGACGCCACGGCATACCCCGCGCAGCCGGAACCAGCCGCCGGCTCCGAAGAAGCGGCGCGTGCTAAGGAGCATGAGCCGCAGTCCGGCGGCGTCGCAGAACGTCAGCGCGGCGACGTCGACGATGACGCGATGGTGCCCGCCCTCGCGCAGGCGGTCCAGAAGCTGCTCCAGGTCTGGACGCGACAGAACGTCCAGTTCGCCCGACAGCAACAGGACGCTGAAGCCGGGATGGTGAACCGTGCTGATGGCAAGGTCGGTCATGTCGCCCACTTTCGGCAGGCATCACATGAAGATTCGCGGCGGCTGACGCCGTCCTCGACGCCGGGCTCGCTCACCTTGCACCGCAGGGTCAAGGCGGCACGAAGATCGCGGTGTTCCCAATCCCCAAATGGTGCGAAGGGGTGAAAGGGCGGAACATCCCTTTCATTTTTCACCCTAAGCCTTGCCGCGTCTGAGACCAAGCATGCGCCGGCTCGGACCTCGGACCAGTTGGTCGTTTCACCGCTGCGTCGGCCGGTCTCTCCCGAAGCGCGTGTTGCGCCGCCTACCGCTCCCGCCGACCTCGACCTTCCCCCTGTACACAGGAGCGCTGCTCGCGGGGGGTTGACATGTCACAAAGCTGTCATTCCTCGCGCAGGCGACGGACTTGGACCTTCAGCCATGCCATGCATCGCTCGATCTGCTCCAGGCTCAAACCAGTGGCATCCGTCAGGCTCTCGGCGCTGAGCCCCTCAGGGTCGCACTCCACCGCTCTGTAGATCTTCCCCGCCCAAAGCTCCTCTTCGACGAAAGGCCGGCGGCGGTACTGCTCCTGCAGGGCGACCAGGTGCTCGCGCCCGCAGGCCGTCAGAAGGCGCTGGCCATCGCACATCGGGTTGCTGACATGGACCACAGAGGAGTCCGGCACCATGCCGTAGGTCTCCGTCCCGTCCGTGACTATCGCTCCGCACCAGTCGCACAGTTCGGGAAGCAGGCCGCCTTCACCCGACTTCTCGCTTTCCATACCAACCCTGTACCCCCGCCCCTGCCGGAAAGCAGCCGGACTTTTCCTGCTCAGAGCCAAATGTCTGAATATTGGCCCGAATGGCTACACCTCTTCCGAGCACTTTTGGGCGGGCGGTCGAGGCCTTCACCTCGACCGGACCCGTGTGCGTGTGGTCATCCACGGTGGGCCGGCGCACATGGTGTTCGAGGGTGCCCTGATCGCACGTCCCATCGCGCCGAGTCGACGACGTGAGGCAGGTCCCGATGCGGGCGCTCTCAGCGTCCGGCTTCCTGCCCTTCGAGCGCATCCATCACCTGCGCCCCTTCGCGCGCGGCCTCGCTGGGCGACAGCTCACTCAGAGCATGCCGCAGAGTGGTCTCGGCGGCGTCCAGGGCCGCCCTGGCGGTGATCACGTGGGTGTGCGCCCGATCGAGGTGGCCGAGCCCGACGCAGTCGAACGCGACCTGCGCGTCGTGCATGGCGAGCTGCAACTGCCGAGTGGTTTCATCGAGACCCATTGCCCGTCCTCCCACTTTTCCGATGCATGCAATCGTGGCTACCCCCTTCCTGTAGCGAATATGCCGCGAAACGGGAGGCGCCTCGTGCCTGCCTATGACGCCGGTGCTCCCCCAACGCGTTCGCTCGAACCTGGCGACCATGCGAGGTTCTCGCTCCACGGACATGCGTTCCAGCTCGCCGCCCAGGCCGTCCCGATCCGGGTCGTGACCGTTCGGAGCGACGCGGGTCAGGGGTCGAGGGGCTCGTAGGCGACGACCTCACGGGAGGCGAGGCGGGCAAGGCAGTCGCCGACGACGTATTCCTGGAAGTGGGCGGAGGCGCGGTGCGCCTCGAAGGCGGCGGCGTCGACGTACCGCTCGTAGATCATGAACCGTCGGGGGTCGTCGGCGGCGACATGGGCCTGGTAGCCGAGGTTGCCCGGTTCCTGGCGCGACAGCGGGGTGATGAGCCGGATGATGTCGGCGACGGCGTTCTCCTCGCCGTCGCGGGCGATCCACACAGCTTGTACGACGTAGGCCATGACAGGTGACTTTAGGCCGCATGTCGCGACACCTCACAACCAGCCCGCGACGCTTGACAAATCGGACAGAACGCGAATAACGTCCCGTCAACCGACAGGCACAGACGAAGACATCCCTGTCAGTGGTCTTCGTCTGTGCTTTTTGTCGTTCTTGGACCGCTGGCAAGGGACTCACCCCCCTGAAAGGCGGCTGGCATGAACGACAGCTCCGCTAGCACGAGAACAGCGGTCATCGGCAACGCGGGCGACGCGGCCAACCTCATCGACACCCTCAAGAGCCTGAACGGCAGGGCGAACTGGATCTGGTTCCTCGCCCTGGCGGGCCTGTTCCTTGACGCCTACTCCAACGCGGCGCTGGGGGCCGGCCTGTCCCCCATGGTGAAGCAGCTGGACCTGTCACCCACGCAGGTCGGCGTGCTCACCGCGATGGCTCCGGCGATCGCCATCATCTCCAATCCCTTCGGCGGCTGGCTCGCCGCGCGGATCGGCAGGGTCAGGCCGCTGCTGATGACGAAGGTCATCTTCGCGATCGGCGCGGTGCTGACCGCGGCCGGCTCGGACTTCCAGACGGTCTTCGCCGGGCGGGCGCTGGTGGGCGTCGCCTACGGCATCGACTTCGCGGTGGCCATGGCGCTGCTCGCCGAGTACACCCCGGCCTCTCTCAAGGGCAGGCTCAACTTCTGGCAGGGCGTCTGGTACACCGCGACGACCACCAACCTCCTGCTCACCCTGCTGTTCTACAAGTTCGACGTCGGCGCCGACATCTGGCGCTGGTCCGTCGGCTCGTCGGCCGCCTTCGCGCTCGCCCTGTTCGTCCTGCAGTTGGTCTTCCTGGTCGAGAGCCCCACGTGGCTGGCCGCCAAGGGCAGGCTGCGGGAGTCGGCGGCGAACCTGCGCAGGATGTACGGCTTCGCCGTACAGGAAGGGCCGCAGGAGACCGGGTCGGCGCAGGACCTCCCCCGCCAGGTCGGGTTGGGGGACGCGGGCGTCCTGTTCCGCAAGCCGTACCTGCCCAGGACCGTGCTGTCGACCGTCATCTCCCTCACCCAGGCCATGCAGTACTTCGCCGTGGGCTGGTACCTGCCGGTGATCAGTCTTGAGCTGTTCGGCAGGGAGTTCGAGAAGGCGACGTTCGGTTCCATGGCCTTCAACGCGGTCGGCATCGTCGGCGGCTGCCTGTCGGCCTACGCGGGCCGCCGGTTCGGACTGCGGGTCAGTTCGATGGCCGGCTACGCCATGGTGTTCGTCGCCCTGCTGGTCATGGGCGCGACGTTCAAGCAGCTGCCGATCGGGCTGGCCGCGCTGCTGCCGGTGCTGTTCATCTTCTTCCACTCCGCCGGCCCTGGCCCCAACGGCAAGTCGATCGCGGCGCTTTCGTACCGCAGCGACATCCGCACGCTGGGCACCGGCGTGACCGGCATGCTCGGCAGCCTCGGATCGGTGGCGGGCCTGTACCTGTTCCCGCAGCTTCAGGCGGGTATCGGAGTGGGCAGCAGCCTGATGGTCCTGTCAGTGGTGCCGCTGGTGGGCCTGCTCACCTGCATGGCGATCAAGTGGGACCCGACCCGCGTCGCGGTGAACCTGGAGGAAGAGGCGATCAGCCTCCCGCAGCGCGCGACGGTGTCGGCCTGAACGGTGTCCGGCTCGGACACGATGAAAGGACCTTCGCGGATGACAAGGGAACGCCGCCGAGGCGTACTCAGCATCGATGAGGGCACCACGGGCACCCGGGCCGCCGTCGTCCTCGACGACGGCGGCGCGGCAGCACCCGCGTACCTGCCCCTTTCGGTCCGCTCGCCCGACCATCTGCGGGTCGAGCAGGACGCGACGGAGATCTGGGCGAACACCGTCAAGGTCTGCCGTGAGGCGCTGGACTGGGCGGCCGCGCACCGGGTGGAGATCACCGGGGTGTCGATCTCCACCCAGCGCGCCACGGTGCTGCTGTGGGACACGGTGACCGGCTCCCCGCTGAGCCAGGCCGTGGTGTGGCAGGACCGCCGGTACGCCGCCCGCCTGCGGGAGTGGGAGCCGGAGTGGGACGCGCGCCTGGTCGAGCACACTGGCCGGCCGGTCGGCTCCCGAGCGCCACTGCTGTGGGCCGCGGAGGAGGCCGCCGGTAACGCGGCCGCCCGCCGGGCCCACGGCGAGGGGCGGCTGGCCTTCGGCTCGGTCGACACCTGGCTGGTGTGGAAGCTCACCGGGGGTGCGCGCCATGTCATGTCGGCCACGAACGCCGTGGCCGCTGGCGCCTACGATCTGCGGACGGGCGACTGGCACGAGCCGTGGGTCGAGTTCCTCGGCTGCCCGCGCGACGTGCTGCCGCAGATCGTCGACGACGACGGCGACTTCGGCGCCACCGACCCGTCCGTTCTCGGCGTGCGGCTGCCCATCCTGTCCGTCATGGGCGACCAGCACGCGGCGATGATCGCGCTCGGTGCTCACCGGCCGGGCCAGGCCACGACCGTCCACGGGACCGGCACGTTCCTCGACGCCGTCGCGGGAGACCGGCCGCCCGTCCACCGCCGCCAGGTTCCGGGGGTGCTCACTCTCGTCGGCTGGCGGTCGCGGGGCACGCCCGTGTTCAGCCTGGAGGGCTACGCCTCGACGACCGGGTCGGCGATGCGGTGGCTGTGCGAGGAGATCGGGCTGTTCGATTCGCCGGTCCAGCTGGCCGAACTCGCTCGCGAGCACACAGGGCCGACCCGGGTGATGTTCCTGCCCGCGCTGGCGGGACTGCGGACACCGGTCTGGTCGCCGGAGGCCACGGGGATCCTCACCGGGCTCAGCCTGTCCACGACCCGGGCGGAGCTGGCCCGCGGCATCCTCAACGGCTTCGCGCACTCGGTGTGCGACCTGCTGGAAGGCGTGGAGGAGGTCATGGGCAGGCCGGTCACCGACCTGTTCTGCGGTGGCGGGCTGGCCGGCAGCGACGTGCTGATGTCCGCCCAGGCGGATGTGATCGGCCGGCCGGTACGGCGTGCCCGCGGCCACGAGACCGCCAGCCTCCGCGGCACCGCCTACCTCGGCGGCGTGAGGGCCGGGCTGTGGCCGAGCGTCTCCGCGGCCGTCGCCGGGCTCCAGGCGGCCCCCGTCTTCGACCCCACCCTTCCCGAGGCCGAGCGCCTGAAGGCCCGCGCCGCGTGGCGCGACCTGCTGGCTCGCCACCTCATCACCGCCGGGCCCGGTGCCCGGCCACCAGGATCGGGCTCCCGCGGTCCCGAACCCGACGCACAGGAGGAATCAACGTCGTGATCCGGCTTCCCGAACGCAAGGCGAGGTCAGAGACGAAGAGCGCCATCCGCCGTACCGCGCTCGCACTCGACCGCAGGGAGCAGATCGAACGGCTCGCCGCCCGGCCCGTGGACGTGCTCGTCGTCGGCGGCGGCGTCACCGGCTGCTACACCGCGCTGGACGCCGTCACGCGCGGCCTGACCGTGGCGCTCGTCGAACGGGACGACTTCGCGTCGGGCACGTCGTCCAAGTCGTCGAAGATGGTGCACGGCGGTCTGCGCTACATCGAGCAGGGCAACCTGCCGCTGGTGCGGCGCTCGCTGCTGGAGCGGCAGCGGTTCCGTCACAACGCGCCGCACCTGGTGCAGCGGCTGCCGTTCGTCTTCCCTGTGCTCGCCCAGGACGGCGTCTTCGACGCCCGCATCGCCAAAGCCTTCGAGGGCCTGCTGTGGACGTACGACCTCGCGGGCGGGTGGCGCATCGGCAGGCTGCACCAGCGACTCAGCGTGCCCGAGGTCCTCGCCCGCGCCCCGAGGCTGCGCGCCGAGCAGCTCAAGGGCGGACTGCTCTACTACGACAGCCGCACCGACGACGCGCGTCTGACCCTGACGATCGCGCGTACCGCGGCGCACTTCGGGGCGACCGTGCTCAACGGCGCCGCCTGCCGCGGCCTCGTCCACGAGGGCGGCAGGGTGCGCGGCGCGACCGTCGAGGTCGACGGCAGGGAGATCGAGGTGCGGGCGGGCGTCGTGATCAACGCCACCGGGGTCTGGTCGGACACGCTCGACGCCCTGTCGGATCCCGGCCACCGGCCCCGGATCCGTCCCGCCAAGGGGGTGCACATCGTGGTGCCGTGGACCCGCCTGCCCATCGACGGCACCGTGACCGTGCCCATCCCCGGCCGGGCCCGCCGCGCGACCTGCACCCGCTGGGGGGACGTGGTCGTGGTCGGGACGACCGACACCGACTACGACGGCTCCCTGGATCACGTGCTGTGCACCAGGGAGGAGATGCAGTACCTCCTCGACGGGGCCAACACAGCCTTCGACGCCGGCCTGGCCCCCGAGGACGTGGTCGGCTCGATCGCCGGGCTCCGCCCCCTGGTCGGCGGCAAGGAGGGGGCCACGCTCGACATGAGCCGCGACCATCGCATCTCGACCGACGCGCACGGGCTCGTCACCGTCACCGGCGGAAAGCTCACCACCAGCCGTCACATGGGCGAGCTCGTGGTCGACGCGGCCCTGAAGGTGCTCGGCCGCAGGGCCCGATGCCGTACGGCACGCCTGCCCCTGCTGGGAGGCGCAGGCTACGACGCCGAGGCCACCTCGGCCACCGGAGGGCTCGGCGCCCACCTGGGACAGCGGTACGGAACCGAGGCGCGCTTCGTCGCCGACCTCCTCAGCGAGGACCCCTTCCTGGCCGAGCCGATCGTCGAGGGCACCGCGCACCTGCGGGCCGAGGTGGTCTACGCGGCCAGGTGCGAGCTGGCGCGGACCGTCGACGACGTGCTGTCACGCCGTACCCGCATGCGGGTGTTCGCCCGTGACCTGTCGGTCAAGGCGGCCCCGGAGGTCGGCCGGCTGCTCCAGAGAGAGCTCGGGCTGTCCGACGACGAGGTCGCCCGGCAGGTCGACGACTACCTGTCCGGCATCGACCTCGAGAAGACCGTACTGATGGAGGCACTTTCATGATCAGCAGGCAGACCATCACCCATCCGTTCAACCGGGGCGACTACGTCGTCGGCGCGCCCACCCCGCCGCGCTGGGCCGCCGACTGCCCGCCCGGCGCTGGGACGGCCAGCCTGCAGACCGACGTGGTCGAGGTTCCCGGCACTGTCGTCGCCGAGCTGCGCGCGATCGCCGCCGCCGTGCACACCGAGCGGGACGAGGTGATCGCGCGCACCCGCGACTGGTGGGCGGGCACGTCCATCGGCGAGACGGACGGCCACCCCGCCACCCCCGACGCCGTGATCGTCGAGGCGGCGGACGAGGAGCAAGTGGCCGCGGTCGTCAGGCTCTGCCACGCGCACGGCATCCCCCTGACGGTCTCGGCCGGCCGCAGCAACGTCCTCGGCGCCGCCCTGCCGATGTTCGGCGGGGTCGTACTGGACGTCTGCCGGCTCAACCGGATCGTCTCCTTCGACGCCGAGTCGATGATCGTCGAGGTGCAGGCCGGCATGTTCGGCGACCTCTTCGAGAAGGAGTTGCAGGAGACGCACGGCGCCACCACCGGGCACTGGCCCTCCGCCTTCGCCATCTCGACGGTCGGCGGCTGGGCGGCCTGCCGGGGGGCCGGCCAGCTGTCCACCCGGTACGGGAAGATCGAGGACATGGTCGCAGGGCTGGACGTGGTGCTGCCCGACGGGAGCACCGCCAGTTACGGCACCTACCCGCGGGCCGCCGTCGGCCCTGACCTGCGCCAGCTGTTCATCGGCTCCGAGGGCACGCTCGGCGTGATCACCCGGCTGCGGCTGCGCACCCACCGGCTGCCCGACTACGCGGTGGGGCTGGCGTACGGCTTCGACACGTTCGCCGCGGGGCTCGACGCCTGCAGGGAGATCCTCCAGCGGGGCGCCACCCCGGCGGTGCTGCGCCTGTACGACGCCCACGAGAGCGGCACCCACTTCGGTGAGCGGGACACCAACCTGCTGCTCATCGCCGACGAGGGAGATCCCGCGCTGGTGGACGCGACCATGGCGGTGGTCGAGAAGGTCTGCGGGGAGCGGGCGGCGGTGAGGCTCGACGGCGACGCGATCCTCGCGCGCTGGCTGGACGAGCGGATGCTCGTCGGCAAGTCCGGCGACGGCTTCGCCAAAGGCCCCGGCTTCGTCGCCGACACCTGCGAGATCGCCGCGCCGTGGTCGTCGCTGCCGACGATCTACGACGAGGTGGTGGCGGCCATCGAGGCGGTCCCCGGAACGCTGCGCGCCTCCGCGCACCAGTCGCACGCCTACACCGATGGCGCCTGCCTGTACTTCTCGCTGCGCGGCGACGTGGAACGGGCTCACCGCCGCGAGTGGTACCGGGCCGCCTGGGACGCCGCCAACGAGGTGCTCATCCGGCACGGCGCCGCGATCAGCCACCACCACGGCGTCGGACTGCTGCGCTCGCCGTACGTCGAACGCTCGCTGGGCAGCGGCTTCGGCACCCTGCTGGCGGTCAAGCAGGCCCTCGACCCCGAGGGAATCATGAACCCGGGGAAGCTGGGGCTGCCCAGCCGATTCCAGGCCGACCTGTCCGAGCAGCGCTAACGCATAAGGTGGAGCGGTGAACCCTCGTCCGAAACGTCCCGTGGACCGGCGCCTGCTGGCCTCGCTCGCGGAACACCCCGTGATGGCGTCGCTGGTCGGCGTGGAGATGGCGGACCGGTTCACCACCACCTCGGCTCCCCTCGGCATCCTCGCCTCGGTCCCGCTCGGCGATCTGGAGGCGACCGTCCAGCGGACCCTCGCCGCGGGCAAGATCGTGTTCGTCAACATGGACTCGACCCCCGGTCTGGGCCACGACCCCGGCGCCCTGGCCTACCTCAAGGGGATCGGGGCGATCGGGATCTGCTCCACCCGAGCGGCGATCATCGAACGGGCCGGCAGCCTCGATCTGCTGACCATGCAGAAGGTGTTCGTGACCGATCGTTCCAACCTGCACCGCAGCCTCCAGGCCATCGCCCGATCCCGTCCTGACCTGGTCCAGCTCATGCCGGCGGTCGTGCTGCGCTACGTGGAGCAGCAGGCCAGGGACCTCGGGGTGCCGTACCTGGCCGCCGGGTTCGTCCAGGGTGAGGAGGACGTGGCCGAGGCACTCCGCCACGGCGCCGCAGGGGTCTGCACCTCGGACAGGGCTCTGTGGGAGCTGCGCAGGTCGGCCCTGCGCGCCTCCTGAACCACCTCCCGCGTACCCCTGACCCGCTGCCCGCTTCGGCGCGCGTGCGGGTCAGGCGTCAGCCAACCCTCAGCCGCCGCGTGTGTCCTCACGCGTGGGTCTCACGGAAGGACGACTCGTTGACGCCGGTCACCCCGGACCTGTCCGGACTCCCACCCGGGTCGCCATCCGGTGCGCCGCCCGGCGGCACGGCCGAAGGTCCGCCCAACGGCGCAGGCGGTGGCTCGCGGCTGACGGCGGTCGCGCCCGCCGTGTTCGTCGTGCTCTGGAGCAGCGCCTTCATCGCCGGCGTCCCGGGGGTCGCGGCCGCTCCCCCGCTGCTGCTGATGTTCGCGCGCTTCGCCCTGGCCGGGGTGTTGCTCGCCGGCTACGCCCTGATCACCCGCGCGCCCTGGCCGCGCGGCCGGGCCGCGGCGCACATCGCCGTCACCGGTCTGCTGATCCAGGCCGTGCAGTTCGGCAGCTTCTACACCGCGCTCGGCATGGGCTTCCCCGCCGCGGTCGTCTCCCTCGTCCAGGGGCTCAGCCCCGTCGTCATCGTGCTGGCCATGCGCCTGCTCGGCGAGACGGTCACCCGGCGGCAGGGGCTCGGCTTCGCCCTCGGCGCGGCCGGTGTCGTCCTCGCGGTGGCCGACCGGGTGAGCCTGTCCGTCTGGGGCGTGGTGCTGTGCCTGGTCGGGCTGCTCGGGTTGAGCGCCGGCACCCTCTACCAGAAGCAGTTCGTCCCCGACATGGACGTACGGACCGGAACCGCGCTGCAGCTTCTCGTCAGCGCCCCCGCGGTCGGGCTGGTCTGCGTGGCGTTCGAGACCCCGCGGGTGTCGGACTGGGCGGCGTTCGGCGCGTCGGTGGCCTGGATGGTGCTGGTCAACTCCATCGCGGCATTCATCCTGCTCAACAAGATGCTGCTCCGCTCGTCCGCCAGCAGGGTGAGCACGGTGTTCTTCCTGACCCCCTCGGTGACGGCGGTGCTGGCCTGGCTCCTGATCGGCCAGTCGCTGCATCCGCTCGCCATCGCCGGGCTCGTCCTCGGCGGCGCCGGTGTCCTGCTCGCCAATCACCGGGCCGCCACGATGTGAGAGGGGGGTCGGCCTGGCGCCGCCTCGTGTGCGGAGGGCGGCTGCCACTGCCAGGAGTCGCCCGGCCGACCGGTACCCGCCTGACGAAGACAGACTTGGAAGCGTCTGGAGAGGTGATGTGATGAGAATCCGCGGAGCCGTCCTCGAGGAGATCGGCCGGGCACGCCCGTACGCCGAGTCCCGTCCGCTGTCGATCTGCGAGCTCGAGCTGGACCCGCCCGGCCCAGGCGAGCTCCTCATCAGGGTCGAGGCGGCCGGGGTGTGCCACTCTGATCTGTCGGTCGTCGATGGAAACAGGGTGCGCCCCGTGCCCATGCTCCTGGGACACGAGGCGGCCGGCGTGGTGGAGCAGGTCGGCGTCGGCGTCGATGACATCGCCGTCGGCCGGCGGGTCGTCATGACCTTCCTGCCCCGCTGCGGCGCGTGCGAGGGCTGCGCCACCGACGGCGTGATGCCCTGTGTCCGGGGCAGCGCGACCAACAACGAGGGAACGTTGCTGACCGGCGGCATTCGCCTGCACCGCGATGACACCACTGTCCTGCACCATCTCGGGGTCTCGGCCTTCGCCACCCACGCGGTCGTGGACCGGCACTCGGTCGTCCCTGTGGGCGACGATGTCCCTCCCGAGGTCGCCGCGGTTCTCGGCTGCGCCGTACTCACCGGCGGCGGCGCGGTCATCAACGTCGGCGAACCCACCGCCGGCCAGACGGTGATGGTCGTCGGGCTCGGCGGTGTCGGCATGGCCGCGCTGATCACCGCCCTTGCCCTGGACGGCGTCACGGTCATCGGCGTCGACGGCATTCCGGACAAGCTCGACACCGCGCGGGAGCTGGGCGCCCACGCGGCCTACAGCCCCTCCGAGATCGCCGAGCTCAAGATCAAGGCGCCGATCGTCATCGAAGCGGCAGGGAACGCTCGCGCTTTCGAGAGCGCGGTCGCCGCGACCGCCCCCGGTGGCCGCACCGTCACCGTGGGGCTTCCAGCGCCTGACGCCCGATCGTCGATCTCGCCGCTCGGGCTCGTGGCGGAGGGACGAAGCATCATCGGCAGCTATCTCGGTTCAGCGGTTCCCGCCCGTGACATCCCCGTCTTCGCCCAGATGTGGCGCGAAGGCAGGCTGCCGGTCGAGGCGCTGGTGTCGGCGAGGATCGGGCTGTCTGCCGTGAACGAGGCGATGGACGAGCTCGCCGATGGGAAGGCCGTTCGGCAGGTCATCGTGTTCGGCGAGAACGACTCCTCGTCTGCCCGGGGGGTGGAGGCCGACCGCGGTGTGAGGGAGTGACCGCGCCTGGCGCGTCTCATCCGGCCAGAGCGGCGACGGCGGTGCGTCATGGCGCTCACAAGGTGGTCTTCGAGGGCCGGTCGGCAGGATCACTCACCCGGGTACGGGCTCGCAGGAGGCCGGGGTGGATGGTGGAGGTCAGCGGCAGGCGACGCCGTCCACCTTGCGATAGCCGTTGTACTCCCCGTTGTCGGGACCCTCACTGTCGTCGTGCCGGGCGACGATGCCGACGCACATGTACTTGCCGTACACCCTGACCGGGCCCGCGTGGTATTTGAATCTTCCGCTGTCCTGATCGTAATTTCTCTTCTTCAGGTTGTCGTCCGCCCACGTGCCGTTGTACATCTCGATGGCCATCGGCGTCCTGACGCCGTAGCGCGGCTTACCGGGGCGCTTCACCAGGACCGCGCAGTTCCACCCCGTGCGGGAGTTGTAGAACAGCTTGATGTCGCTCCGGTAGTAGGTCCCGCCGGTGAGCAGGTCCTTCATCGGCACCGGCCAGGTGCCCACCAGGTCGCCGCTGCAGCCGTACGCCATGGCCGCGGAGTGATCCGCCGAGGCTGTGGCCGCCGACGTGGAAAGAAGAAGCGCGGTGAGGCCCGCTGTGGTCACGAGGACCGTTCGTGGGGCGGCCGATCTCAGGACCGCCGAGGAGAACGAGGTGACGCTCATCATGTGCTCCTGTCTGGGTGAACGTCCATGGAGGGATCTGGCTGACGGCCGCTGGGCTTCGCACCAGGAGTGTGAACAGCGTCGACCGCGAGGGAGACCCCAGAGTGTCGCGGGTGCCCGGCCCGGGGCCGAGCCACGAGCCTGCCGTGGGAGACCGCGCCGGCGCGAGTGGCAATAATGCCCAGAAGCGTCAGGATGCTGCCAAGCGCGTGGCCCGGCTCACCACCCGCCCGCAACGGACGAACTCCCGGTCACGTGCTCGGCCGTCCACGGTAGGTGCGGCGGTATGCCGTCGGCGTGGTGGCCGCGTCGCGGGACATGTGCAGCCGTAGGTTCGCCGCGGTACCGAGCCCGCAGCGCCGGGCCACCTCGTCGACGGTCAGATCGCTGTTCTCCAGCAGCCGCCGCGCCTCGAGGAGGCGTTGCGCGGCGAGCCAGCGCAGCGGGGTGGTACCCGTCTCGGCGACGAAGCGCCGGGCGAAGGTGCGCGGCGCGAACCCCGCCTGGCGAGCGAGGTCGGCGACGGTCAACGGCTCGGCCAGCCGGTCCAGCGCCCACGCGCAGACCGCGGCCATGCCGGCGCCGGTGGCCGGCACCGGACGCTCCAGGAACTGGGCCTGGCCCCCGTCGCGGTGGGGCGCGACGACCAGGCGCCGCGCTGCCCGAACCGCGGCCTGCGGGCCGTAGTCGGTGCGCACCAGATGCAGGCAGAGATCGATGCCCGCGGCGAAACCGGCACTGGTCAGCACGTTCCCGCTGTCGACGTACAGCAGGTCGGGATCGACGTCGACGGCCGGATAGCGGGCGGCCAGGTCGGCCGCGTCCATCCAGTGCGTGGTCGCTCTGCGGTCGTCCAGCAAGCCGGCGGCGGCCAGCGCGAAAGCTCCGGTGCACACCGAGACGACCCGCGCACCACGCGCGGCGGCGGCGCGCAACGCCTCGAGCACCGCCTGCGTCGGCTCATCCAACGGCGCGTAACCCGGTACGACGACGGTGTCGGCCGTGGCCAGGGCGTCCAGCCCCAGAGGGACGTGGATGTCCCAACCGGAGGTCGAGGGCACCCGTCCAGGGGACTCGGTACAGACGGCGAACGCGTAGTGGTCCCGATCTCCGAAGACCTCGGCCGGGATCGCCAGATCGAACGCCACCACGTCCGGCAGCGCCAGGGCCATGACTCGATGCATGGCAGCATTCTTACGCATAGAGGCATTCCTGCTACTCGTGGCGGGTGCCGCCGCGGAGCAGGCTGGTGGTCGGGCGCCGGGCTCGGCTGGGGAGGTCCGCGCCCGACGAAACCACCGAAAGGAATCTCAATGACCATGTCAAGCGGCAGCAGCCGTGACCTGCTGCGGTGGGACCGGGGAGAAGACTCGGTTGTCGCGCAGCAAGGCCCACAG
>NZ_JBEZDO010000066.1:0-15820 GCF_040648355.1 Nonomuraea sp. NPDC049152 | reverse complement strand
GCTCGGTGACACTCGCCACCGGGGTCCTGATCGCGATGGGCTGGGTCTCCCTGGTCGCCGCCCGCTTCCGCACGTCCGTCTGAATCACCCACCACGTCATCCCTGAGGAGAAATGATGAGGAAGATCGTTGCCGGGCTGTTCGTCTCGATGGACGGCGTCGTGGAGTCGCCCGAGACGTGGCACTTCCCCTACATGAACGAGGAGATGGGCGCAGCGGTCATGGCGATCCAGGCCGAGGCGGACACGCTCCTGCTGGGCCGGGCCACCTACGAGTCCTTCGCCGCGGTCTGGCCCCACCAGAGCGGCGAGATGGCCGACCAGCTGAATGGCATCCCCAAGCTGGTCGCCTCCACCACCCTGCGGACGGCGGAGTGGAACAACTCCACCTTGATCAGCGGAGACGTGATCGACAAGCTGGAGAGGATCAAGAAGCTGCCCGGCAAGAACATCAGCATCACCGGCAGCATCACGCTGACCAGGACGCTGCTGGATGCGGGCCTCATCGACGAGCTCCACCTGATGATCCACCCGATCGTGCTCGGCACCGGAACCCGGCTGTTCGACGAGAGCACCGGCCGCCTGCCATTCAAGCTGGTCGATTCGACCACCTTCAGGTCCGGTGTCCTGAACCTCCACTACCAGCCCGCGTAAGGAGCCAGAGATGACCAAGCCCGCCACCGTCACCGAGTACGCCGCGGCCCTCGACCAGCCCCTGCGCGAGATCGCCGAGAAGCTGCAGACCATCGTCGACGCCGCGCTTCCTCAGCCGGGGGCGGTCTGGCACGGGCACCCGGCATGGAGTCTCGGCCCGGCCCCGGGCAAGACCCCGGTGGTCTACTTCAAGGCCTACTCCTCCTACGTGACGTTCGGCTTGTGGCGGGGCCAGGAGATCTCCGATCCTTCCGGCCGCCTGGAGCCGGCCGCCCGGCAGATGGCCGCCGTCAGGCTCCGCACCCCGGCCGACATCGACCCCGACCTGTTCACCACATGGTTGCGCCTGGCTCATGACCTGGAAAGCTGACCGAGGCCCCCGAACCCCGTCCGGAACATCCGGGCGGGTTTCCGCCTTGTCGGCAGCTAGATCCTTGGCCCCCGAAGTCGCTGGTGGGAGCGCTGGCGAGGCCCTCCTCGAGAACCGGTCAGGGTGATTGAGGCAGCTTGGCCGTGCCCGGCCTGACGGGCAGGGCGGAAGGTGGCGGCACGACCGGCCCGATGTCCCCGTCCGGCGCCTCGTCCAAGTCGACGATCACAGGTGCGTGGTCACTCGGGCCTGTGCCCTTGCGCGCGTGCCGGTCGACCCAGGCGGCCCGCACCCGGCCGGCCACCGGGGCCGATGCCAGCGCCAAGTCGATCCGCATACCCAGGTCCTTGTGGAACATCCCGGCCCGATAGTCCCAGTAGGTGAACACCCGCTCGCCCGGCCAGCGGTCCCGCACGACGTCCCGCAGGCCCAGAGCCTGCAGCTCGGCCAGCGCCGCCCGCTCCGGCGGTGTGACATGAGTCTGACCTGCGTAGGCGAGGGGGTCGAACACGTCCACGTCGGTCGGCGCGATGTTCATATCACCGCACACGATCACGGCCTCAGGACCGGCGCCGACCACGTCGCGCAGCGCTGCCAGCCAGTTCAGCTTGTAGCGGTAGTGGTCGGAGCCCGGGGTTCGGCCGTTCGGCACGTACACCGAGTGCACACGGACCGAGTTGACGTTCCAGCTGGCTATCCGCACCCTGCTCACGATAGCCGCGCCCAGTGCCCGCACCGGATCGCCGCATGAGTACCGGAGCTTACGGGTCAGCGCGGGTCGCGGCGCAAGGGATGGTCGGGAGGGACCTGCACCAGGACGATGCGATGGCCGTCGGGATCCGCGATCCACAGCTCGGTGAGACCCCACGGCTCCAGGCGGGCCTCGCGCAGCATGGTGACGCCTGCCCCGCGAAGGCGTTCCTCCTCGCGTGCCACATCGCGCACCTGCAGCCAGAGGGACATCGCCGAGCCGGCCTCGCCGTCGGAGTGGCTGGAGAGTTCCAGGAATCCCTGACCCAGGAAGAAGACCGTTCCGGGCTGACTGGCCGGGCCGAACTCGCGATAGACCGCCAAGCCGAGCGTCTCGGCGTAGAAGTGCCGGCTGCGCGCGAGGTCGCGTGGGCGCAGCAGCACGCGGCTGCTCAACACCTCCATGCTGCCCCTGTTCCCCCGCACGGCGGCGAGGACACACGGTTCCGGCAAGCGGGCCACCGCGGAATCCCGCAATCTCGACCTGTGCTTCGGCCCCGATGCCGGTCAGGCCCTGGCTCTGCCAGATCACTGTCAGCGGTTGGCAGGCGCTGACAGTGATCTGGCAGAGCGGCCTGGCACGGTCGGGCCATGAACGAGAAGACGGACGTACTCATCGTTGGCGCCGGCCCGACCGGGCTCACCCTCGCCGTGGATCTGGCCCGCCGGGGCGTCGCCTGCCGCATCGTGGACCAGGCGCCGGAGCCCGCCGGCGGCTCCAAAGGCAAGGGGCTGCAGCCCCGTACGCAGGAGGTCTTCGACGACCTCGGGGTGATCGACCGGATCCTGACGGGGGCGACGCCCTACCCGCCGCTGAGGGTCAGGCTGGGCAGGATGCCGGTGTGGCAAGCCCGCATGCACAAACCCGCCCTGGCCACGGATGCGGTGCCGTACCCGACGGTGATCATGCACCCACAGTGGCGCACTGAGGCGGCGCTGCGCGAGCGGCTGGCCGAACTGGGCGGGAAGGTGGAGCAGGGGACCGCGCTGACCGGCTTCGAGCAGGACACGGACGGGGTGACCGCCAGGCTCGGCACGGGGGAGATCCTGCGGGTGCGCTACCTGGTCGCGGCGGACGGCGGCAGGAGCCCGGTACGCAAGGCTCTCGGCATCGGCTTCACCGGCGAGACGCGCGAGGAGGAGCGGATGGCCCTGGGTGATGTGCGGGTCGAGGGGCTCGGACGGGACCACATCCACGTCTGGGTGCGGCCGGGCAAGGGGATGGTGGCGCTGTACCCGATGGCCGGCACCGACACCTTCCAATTGCTCGCCTCGCTGAAGCCGGGCGTCGTGCCGGAGCAGACGCTGTCCGCGTACCAGCGGATCTTCGCAGAACGGTCAATGCTGCGCGGGGTACGCCTGACCGAGGTGCTGTGGTCTTCCCTCTACCGGGTGAATATCCGCCTTGCCGACCGTTACCGCTCCGGCCGCGTCTTTCTGGCTGGGGACGCCGTCCACGTGCACCCGCCAGAGGGCGGGCAGGGGCTCAACACCGGCGTGCAGGACGCCTACAACCTGGGCTGGAAACTCGCCCGGGTGCTCGCAGGGGCGCCGGAGGCGCTGCTGGACACGTACGAGGAGGAGCGCAGGCCCGTCGCCGCCCGGGTGCTCGGCCTCAGCGCGGACCTGCACGACAAGAAGTCCTACAAACGCGACGAGGAGACTTACCAGCTCTCGCTGAGCTACCGGGGCGGCTCGCTGGCCCGGCGGGGCGGCGAGCGCGTGCCTGACGGCCCGCTCCGGCTGGCCGACGGGACGCGGGCACGCATGTTCGACCTGCTTCGGGGCCCGCACTTCACACTGCTGTCATCCGGCCCCGCTCCTCGCGTCGCGCGTGGTCCCGAGGTGCGAGCATACGAGCCGGTCGAGCCGTACGGCGGCGAGCGGCGCACACTCATCCGGCCGGACGGGTACGTCGGGATCTCCACCTCCTCGGCCGACGAGCTCGCTGCCTATCTGGCGATGGTGTGATCCTTCTCGCAGGAACCGCCACTCCCGGCCGGGCTTCGACCGCGGCCAGCGGTGACGTCCTTGCGCCGCCTAGCCGTCCGGACTACTGGCCGGACACCGGCTCCCATGACACCTCCGGAGTCCCGGCGGCCGGTGCGGCTGCCCGGCCCGCCGCGTGCGCCATGACGGCGGCGACCAAGGAAGTGACGCCGAAGACACCCATGACGACGGCGAAGGCGTCGACGGGCCGATCGGCGAGGCCGAGATACAGGGTGCCGAACACCGCCACACCCGCCACACCCGCCAGTTGCGACGTGGTGTCGACCAGGCCGCTGACATCGGGCGCGTACGTGGCGGGCAGGACAGTGGTCAGTCGTCCAAGCTGGGCCGCGAAACCGGCTCCTAGCCCGAAGCCGCCCACCGCGAGCAGGGCGAGCGCGCCGAGTGTCCAGGAGATCACCGGCCGGGTCACCACGTGCAGGTTGAGCAGCGCGCCAGAAGCGCGACCCCGACCGGCACGTTGATCAGGAAGATCGGCCGCCAAGTGAGGCCGAAGAGGTTCGCGGAGACCAGGACACCGCCGAGGACCTGCCCCGCTACGGCGCCGCCGGAGAGGGTGAGCACGAGCAGTCCCTGCGCGCGCGTGCGCTCCGCGCCCGAGAAGTGCACCTGGATGCCTGACAGCACCTGTGGCACCATGACCGCCCCCGCTGCGCCCTGGACGACCCGTGCGACGACAGCGCGGTAGCGCCGGGAGCCATACCGCAGGCGAGCGAGGCGAGGGTGAACCCGGCGAGGCCCAGCAGGAACATCCGCCGGTAGCCGCGCGTGTCGCCCAGGCGGGCACCGGTGATCAACAGCGCCGCGTACGCGAGGGTGTAGCCGGAGATCACGAACTCCAGCTCGCCACCAGAGGACCTCAACCCGTCACGGATCGCCGGTCCCGCGACGTTGACGATCGCTACGTCGATGTTCACCATGAATTGCCCGGTCAGCAGCACCGCCAGCATCGTCTTCTTACGATCCATTCGCGGAGTGTCGACGCGAACACCGACAGGCTCGGCGACCGGCCAGAATGAGGGGCGGGACAACCCTGATCGAGAGGCGTCGATGACTGGAGAGAGCGCGGAGGTGTTCGTCTCGGTCGCGGAGCGGGTGAGACGGAGCCTCGCGGACGCGTCACCGGGAGAGCGGCAGATCGCCCGGATCCTGCTGGCCAACTATCCGGCGGCCGGGCTGGAGACGGCCGCGCGGCTGGCCAAGCGCGCGGGGGTGAGCGCGCCGACGGTCGTGCGGTTCGTGGCAGGACTGGGCTTCGCCGGCTACCGGGCGTTCCAGCAGGCGCTGCGTGAGGAGATCGAGGCCCGGCGGGCGTCGCCGCTCACGCTCGGCCAGCAGGTCGGGGAGGGGGCCCTGAGGCTGTCCGCGGCGGCGGCCTTCCGTCAGCGGCTGGACGAGTCGTTCGCCGCGCTGTCCGACGCCGAACTCGACGAGGTCCTCGCGCTGCTGGCGGACTCGACGCGGCGGATCACACTGATCGGCGGCCGCTACTCGCACATCCTCGCCGAGTATTTCTACCTGCACCTGAGACTGCTCCGCCCGGCGACCAGGGTGCTCGACGCGCGGCCGGAGAACATGGCGGCGTTCTGCGCGGACGCGGGGCGCCGGGATGTGGTCGTGGTGTTCGACTATCGCCGCTACCAGCGTGACATCGTGGAGTTCGCGCGGCGCGTGCACGATCGGGGCGCCAAGATCGTGCTCTTCACCGATCCCTGGCTGTCGCCCGCTTCGGACGTCGCCGACCTCGTCATCCCGGCCCGCGTCGAGGCGCCGAGCCCGTTCGACAGCCTCGTCCCGGCGATGGCACAGGTCGAGACGGTGGTCGCCGGCGTGACCCAGCGGCTGGGCGAGGCCGGCGAGACCCGCATGCGGCAGCTCGAGGAGATCGCGGGGCACGTCACGATGGACTAGTGAAACAAAAATTTCATACCTGACTCTTGACGGGTGTCATGAATGTTCTATTTCATGCTGGGAAGTGGGCCGCGCGACCGCCGGCCCGTCTCCGCCCCCTCTCGGGAGGTGCCATGCCGGAACAACTGCGCCCGCCTCGCAAGCTACGACTGTGGGAGGCGCTCGCCCTGTCTGTCGGGCTCATGGGCCCCACGCTCGCCATGGCGCTCAACGGCGCGGGCGTGGCGGGCACGGTGGGCAAGGCGGTGCCGCTCGTCTTCGTCCTCGGGCTGACCGGCGTGGCGTTGGTCGCCTACGGATTCGTCCGGCTGACGCGCCATTTCAACCACGCGGGCTCGGTCTACGCGCTGGCCGGGGTGACCCTCGGCCCCCGTGCCGGATTCTTCGGCGGATTCGCCCTGCTCGGCACCTACCTGTTCTTCGCCGTGTGCACGCTGGCCGCCACGGCGGTGTTCACCGAGGCGTTCGTGTCCGCAATCGGCCTGTCCTGGGGCGTGCCCTGGTTCGCCGTGGCCGCGGTGACCGCCGTGGGCGTCTGGGCGGTCAACTCCCGCGAGTCCCGCGTGACGGCACGCACGCTGCTGCTCGTCGAAGGTGTCGGCATCCTCGGCATGCTTTTGCTCAGCGCGATCATCGTGGCCCGCGCGGGTGCGGGCACCGCGCCCGGCGGTCAGACGCTCGACCTGTCGGTCTTCGGTATGGAGGGCACCACCGTGGGCGCGGTGATGACCGCCACTGTGTTCGCGTTCCTGTCCTGGGCCGGATTCGAGGCGTGCGCGTCGCTCGGCGAGGAGACCGCCGACCCGCGCCGCAACATCCCGCGCGCCCTGGCCGGCAGCGTGCTGCTGACCGGTGTGCTGTACGTCTTCGTGATGTTCGCCCAGACCATCGGCTTCGGCACCGGCGAGCGCGGGGTGACCGCCTTCGCCGGGGCGGAGTCGTCGCTGTCCGCCCTCGCCGAGGCCTACATCGGCACCTGGTTCTCCCTCGTGATCGCCTTCACCGCGATGGCGTCGGCGTTCGCGGCCTCCATCAGCTCGTCGGCGGCGGCGAGCCGGCTGCTGTTCGCGCTCTCCCGCGACGGCTTCGGCCCACCCGTCCTGGCCCGCACCGACCCGCGCACGGGGGTGCCCTCCGTCTCGCTGGTCGTCGCCCTCGCCGTGGCCGTGCTCGCCGACGTGGCCCTCGACCTGGCCGGAGTGAGCGCCTTCGACGCCTACTACTGGTTCGCCACCCTCGGTGTGCTCTGCCTGCTGGTGGCCTATGCCGTCGCGGGGGCGGGCGTCGTCGCGTTCATCGTGAACGGGCGCGGCCGGATCCCGAGGCGCGAGATCGCGATCCCGGTGCTGGCGATCGCCTACCTGTGCTTCGTCTTCAACAACCAGTCGGCCGGGCAGGACAGCCCACTCAGCTACTTCCCGTGGATCGCCGCGGCCTGGTGCCTGGCCGGCCTCGCCGTCGTGCTGGCCGCTCCTGGCCTGGCCGGTCGGATCGGGGAGCGCCTCAGCGCCGAGCTGGCCCGTCCCGAGGAGCAGGCGGTCGCTGGGGCGGGAAGCGCGGCATGAACGTCTTCATCGCGACCTGCGACCTGGCCGGGCACACGCGCGGCCGTGCCGTACCCGCCTCAAGAGAGGCCGCTGTGCTGCGCGGCGGCACCGGCTGGGTGCCTGCCGACCTGGCCCTGACCTGCTTCGGGACCATCGCCGAGAATCCGTTCGGCTCGACGGGCGACCTGCGGCTGCTGCCCGTCCCTGCCACGCGCGCCGACATCCCGGCCGACGGCGACGTACCGGGGACACGGCTGTACCTGGCCGGGCAGACGCTGCCGGACGGCACGCCGTGGGAGTGCTGCCCTCGCACCTTCCTCGCCGACGCCGTCGAGGAACTGCGGGCGGAGGTGGGACTCGTCCCGGTGGCCTCGTTCGAACACGAGTTCACGCTGGCAGGGCCACGATCGCCGGATTCCGCAGGGCCGTTCTCCTTCGAGAGATACAGGACTGCGGAGCCGTTCGGCTCCGATCTGGTGGCGCTCCTCGAACGGAACGGGTTCGCGCCCGAGACCTGGCTGCCCGAGTACGGCGAGGCGCAGCACGAGATCACGCTCGCCCCCACCGACGCCCTCGCCGCCGCCGACCAGGCCGTGCTGCTGCGCGAGCTCGTCCGCGACCTCGCCAGGCGGCGCGGGCTGCGCGCCTGCTTCGCGCCCATCCTGCACCCGGCGGGCAGCGGCAACGGCGTGCACATCCACCTGTCGTTCAAGGGCGGGGCCATGCACGACCCTGGCAGGCCCGGAGGCCTGTCGGAGCCGGCCGCCAGGTTCTGTGCGGGGATCCTGCGGCACGCCGCCGCGCTCACCGCGGTGACCGCGGCGAGCCCGGTGTCGTTCCTGCGCCTCACCCCACACCGGTGGAGCGCGGGCGGGGTGTTCCTCGCCGAGCGGAACAGGGAGGCGATGCTGCGCATCTGCCCTGGCTCGGGAGCCGAGTTCAACGTCGAGTTCCGCGCCGCCGACGCGACCGCCAACCCCTGGCTCGCGCTCGGCGTCCTGCTCAGGGTCGGCCTGGAGGGGATCCGCCGCGGCTACCCGGAGCCGGTCGTCTGGCCGGAGTCGGTGACCGAGGCGGAGCTCGCGGCCGTGCCGCCGCTGCCGAAGTCGCAGGACGAGGCGCTCGACGCACTGGAGGCCGACGAGGTCGTGCGCGGCCTGTTCGCGCCCGACCTCATCGACACCTACCTGTCGGTCAAGCGGACGGAATCGCGCGCGCTCGACGGTTTGGACGACGCGGAAAGCTGCCGGAGGATCGCCGATGTCTTCTGAGTCCCTCGATCAGTCGATCGAGGCCATCGCGCTGGTGGACCACCATGTCCACGGCGCCTCGGGCAACGACCTGTCCAGGGCGGAGTTCGAGGAGCTCATCACCGAGTCTGACCGGCCGGTACCCGGCTGGATGAGCCAGTTCGACTCCCAGATCGGCTTCGCGATCCTGCGGCACTGCGCGCCCGTGCTGGGTCTCGACCCGCACACGCCGCCCGACGTGTATCTGGCGCGGCGTGCTGAGCTCGGCGCCGCGGAGGTGAACAGGCGGCTGCTGACCGCGAGCGGGATCGGCCACTTCCTTGTGGAGACCGGCTATCGCGGCGACGAGATCCTCAGCCCCGCGGAC
The DNA here is from genome assembly GCF_040648355.1 of Nonomuraea sp. NPDC049152. Lineage (NCBI taxonomy): Bacteria > Bacillati > Actinomycetota > Actinomycetes > Streptosporangiales > Streptosporangiaceae > Nonomuraea > Nonomuraea sp. NPDC049152. Next base: position 6,963 of record NZ_JBEZDO010000066.1, on the reverse strand, counting down.
ATGGCCGAGGTCACCGGGCGGCCCGCCGAGGAGGTCGTCCGCCTGGAGGCGGTGGCCGAGCAGGTGGTCTCCGAGGGCGTCAGCGCGGCCGGGTTCGCCGCGCGCTTCGCCGAACTGCTGTGGAAGCTCAGCCGTACGGCCCGCGGCCTCAAGACGATCGTCGCCTACCGTCACGGGCTCGATCTCGACCCGAGCCCGCCCACCCCCGCCGAGGTCACCGCTGCGGCGGGGCGGTGGCTGCGGGTAGTCGAGGAGACCGCGACGGTCCGGGTCGACGATCCGGTGCTGCTACGCCACCTGATCTGGGCCGGGATCGAGCGCGGGCTGCCGCTGCAGTTCCACATCGGCTACGGGGATCCTGACGTCGACCTGCACCGCTCCGACCCACTGCTGTTGCGGGGGCTCATCGAGCGGGCCGAGCCCAGCGGGGTGCCTCTGCTCCTGCTGCACTGCTATCCGTTCCACCGCAACGCGGGCTACCTCGCCCAGGTCTACCCCAACGTCTACTTCGACGTGGGCCTTGGAGTGAACTACACCGGAGCGCGCAGCGTGGCCGTCGTGGCGGAGAGCCTGGAGCTGGCGCCGTTCGCCAAGATTCTCTTCTCCTCCGACGCCTGGGGCCCGGCCGAGCTGCACCACCTGGGCGCCCTGCTGTGGCGACGGGCGATGACCCGCGTCCTTGGCGGTTTCGTGGCCGACGGAGAGTGGTCGCCGGCCCAGGCAGCCCGGGTGGCCACCATGATCGGCGAGGAGAACGCGCATCGCGTCTACAGCCTGGGAGACGACGCGTGACAGATCGGATCGAGCGCACCCCGAGCGAGACGCGCGAACGCCTGCTCGCCGCGCTGCGCGCCGAGCTCCCCGCGGCCTGCGAGCTGCGGCGCAGGCTGCACGCCGAGCCGTGCGTGTCCGGTCAGGAGGGGCCGACCCTCAAGCAGGTGCTCGACGCCCTGCCCGCCGCGGCGGCGCCGGATCCGGTGGCCGGCACCGGCGCCCTGGTCCGCATCGGAAGCGACGGCCCCGCGGTCGGAGTACGCGGCGAGCTCGACGCCCTGCCGATCACGGAACAGACGGGAGTGCCCTGGGCGGCCGGCAACGGTGCCATGCACGCCTGCGGCCACGACGTCCACCTCGCCGCGCTGGTCGCGCTGGCCAGGGCGGTCGACAGGACCGGCGGTCCTGCCCCGATGATCGCGGTGCTGCAGCCGCGCGAGGAGACCTACCCGTCGGGCGCGCTCGACATCGTCGAGTCGGGCGCGCTCGCCGGGCACCAGGTGCGGGCCATGGTCGCCGCGCACGTCCAGCCCGTGCTCGGCGCCGGAGTGGTGGCCTGCACCCCCGGCCCTGTCAACGCCTGCGCCGACGAGTTCACACTGACCGTCAGGGGCAGCGGCGGGCACGCCGCCTACCCGCATCTGACCAGGGACCCGATACCGGCGCTGGCCCAGATCATCGTGGCCGCGCAGCAGCTCGTCAGCCGCGACGCCGACCCGATGGTGGGCACCGTGGTCACCTTCGGCACGCTTGAGGCGGGCACCGCGCCCAACGCCATACCGGGTGAGGCCGTCACCCGGGGCACGCTCAGGACGATGTCGGAGTCCTGGCGGGCCCAGCTCCACGAACGCTTCCACGCGGTCGCGGAGGGCGTCGCCAAGGCGCACGGGTGCGAGGCCGAGGTGCGGATCGTCCGCGGTGAGCCGGTGCTCGTGAACGATGCCCGCCTCGCCGCCGAGGCCACCGCGCTGCTCGGCGGCTTCGGCCACACGGTGTCGGCGCCGCTCCGGTCGTGCGGCGCCGACGACTTCGCCTACTTCGCGGCCGATGTGCCGTCGCTGATGCTCTTCGTCGGCACCGACACGACGGCGGGGCTGCACACTCCCACGTTTCTGCCCGCGGACGAGAGCGTGGCGGCGGTCGCGGAAAGCCTGCTGGCCGCCTATCTCGCGGCGGCACGGATCCTCATCGAGCCGGCGGGCCGACCCGGAGGGCTCCCCGCCGGCTTCGGAGTCGGTGTTACGACACCAGTCTTGCCCCGGCCCAGTCGGCGTGGTCGCTGTTGATGCCGTCGCCCGCGTCCGTCACCTTCAGCACCAGCGAGGTCACGCCGGCGATGCTGACGTCGATGGACTGGGTCGCGCTCGACGGCGTCATGGCCGAGGGACTCTCGTACAGCTTGACGCCGTCGCCCCAGACCTCGAACCTGATCGTCGCATTCGCGCCGACCTCGTCATCGACACCGACATCCGACTGGAACCGTGCATATGCACCGTTCAGGGGGTAGGTGATATTGCTCGTCGCATGCGTACCGATACCTTTGGCGTACGTGGTCCCGTTCAGGGTGAGGGTGCGCCCGTAAACGCTGTGGTCCTTGTGAATGGTGCCCCACCCGATCGTGGGAGTGCCGGTCCAGTTCAGATCGCTGAGGAACACCGCACCACCGCTGGAGGTGGTGACAGTGACCGCATTGCTCGCACCCGACACATTTCCCGCCGCGTCCTTCGCCTTCACCGTGAACGTGTACGACGTCGAGGCCGACAGCCCCGTCGCGGTGAAGCTCGCGCCCTTCGACGAACCGGCCAGTGTCGTCCCCCGGTAGACGTCGTAACCGGTCACCCCGACGTTGTCGGTCGACGCCGTCCAGTTCAGGGCCACACTGTTCGACGTGACGTTGCTCGACGCCAGGTTGGCCGGTGCCGTCGGCGCTTGGGTGTCCCCGATGATCTTGGCGTTGGCCCAGTCGGCGTGGTCGCTGTTGATGCCGTCGCCCGCGTCCGTCACCTTCAGCACCAGCGAGGTCACGCCGGTGATGCTGACGTCGATGGACTGGGTCGCGCTCGACGGCGTCATCGCCGCCGGACTCTCGTACAGCTTGACGCCGTCGCCCCAGACCTGGAACTTGATCGTCGCATTCGCGGCGACCTCGTCATCGACGCCGACATCCGACTGGAACCTCGAGTACCCACCGTTCAAGGTGTAGGTGATGGTGCTGTTGGCGTGCGTACCGATGCCCTTGGCGTAGGTGGTCCCGGCCAGCTTGATGGGGTTCGACCCGACGCTCCTGTCCTTCTGAACGGTGCCGAAGCCGCTCGTGGCATCGGCCCACGTGAGATCGCTCAGCTCGGCCGTCTGTCCGTTTCCGCTGATGGCGGTGGTGACAGTGACCGCGTTGCCGGCCCCGGAGACGTTCTCGGCGGCGTCCCTCGCCTTCACCGTGAACGTGTACGACGTCGAGGCCGAAAGGTCGGTCGCCGTGAAGCTCGTGCCCGTCGACGAACCGACCAGCGTGGTACCGCGGTAGATGCTGTAGCCGGTCACGCCGACGTTGTCGGTCGACGCCGTCCAGTTCAGCGCCACGCTGTTCGACGTCACATTGCTCGATGTGAGGTTGGTCGGCGCGGTGGGGGCCGTGGTGTCGCCCCCTGCGGCTCCGGCGGTCGCGGTCACGGACGCACCGCCGGCCACCGGCACGGTCACGTAGGACACCGTCCGGCCGTACAGCGACTTGGTCTGCGGCGTCCGCGCGGTGCCGTTCACGCTGATCGTTGCGAGGGTGCCGTAGAACTGGGCTTCCCAGTTGATGGTGCCGCCGGAGTTGTTGGTCAGCGTGGAACTCGTCGTACCGGTGTGCTTGAGCTTCAGGTCGTTGCCGCCGACCTTGAGGTGGTTGATCTCTACCCAGGGCACCTCGGACGTCAACCGCGGGATGGTGGCCACCTTGTGGTTCGGGGCATCCGGTTGCACGCCCATCATGCCGTCGATGGTGCTGCTGACCACCATGAACGAAATCTCCGGGTAACCGTTCCTGCCGGTCATGAGCTTCTTGAGCCACGACCAGCCCTCTGAAGCACGGTTGTACTGGTAGTACATCTCCGGCAGATAGGAGGTCGCCTCGACATTCAAGTCGTCATCGTTGGCGGCGATGAAATCCAGGTAGTCGCTGGTCCTGGTGCCGTGGTCGCCCAGCCCCGTCAGCATCATCAGGAAGCTGGCCTCGTGCCCCCAGCTGCTGTAGCCCGTGCCGCCGGCGTCCTTGCCCCGGATGTACCGGTTGTTCGACGCGTCCCACCAGTTCGTCTCGAAGTAGTCGCGCACCCGCTGAGCGCGATTGGCCCACTTCGTGCTGTTGGCGTTGTCGCCCTTCGCCTTCAGGATCGCCGCATACGCCAGCATCGACTGGTATTGGTACCCGAGCGCATCGGCGGCGGAGATGAGATTCTCATTCGGGAACTCGAAGAATGTCGCTGTGTGTTCCCCGGCCTGCATCTTCGCCGCCGGCTGCTCGCCGGCCGGGTTCGCGTCGTTCCACGTCACCTCGTGGTTGGTCAGGAACGAACCCATGGTCGAGTCGTAGTACGCCGAAAGGGTCGAATCGTTGATCCAGTCCGCGTTGCCCGTCCACAGGTACTGCTTGTACGCCTTGGCCATCACGTTGAACGGCGACGGCAATTCCCGGAAGCCCGTGCCATCGATGTAGTACATGATCCCGTAGGAGCTGTGCGCCCACAACGGCCAACCATTCTGGCCCGGATCGTCGGCATCGCCGGCGAACGTCTTCAGCATGTTGAATGTCTCGGCATCCAGGCCGAGCGCGTGCGCGCCATCCGACTGGTGGGCGATGTCCCGGTTGTAGAAGGCCTCCCGGTTGACGTAGGAACCCCAGTAACCGGGCACCATCGTGGTGTGCGTGGAATCCGTGAGGCGCCACCTCTCCGGTTCGTGTCCCATCATCGGGTTCCCCGGGTAGAACGTCATACCCAAGGCCCGATTCTTGCCCCAGTTGAAACCGTCGTTCAGCGTCGCGTTCGGTGAATCGATGGTCAGCGTGCTGGTCGGCGGCCCCACGTATTCCTGGATCGTGATTTTGTCGACGCGCGGTGTCTCGCCGGCGGACGCAGCCGTCAGCTTGACGGTGTCACCGGTGTTGAGCGTGACCTTGCTCGACGTATGGTTGTCGATGTTCACCGGATTGGTGTAGTCGCCGCCGTTCCGCTGCGAAGTTTCCCACGAATCCACGGTGGCGGAATTCACGGAAATCGTATACGTCACTCCGCCTGCGGTCTTGCCGTTGTAGCGCGTGATGATGTCGTAGGTTCCTGCGGTGCCGGTGAAGGTCTTGGTAGCGGTGCTCGTCTGCCCTGACACGCCCTGGATGTAGGTGACGGTCTCGATTGCCGCGCCGTTGTAGGTGTGGTTGACGGTGGCTGTCGTGAAGTTGGCCGGCGTCATGCTCTCGGCTTCGATGACATACGGTCCCGCCGCCTCGGCAGGTAAGCCGGGAAGGGCAAGTACAGTGATGGTCGATGCTAATAAGGCAACCAGTGCACAAGTAAATCGACGCATATGCGATCGATTCCTTTCGAGATATTCGGAGTTTCGAGAACGGGCGCTCCTCGCACGCCATCTGATTTGCTGTGAAACGTGCCGGGACAGAGCGGTGCCGGCAGCCGTTGGCGGTCCGGACCTGCGTTCGCATGCGGCCGGTCACATTGCCGAGGAAGTCGGCCGACCCAGGCGGTGCAAGGCGGCTCCAGGGCTCTGCCATCGGTGAGTCCGGGTGCGACCGCCCGTGATTGCGTCGATGCCGAAGTGCGGCCGGGGTACCTCCGGCCGTGCGAGGTCACCTGAGTGGTATGTGCTGTCGCTCAGGTCTGCTTGCGGACGCTGCTTCGCGACCGGTCGGGGCCGGGGCGATCGAGGCGACGGGGCGCCCGGTTGGTGAAGTCCGCCCTCCGAGGTGATGGGGCGGGCCATCGATGCGGCGCCGGAGGGTCGCCCTTCTGTCGTTCGTCGACGGCCCGAGCCGCTAGCCGGAAGTGAGGGAGTTCCCCGTGGTGCTGCACGAGGTCATAGCGGCGATGTTGACACGGGGGTGCGTGGGCGAGGGGGTGAGGGCGAGCCGTCACCGGACGTGGTGGGGGTGGGCACGGCGACGTCCTTTCATCGGTACGCCGAACGTTACGTTGGAAGAAGTTGATCTGTGTTGCCTATTGAGTGCTTCGCCAAGATTAATGTCAATAGTTGTTTAGTTTGACGATGCTGGCTACGCTCCTGGCCCATCTATGCCCGCACTAGGTGCGGGCTGGGCGCTGCCGTCTGCGCCCGATCGAGCGAAAACTTTCATTGAACTATTGCAATCTCGGGTGTAGCGTCCTGGCAAACACCACCCCCGCGGGAGCCGCGCCATGGATCGACGCCGACTTCTCCAGCTCAGCGCCCTGACCACAGATGGCGCCCGGCCGAGAAGCCACAGCAGCCGGGTGTACGTGATTTTGAGAGCTGGTTCGGAACGACGACGGCCGGATCCCCCGACAGGGCCGTGCTGTCGTCCCGCATCTCCTGGCGACACCGCTCGGGACCGTGTCCCGAGGGTTACGTCGGCTGGGCGCGAAGGCTTCCGGGCCTGTCCGGTGCCAGAACTGACTCAGAGCGTCTGACCTGGTCTTCCAGGCTCGCTCTCGTCCTACTGCTGGTGGGTCGGGGGCTCGGCAGATTCGGCACACCCCGCGGTGTGCACCTCGTATGTCGGCCCTGCCGAAACTGAAGCCGGCCGTACCCGAGGAATAGACGCATGGAGCGTGCTGTGGACGACTTCTTCGCGAAGTACGGGCGCCGTGGGCGGAAGCCGGGACTCATCTGGCGCCCATGGGTGGAGGCGAGGGTCGCCGAGTACGGGGTCGCCGTCCTGGGCCGGATCGAGCTCGGCGTCGCACCATGCGACGAAGACCGGGCTGCACGAGAACGGCTCTACACCATGTAGGCGAGATACCGCCTGAGGCGTCGATGACGCTCCTCCCGGACAAGATCAGCCGCTATGTCACGGCTGCACCTGCTGCTGGGCGCGTGCACGAAAAGGGCGCAGTGTTCCCCCGGGATCGCTGTCCGAGACAGGCACCTACCAGACGGTGTCAGCACATCGAGGGGATGCAGGTGTAGGGATTCTCGGGCGGGGTCCAATACGGCGGG
>NZ_JBEZDO010000065.1:0-15989 GCF_040648355.1 Nonomuraea sp. NPDC049152 | reverse complement strand
CAGCTACCTCGCCGGCCTCCATCTGCGCGCCTCAATGATCTGGGTCAAGCACCTCACCCGGACCACCACTTGATCACGACTCGATACGCGCCCTAATCCGGCCGCCGCCGCGGTGTGGACGACGACGTCGAGGATAGCGTCGGTGCTCATCCGCCCGGACGGGTCGCCGATTGGGCGGCCCGCGCGTGTGAGCTGCGCGCCGATGCGTCCGTGCCGGTTGATGCGGACCAACAGCGGCCCGCTGCTACGGCCGAGGCGTCCAGAGTGTTGAGCAGGGCGCGGACGGCGCGCATCGGGCAGGTGGCCGGGTTGGTGCCGTACCCAACCTTGCATTCGGTGAACTTCTTGAGCTTGCGCCGGTAGACCGTGACCACGAGGCCTTCGGGCGTCTCGCGCACGTCGGCGACGTTCAGGGCCAGTTCGAAGATGCGGGCGGCGCAGCTGTAGCCCAGCAGCAGGACAGCGTTGCGCTGTCCCGCCAAGATGGTGCGGTCCAGGCTGGCGAGCATGGCTCGCAGGCTGTCGGGCAGCGCGGGGTCGGCCTTGCGCGGGTGTGCGGCTGGCTCGTGGGCCAGGGCGAGACGTTCACGATAGCCGGAGAGGATCTTACGGGCGGCTTTGGTCTGGAGTGATGCCGATGGAAGGCCCTTGATCACCCTTGTTGCCCAGGGAGGGATGGTTCGGGCCAGAATTGGAGCAGATACCGCTCGTGGCCACCAAGGGCCTCGATGGCTAAGTCCGCTTCCTCGCGGTCGAGGTCAAGCAAGGCGTCATACTTCTCCGCGACGTCCGAGCGGCCCCAGCCCGAGACGCGGACCTTGTACCTGCCGGGCGGCACGGTGAAGAAGTCGAACTCCGGCCCGCCCGCGATCGCGTCGTAGACGAGGTTGCCAGTGGGTAAGTGCAGCGTGGCCGTCTGGGTGACCTCGGAGTCCCGCGCGGGCGGCGGTTCTGTGTCCCAGTGCTCCAGGCGAACGGCTATGCCCAGTCCGTCCACCTCAACGCCGATAAGCAGAGCGGCATCGCCCACACTGAGCCACTGATCGCCCTTGGGGACCAGCGACTGAAGGGCATCTCTTTCGATGGCCGCCTCATCGCAGATTCCGAACATCCCATGGTCGGCGAGGCTGTCGGGATCCTCGACCGAATCCAAGAGCTCAGACATGCCGGCGATCATAGAGGCAGTCACCGACAATTTGATCATCAGCGAGGCCCGGACGGTCACATCAACTTCGCTGAGACAGGTATCAAGTTCGTGGACGCTCGCGTCAGGTTTAGCGAGGCGCCATCACTTTCGTTGACGCAGGACGTCATGCCTCAGGTTTGTGAGACGAATGGCCAGATACCTCAGATCTCCGGGACTGCCTCGCCTTCAACGAGACGGGACAGGTGTGCTCACGGCCCTCCTGGGACTGGTCACACAGCGCGCCCGCGCCCGCCGCGCCCAGCAAGCCCTGGACGCCGCCGAGCAGCTCACCGAGCTCAAGACGACCGTCACCGAGGCCCACGCCGACGCCCGGGAGGCGCGCCAGGAGCTCACCGCCGAGCGCCGCCGCTCAGATGGCGACCTCGAGCTGTTACGCGACCAGCTCGCGCAACAGCTCAGCGAGCCGTACCGGAAGCCTGCATCCGCTATGGCACTGGCACCGGGGTGCGCGGGCGGCCGACGGGCAGGCTGACCCGGCACGGCCGGGCGCTGTCGGAGTCGCCCCGCCGGCTGGAGCGGGGTCAGTCGGTCTTGAGCGCCTTCCTGAGCACGTGGATGGCCTGCTCGACCGCGCCCGTTGCTGCCTGCGTGGGCCGAACGGGGTTGAGCATCATGAAGTCGTGGATGATGCCGTTGTACCGGATGCTTGTCGTGGGAACACCGGCCTGGGTCAGCCGGCGTGCGTAGGCTTCGCCCTCGTCACGCAGAACGTCGTTCTCGTCCACGATCACGAACGCCGGCGGCAGTCCACGCAGATCGTCCAGTGTGGCGCGCAGCGGCGACGCCGTGATCTCGTTGCGCTGTTCGCCGTTGTCGGGGATGTAGGCGTCCCAGAACCACGCCATGCCGTTCGCTGTGAGGAACGGACCGTCGGCGAACTCCCGGTAGCTCTCGGTGTCTTGGGCGGCATCCGTGACCGGGTAGTACATCGACTGATGCACGAAGCTCACGTCGCCCCGCTGCTTGGCCATGATCGCGACGGCGGCCGTCATATTGCCTCCGACCGAATCACCGGCCACCGACATGTTGCTCGCGTCGAGGCCTTCGCTCGCCCCATTCTTGGTGATCCACTGCGCGGTCGCGTACGCCTGCTCGATCGCCACGGGGTAGCGGGCCTCCGGGGAGCGGTCATACTCGACGAAAGCGACTGCGGCCCTCGCGCCGTCGCACAACTCGCGGATGAGCCGGTCGTGCGTGCCCGAGTTGCCGAGAATCCACCCACCCCCGTGGATGTAGAGGATCACCGGCAGAGGGCCCGCGGCTCCCACCGGCTTGATCAGGCGGACCCGGACGTCGCCTACGTCGGCCGGCACCGTGATCCACTTGTCTTCTCCGACTTCGACCTTCTCGACCGGGGCGGCCTGAATGTCGTCGAGCACCTTGCGGGCGCCCTCCGGACCCAGTTCGTACAGGAAGGGCGGGTTCGCAGTCGCATCCGCGATTTCCTGCGCCTCTGGCTCAAGGACGTGCTTTCCCATCTTCTTGCCCCTTTCGGCGGTGGAGGTTTGCGCACTCACTCGAAACCGAGCTCTTCAGCTAGGAGGGGAGTCACACCAAGTTCCTTCCGCATCCACCTGGGCTTTCAGTAAACGACAACTTCCTGTCAGGCGGATATTTTGAGGGCGTGCTGGAAGTCCGCCCCGAACGTCGCGATATAGACGTCACTTGCTTGCTGTCCGACCTCGAAAAACATAGTTACTCCTAGCCTCCAGAAGATCTCAGATTTTTGCGTAAGGCTGAACACGTTCTTGTTGGCGTTAAGTGCTAGCTGATTGCCGCTGACATCTGGATTGTCATCATTGTGGATGCGTCCTGGTCTGTTGAATATGTGCATGCGTTTAAGTGAGCTCGTGGAGTGCTAGCGCTCTGACCACTTGGGCCCGGTCGTCCTCCATGATGACGGAGGTTGGAACCGACAGGTGAATCCAGTCGGCTTGACCTGCCAGTAGCTTGAATGTGGCACCCTGTCCCTGGCGGACAGTCGTTCATCGCGTGCGCCCAAGGGGACTACCCGTCCATGGTCGCTAATTCGGCCACCCCGCGGTTGTCGTACCCTCGATATCTGTGCGGCTAATCTCCACAAATGCGATTTTTAACGAGCTTGCAATTTGTGTGCCAAGGATCGACCCTCGTAGTACTCCAGCCGCACTTGTCGATCCTCGCCACCGTGACCAGTACTGGATGTCGTCATGTACCGATGCCTAGCCCTGTGACCGGAAAGGTTCACCGGGTTCGTGGGTGGCTGTCCTCTCCGGGCGGGCACGGCAGGCTTGTGTCAACGCCATGTCCCTGATCACTCGAAATCGACGCTGAAGACGATGAACACGCACAGGAGTACCGCCAGGCCAAGGACAGCGAAAATCGCCAGCATGACGGCGGTGACCACCCATGTGTCCTTCCACGGCCTCGATGTCACCGCCACATGATCCCATGAGACGAGTTCGTCTGGATGATCACATCGTGCGTGGCGTCCTCGTCGGCCTGCACTCACGAACCCGGTGAACCTTTCCGGTCGCAGCACCAGCTGGATAGAACCGGACCTGATGATGGGGTTGGTGGTCACGGTCGGGGTCGGGCATCAGATCTGTACGGATCTCCAGGACTCCACAGTCGCTTCGGCAATGATTTCGATGCGGCGTCCGTAGGCCTGATGCCCATCAGACACGAAGCTGCCGTTCATGAACGGCAACCCGCAGAAGGTAGCGCGGAAGCGCCTGGGAGATCCGCCCGTCGGAAGCGGTGCGTACGCCGCTAAGGGCGCGGTGTCGTAGCTCGACCGTGCCTTGTGATTGTTCCGTGCCACCTGATGAGCTGCCACGCGAAGGAGCGCGTCAAGGCCCTTGTCCACGTAGAGCTGCAGTTGGCGGAACTGGCCGTCGAGGTACTTCTCGTGACCATTGGAAGGATGCTGCAGGAGATACGCGCAGACGACAGGCGCGTGCCACCTGTACATCTGAGGATCGGCCTGCTCTTCAGCCAAGATTGCGTGGTAGTAGTCCACGCACACACCCAGCGGGCCGGCCATTGCACCGCAGTCGCACTGACCCGTGCTGAGATTATCTGTCATGGCCTGCAACATAGGCGGCCAGCACCAGCCATGTCGACGGCGTTTCTGCGCAGTCTTATGCCCTATCAGGCCGTAGCTTGGTAAGGCATACGGCGACCACCGCTGTGATCACTTCAGGTGTGATGGATCTGAAGATCATGCGGTGGCCGCGTTGGCCAGCGTAGAACACCTCAGCGCTGTTCGTCTGCAGGCTGCTCTGGATGCCGCGTTCGCGCTGGGGCCGACCGGTTCAAACGCCCCGAGGTACGGCCCGACACCCTTGGCGGAGCGCAGCAGCGCATGATCGTCGGTCACCTCGTGGAAGGGTTGAGTCGATCGCCTCGCCCCAGAACCGGGCCATGGCCCGCGGGTCAGCGCAGTCGACGACCACCGCGGCGATCGGTCCGGTGTCCCGGTAGATCTCCCGAGGCTCCAGTTTTGGCCCCATCTCGCCTGGCTAGAAGGGCGGTTCTGCGTCTGGTTCGTGGGTGAGTGTCCAGTCGAGGGGGCGTCGAGCCCTTGCTGATGACGCGAAGGTCCTGTACGTGCCGTTGGGACGTTGCCGACGGTGTAGGCGTTGGCTAGGTGCGCGTCGCTCGCCACGCAGTTGCTGCCCGCGATGCTGGTGGCCACCCAGGAGGACGCGGTGCCGTTGCGGCTGAAGATCTTCGCGCGCGACTGCGTCGGGAACGAGCCGGGCAGTTCTTGCCACGGCCGCGTGCCCGTCGGTCCCTCAACCCCGGAGGGCGGCGCCGGCCTTACGTGGTGGGACCGGAGTACTCCTGGGCCAGCTCGTCGGCCAGGTCGGACGCGACTTCGACGGCGATCTCGATCGCTCGGGCTGCCAGGGGGGAGTGGGTCCGGCCGGCCCGCCAGTGCAGGCAGAGCTCGCGTGGGGGAATGGCCGGTCGCAGCTCGTGGACGCGGAGCCGGGCGTCGGACTCGGCGTCGGCGGCGTGGATGGCGAGCCACGGCAGCAGCGCCGATCCCATCCCGGCTCGCACCATCGACAGCAGAGCCTCGTTGCCTGCCGTACGGAAGACGATCTTCGGGTTCGCGCCGGCGCGGGTGAGTGCCTCTTCCATCCTGGGCTGGTCGCAGGTCGACGGCCAGGCCACCATCGGTGCGCCGTCGAGTTGGTCCAGCGGGACCGAATGGTCGGGGAAGGTGCCGGGCCTGGCCACCAGCAGGTACGGATCGTTGAGCAACTTGACGTGCTCGACGTCGCCGTCGAGGGGGCCGTCGTAGAACAGCAGGTCGAGGTCGCCGATCTGAGGCGCCTCCGGCTCTTCCTCGGACAGCCGGATGTCGCAGGCGGGGTGCTCGTCGCGCAGCCGACGTACGACGACCGGCAAGATCACCGTGGATACGCTCTGGAAGGTGCCGATGTCGATCCGGCCGTCGCCGGTCTGGAACCGGTTCACGGCCTCTGCCAGGGCTGCCGCCTTCGCCAGCAGCTCGCGTCCGTGCTCGAGGACGAGGGCGCCGAGCGGTGTGATCCGTACCGGCCTGGGCCCGCCCGGTCGGTCGAACACCGGGCCGCCCACGGACCTCTCCAACGCGGCGATCTGCTGGCTCACGGTCGACTGGGTGTAGCCGAGGCGGGCAGCCGCCCGGCCGAACGAGCCCTCCTCAACGACGGCGGCCATCGCGGCCAGGTGCCGCAGTTCGAGATCGGTCACGGGCCTCAGCTTACTCCGGGCCATCGCTCCTAGCGATCGAGTTGATCGGAAACAATCGCTTTTCGCGATGGCGTCCGCCCCCTAGCGTGGCTGGCATGACAGCGACCACCGCCACCGTTGCACCAGCCGCCTACGTCAATCCGCTGGTGGCCGTGTGCCTGGGATGGCTGATCCTCGCCGAACCGGTGAGGGTGCCGACCCTCGTCGGAGGCGTGATCACGGTGCTCGCGGTCGCCGTCGTCGTGCGCTCCGAATTCCAACGATGAAGAACGATGAAGGGAAGTCCATGAGCACATTCGTGTTGATCCACGGCGGAGGAGACGTGGGGTGGTACTGGCACCTGGTGGAAGCCGAGCTACGAGCGCGGGGGCACGACGTGCTGGCTCCCGACCTTCCGGGCGATGACGAGTCGAAGACCCTGGCGGACTACGCCGACGCCGTGGTCGAGGCTGTCGGTGACAAGCAGAACCTGGTCGTCGTGGGCCACTCCTTCGGCGCGTTCACCGCCCCGTTGGTCGCCGATCGGCTGCCCGTCGATGTGCTGGTCCTCCTGGCCGGCATGATCCCGTCGCCGGGTGAGTCGCCGGATGAGTGGTGGGCCAACACCGGCTGCCAGAGCGCGGTGGAGGAGCAGGCCAAGCGCGATGGCGGTTTGACCGGCAGCGCGGATCCATACGTGAGCTTCTACCACGATGTACCCCGGGAGCTGGCGCAGGAGGCCATGGGCAAGGAGCGCGCGCACCCGTCGAGGGCCGCATCGGCCGCTCCGTGGCCGTTGGATGCGTGGCCGAACGTGCCGACGAGGTTCGTGCTCTGCACCGAGGACCGCGTCTTCCCGCCCGACTTCTTGCGCCGGCTGGTTCCCGACCGCCTGGGTATCGTCCCCGACGAGATCGCGGGCAGCCACTGCGTCGCACTCAGCCGCCCCAAACAGGTGGCGGACATGTTGGCGGGCTACGCGGCTGCCGCATCGGCCACGAGGATCGAGCAGTGAACCGTTCCTCGACGGCGGCTGGCCCGCCGGGCGTCGAGGCATGGACGCGGCCCGCGCAGACCGCCGCCAAGCGTCAGCTCCGGCACGCCGAGATCGTCGTCACCATCACCGATCTCCGCCAGCAAAAGACGAGCCCGTATGACATCGCTGTCGCCCTCTCGCCCAGCGCCGATCCGACGCTCTTCGCCAAGGCGGGCGCCACCTGGTGGCTGGCGGACCTCCCGCCGGAACAGTGTCGCTGGACCAGATGCGAGGCGTGCTCCGCGAAGGGCCCGATAGAGCCTTGAGACATCGACATCCACACGACCAACCAACATGTCGAATCGGTATCGAGAGGATCCGGTGACGATGATGTCCGACCAGCAAGGTACCCAGACGCGGCCGAACTCCGAGCCGAGCGCGGGTGAGCACGGGACCAGGCACACCGACCTGTTCGACTACGACGCAGAGTTGCGTCTGCACAACGAACTCTTCCGCGCCGCTGCCCGCGTCGGCGCGCGCGACCGTGTGCTCGACATCGGCTGTGGTACGGGCCAGTCCACGCGCGAGGCCGCCCGCGCCGCCGTCACCGGAAGCGCGGTAGGCGTCGACCTCTCCGCACCCATGCTCGAACGGGCCCGTCAGCTCAGCGACGAGCAGGGACTGCCCAACATCACCTACCAGCAAGCGGACGCCCAGGTTCACCGCTTCCCATCGACGCATTTCGACCTTTGTATCAGCAGGTTCGGAGCGATGTTCTTCGCCGACCCACTCGCCGCGTTCACCAATATCGGGCGCGCTCTGCGCCCCGCAGCGCGCCTCGTGCTGCTGGTCTGGCAAGATCGCGACCGCAATGAATGGGCCTCCGCGATCCGCCAGAGCCTCACCGCCGCAACGGCCACACCCGCCCCTCCCACCGGCGGTCCAGGCCCGTTCTCACTCGCCGACCCGACCATCACGCAAGGCATCCTGGCGGCGGCAGGCTTCACGCAAGTCAGCTTCACCGACGTGCACGAGCCCGTCTTCTACGGCCCGGACAGCGCCACCGCCTTCGATAACGTGCTCCGCCTACAGGAATACAGAGACCTGCTTGCCAACCTCGACGCCGCGACGGCCGAGCAAGCACGCACGCGACTGCGAGCCACCCTCGCCGCCCACAGCACCGACAGCGGCGTGTACTTCGACTCGCGTGCCTGGATCATCACAGCGCGCCGTCACTGACCACCGCACCCAACCTGGCCCAAACAAACCAGCCGGCCAATGCCACTGCTCCGCGACAGTGGCCGCATCGTCACGATCTCGTCCGTGGCGACCCGGATGGCCAGCCCCCACCAGATGTCCTTCGCCATGACGAAGGGCGCGGCCGAGACGCTGAGCATGACCTTGACCAACGAGCTCAGAGTCCGAGAGCATCGTCTCTGTCGCCATACCCCTACCACATAGCGGCGGCAATCACCGCGGCCGCGAACCCTAGGAATTCACGCGTCACAACGGGCGCAGGTGCTCGATCGTGACGTGGTGCCGCTCGGTCAGCCGCTGGGCGATCAACGAGCGGTGGCACGCCTCGGGGTCGCGCTCGACACAGAGCAGCGCTGCGGTCCCACTGCTCGGCAGCTCCGACACGATCGGCGTGAGGTCGGCGCGGTCGAGGATCTCGGTGGTGTAGCGGCGGGCGTACTCGGGAGCGAGTTCGCGGCGCGAGCGCTTGCCGACCCCTTGGCGGTCATCCTCGGCGTACTGGAGTTGGCGTAGCTCGGTGGTTGGGGCGAGCTCAAGGTGGTGCTCGTAGGCGATCCGAGCATGGGCGAGGGCCGCCTGCAGCCGGCGTGAGTTCGCCCAGGCGTACTCGGGTCCGCGGACACCGCGGCGCTGGCGTACGTCGAGCAGCAGACGAACGTCCGCGTGCCGCAGTCGTTGCAGGAAGGACTCGCCGCCGAAGCCATAGACGCCGATTGTCACCATCCTGAGCACCGGAAATCACCCACCTGCCTACTACTCGCGCCGCCTCCGGCAGCCCCCTGCCGGAGGCGGCGAGGTCGCATCACGCGACAGCGGTCCCCTCAAGCTCGACCATCAGGTCGGGGATCGCCAGCCGTGTCACCCCGAGCATCGTGGTGGACGGTGCCACCCCGGCGGCGCCCAACCGTGACGCCAGCACGCCGTAGTGCTCGAAGAGCCGATCGACGTCGGTGGTGTAGACATTGAGCCGGACGAGGTTCGCGAGGGACATGCCGGCCTCGCCGAGCACGGCCTCCAGATTGTCCAGGCTCAGCGCCAACTGCGCCGCCATGTCATCGGTATGCTGGGGCTTGCCGTCGCCGCTCATCGCGGTCTGCCCGGCGCAGTACAGGGTCCGGGTGTGCCCGGAGACGACCTCACCCTGGTTGTACCCCAGCTCCACCGACCACGCCCACGGGTTGACCGCCGTTCGCTCCATCGCCACATCAGCTCCATTCGATTCGTCGACATTACGTACGTCCAGCGGCTCGTTAGCCACCGCCTTTTCCGTCGTGTTGATCAGCCTCTCAGCGAATACACGACATCCTGTGTCGTGTATTTCTGTAGAGTTTCTGTATGCGCGCCGACCGGTTGGTCTCGCTGGTGCTGCTGCTGCGCCAGCACGGTCGGTTGTCAGCGGCGGCGCTGTCCCGCGAGCTGGAGGTATCCACCCGCACCGTGCTGCGCGACATCGAGGCGCTGTCCGCGGCGGGCGTCCCGGTCTACGCCGAACGCGGCCGGCACGGCGGTTTCGCGTTGTTGCCCGGTTTCCGGACCGAGCTCACCGGACTGAACCACGATGAGGCCCTTGCCCTGCTGGTCGCCGGATCGCGACGCGGCGCGCAGGCATTCGGCCTCGGCTCGGCGCTCGCTTCGGCGATGCTCAAGGTCGTTGACGCGCTACCCGAAAGCTATCGGGACACCGCGGCCGACGCGGCCGAGCGATTGCTCATCGACCCGGAGACCGACCTCCTCTCGCGTCGACTGGTCGCTGAGGAGGCGCCTGACACCGTAGTGGCCGAGGTCCTGCGCGCGGTGCTCGCCGGACACAAGCTGCGTATCCACTACGCGGCTGTGGACCAGACCCCGAAGTGGCGCACGGTGGACCCGATCGGCCTGGTCACCGTACGCGACCGGGGCTACTTGCTGGCCACGAGGGCTGGCGCGGACCGCACCTACCGGCTGTCCCGGGTCTTGGCCGCCAAGGAACTCGCCGAACCCGCACAGCGACCAGACCGGGTCGATCTGGACCGGGCCTGGCAGGAACGCAGCACCCAGTTTCGGACCGGCGGCGACCAAGTCACCGTGCTGGTACGGGTGGACCCGGCGCGGCGGGAGGACCTGGTGGGCACCGCGCTGGCCGTCCGCGCCGAAGAAGCCGACGCAGACGGCTGGCTGCGGCTGGAGGTGACCTTCCAAGATCCGAGACACGCCGAATGGGCGCTGTGGCAGCTCACCACGAACGCGGAAGCCCTGGCCCCGCAGTGGTTGCGCAACTCGCTGCGCAACCGCGCCGCCGCGATCGCCACCCGCTACGGAGTGTCATCCTGAGAGTTGTCGCCTTTTGCGGGCCGCCGCCGACGCGATTCGGACCGCTCCATACTGGTAGGTGCCAAGCGCGCCGAACGACGCGTGTGCAACGCGCGGCGCTGCCTTGTAGCAGACGGATCGACGTGCGACAGCCGCCCGCGGAGCTTCCTCGCTGCGTCCGAGCAGTTCGCCACCATGCCCGGCTGGACCCAGACGATCGAACCGCTGCTCTCCTTACTAGCGAGCTTCAAGCTCCGCGCCCGACCGGCCTCCTGGAGCTGCCAACGGGCCGAGGCATCTGACCGGTGACACCGAGCCTCAAGCAGAGGTCAGCAAGGTCTGACCGCCTTAGAGATAAGCCTTGGGTCGGCGTCACCAGGGGCAAAGTAGCTCTGCGTGATCGCTGTTCGGGGTAGTTGGTAGGCGGATGGCCAGGGGCCACTGTGGCGGCGGGCGAGCAGAGGAACAGGCTCACAACGGGAGCTGCGCCTCCACCTCCTGGTCGACGGCCGTGCTCATGGGTGAATAGCGCGCGTAGAACTCCTTGCCGCACTCGAGGTCTTCGAGGGCGTCCTTGATCTCCTTGGCGAGGTACGGTCTGGCCTGCGCGGCCGTGAGGTCTGGCCAGAGCTGTGTTCCCTGTTCCTTCTCTATCTTTTTGACCTGCGCCAACATGGCCTTCTCTCCTCTGCCGGCCAGGTCGCTCGGCTTGAGCGAGATGATCGCGTAGCCCTTGCCCTTGAGGCAGTCGCCGAACGTCGCGGCCAGGCGCACCAGTTCGGCGTCGCCGTCGAGCCGCCGGGTGGTGAGCTGCTTCTTGAGGTCGAAGTGCATCTTGAACACGTCCATCCGGTTCTTCACGTCCTTGTTCAGGACCGCCTTGAAGGCCTTGGCCATACAGGCGTCCTCCGCCTTCTTGTAGGCGTTGAACTGCGTCTCGTTCATGCGGGCCCCCGGGTTGGGGTCATCCTGCCCGTGCTCCTCGACGACCAGCGCGCCCGAGGCGGAGTCGTCGGGGTAGACGAACTGGGAGAAGATCCGGTAGCCGTACTTCGCCCTGACCTCCTTGGTCGCGGCGTAGTCACCGGCCGCCATCTTCTTCTGCGCCTCCGTCTCCTTGGGCCCGGACATGACGAAGGGGGTGTACTTGAAGCCCTTCTGCTTCAT
The DNA here is from genome assembly GCF_040648355.1 of Nonomuraea sp. NPDC049152. Lineage (NCBI taxonomy): Bacteria > Bacillati > Actinomycetota > Actinomycetes > Streptosporangiales > Streptosporangiaceae > Nonomuraea > Nonomuraea sp. NPDC049152. The sequence goes on along the minus strand of NZ_JBEZDO010000065.1, from coordinate 4,386 downwards.
GCAGTCGGCCTTGAGCCGCTCCATCTTCCACTTCGCCTCCTGTCCCGCGCCGGTGGCGCTCGGAGCGGCAGGCTCGGGCATATCGGTGGCACACCCAGTCAGTACGGCAAGCGCCAGGGCGGCCATGAACGCTCTCATGAGGTCTCCGAAGAAATGACGCGCCGCGGGATCAGCGCAGGGCGGTTCTGCGGTGCTCGCGCGCCACCAGGACCGCGGTGACGGCGAGAAGGGCGAGCAGGGCCCAGTAGGCCAGATGCCGCACGGTGAGATACGGCCCGTGCTCGGCAATCGCGACGGTGACCGACAGCAGGTAGACCAGCGCCGCCACGCCCCAGCGCGGGTCTCTCGCCATACGGGCCGCGCAGACCGCCGCTACCAGCAGCCCCAGCTCGGTGACTGTCCGGACCACGCCGACAGGGAAAGCTGACTCATCCATCAGGGCGGGACCCGCGCAGAGGGCGGGCGCGACCGCGAGCCACCACCAGGAGCGTGCCTTCAGCGGGTGGGCGCCCGCCGCCAGCACGAGCGATCCGGCGAAGGCGAGCGCGTAGGAGAGGGCGACGACCTGGGGGCCTGTGGTGGCGAACAGCCCGTCGACCGACCGGGGGCCTGAGGTGATCGGCATCAGCACGTGGTCGAACAGGGGCACCCCTGCCGCGATCGCCGTGGCCTTCGCCCCGGTGAGAAGCAGGAGAGGGAGCGCCAGCCGTAGCCGCCCCCGCAGGACGGCCAGCACGGTGAGGGCGGACAGGGCGGTCCACAGCGGGATCGCGGTGAGGAAGGGGAGCAACGCGGACAGATTCGCGACGGTCAGCGCGGCGACCCCCAGGTGCAGGCCGTCACGCCAAGCGGGCCCTGCCGCCGCGTGCTCGACGCGGGTGCGCAGCCCGCCCATCAGCAGCCCCAGGGCCTCCCTGATCTCGGGCGCGCGCCGCCCCGGCTCGGCCGTGTCGAGCAGGATGTCGATGAGCTCGTCGCCGTGCGCCTTGCGGTAGCCCGCGGGATAGGCCAGGAGGAACCTGCGGTAACGCCGCTCGAGCCGCCTCACGCGAGGGCCTCGCGGTTGAGGACCAGGGCCGCCGCCTCGTTCATGCGCCTGGCCTCGCTCCTGACGATCGCCGTCCCTTCGTCGGTGATCCGGAAGTAGCGGCGGACCCGGCCGTTGACCGTCTCCTCACGGTCGACGGCGAGCACCCCGCGGGCGGCGAGGCGCTCGAGGATGGCGTAGAGGGTGCCGACCGTCGGCCGGACCCGGCCTGTCGACAGCTCGCCGATCCGCTTGAGGATCGCGTGGCCGTGCAGCGGACCGTCGAGCAGCGCGGTGAGCACGAAGTACATCGGCTCACTCACTTCTGATGATCTTCTCGGCACGATCGACAACATACTCAGTTGAACAGAGTATTGCAACCGACAGGCTGGGCCGCCGACGCGCTCTGGTGCCCGTGACACGGGCACGGCACCGCCTCCCTCGCCGCGGCACTGGATGTGCGAAGCGGCGAAGCCCCCGAACAGCGATTACGCAGAGCTACTTTGCCCCGGTGACACCGACCCGAGTGGGGGGCCTAGGTGACAGACATGCTCGCACCGTGCCGCCTGACACGGTGTCAGAGTCAAGCCCGTATGCGACTCCCGGCGATCCAGCCGAAAGAACTGCCTCAGCTGCGCCGAGCAGTCGCACAACACGGATGCATATCGGTAGATTCAGCTAGGGTGCCAAGATCTTCAAGGAGGTCGGGATTGGCACCACCAGAAGCCCATGGGCATCGGCGGCCCGGGCGAGGTCTCCTCGCCGGGGCCGGGCATGCTCGCGCACGTTCTCGGCGCCGATCGGCGCCGAGTGGATGGGAGCGATGGCCGTGGGATGGCTCGGCGGCAGGCAGGTCCTTGTCGCGAGCCATACTGACGAAGAGTCGCCACTCGTGGGCATCTGGGATCTCACGACTCGCGAAATGATTGGCGACATTTCTTACGATGGCACCGAGTACGACTTCCCGACACATCTGGAAATCATCGACATCGCCGGCAGGCCGACCCTCGTCATCGAGGCGGAAAGCGGCATCGACCAATGGGACCTCGCCACGCGGCGCAAGGTGCACCGGCCGATCGACGATGGCGATGACGATGGCGACAAGGGCTCGCTGGACGCCTTCGCGTCGTCCACAGTGTCCACGGTCGAAGGCCAGGCTCTGATCATCACCGGTGAGAACAGGTCCGACGACAGCGATTCCGCGATGCCGGTGAAGAACGCCGTGGCTCTCTGGGACCCGGTGAGCGGTCGGAGGCTGGCCGCAATGCAGGGCCATTCCGCTGAGATACGAGCGCTCGCGGCGGGCGAGCTCGACGGCAGGCCCGTCCTGCTCAGCGGCAGTGACGACAACACGGTCAGGCTCTGGGACCTGCGCACCCGCAGACAGCTCGGCGATCCGACGCCGTCCTGGCCGTCGCACGGAGCCAAAGCCCTCGCCGTCGGACGGCGCGACGGCGCGCGGATCGCCGTGTCAGGAGAGGAATACGGCGTGCTGCAGGTCTGGGATCTGACCACGCGCCGCCGCTTGGGCAGGCCGATGAAGGCCGGGCATGAGATCGACACTCTGGCCATTACGGAAGTGGACGGTCTTCCCGTCGTGGTGGCCGCAGGCCCGAACGGCCTCTCGGTGTGGAACCTGACCACCTTCACCGAGCGTGGCCGGCTGGCGGCGACCTCGGTGCGTGGACTGGCTGTGCGGCAGAACAGCGTGGTGGCCGTCGTCGACTCTGACACCCAGATTCTGGCCCGCACCTGGGACCTGCGCACCCTGCGCCTGGTCGACACGATCTACCTCGCCCCCAACGGCGACTACCCGACCGTGTCACTGGTCGGTGGGAGCGTCTTCGCCACCGTGCAGACGGACACCAGCAGCATCGCGGTCTGGGATCTCTCCCAGCGCAGGCGGATCTCCACCATTACTGTCCCGCCGCCGGCCTGGGAGGGCGAAGCCATCACGTTCGGCAGCGTGGGCTGCTCGGCTGCCGTCCCATCGTCAGCGTCGCCCGCCAGAGCGCCAAGACCAGGCTCCTGGACGCACGCACCGGGCGTGACCTGATCGCACCGTTCACCGGCCTGCCCGCGAACGGCACTCCGGTCGTGGTTAGTGGAACGACCTTCGCCCTGGTGATCTGGCAGGACAAGCAGGGCACGTACCACGACCAGTTCTGGGATCTGGCCGAGATGAAGCCGCTCGGCCCATCGACGACCACTCTGTACGACGCGCTCGCCATCGGCGAGGGCGTGGTGGTCGCCGCCGGGCCCGGCGAGCAGCTCACGATGTGGCTGGTCACCCCGTGACATCAGCGAGCGGGCGAAGACGCCGGGTTCGCCGGGCGCTCTGCCAGGCGCATGAGGTGGCGATACCAGTCGACTTGGACTCAGCCCAACCACCGTGCACCGCGCGTTGCGCCGTTACCGGCTGGCCCATCCAGACCGCGCCACCGGTGCACGCAACAACGATACGTTCGCCCATTATCAGGCGTCGTTCTCCGCCGCCCTGACCTGGACTGTCATCCAGCCCGTCACCGCCACTTCCCCGGAGGCGAGCCGGGCCCTGAGCCAGGCTCTCGACCGGGCCGACGACGACCCGAGGCTGGTTGAGCTGGCCGACAAGCTGGCCGCTTACCTCACGCGTATGGCCGACGAGCGGGGCGAGGACTATGTCGACGACACCGATATCGAGTCACCGCTTGTCAAGCTGATGGACATGCTGGCGTTCGGCACTGTGCCGCCGGCGCGTCGGCTGATCGAGTTGCTGAAGCAACGAGGCTGGACGGGCTGGACCAAGCTCGAGCGCGTGGACCCCACACCGGGTGCGGCTCCCCGGTAGTGCCAGTACGGGCAGGAGACGCCGCAGTGCGATGATTCGGGTGCTATCGGTGATGGCGGGCAGGGTCTTGCCGGGCGAGGCGACGGATTGGTCCGATCGCGACAGCTCCAGCGACGGGCCGAATCCACGACGGTGGATTACGCGAGGTCGCCGGTTCTGCCCCGTCCGTGCCGGCGTTCGCGGTCGGTCAGCTCTTTGAGGATCGCCACGTAGTCCACGAGGTCGAAGGCGGCGAAGTGCGGGTAGGAGCCGGGGTTCTGCCGTAGGTAGCCGAGCCGGCGGCGCAGCGCGGTCCGCTGCGCGCGGTCGGCCGGGTCCAGTCCGAAGGCGTCGACCGTGCCGCCGTTGGGGGCCAGCGTGGTGGCCAGGCAGCGCAGCAGGGTGGTCTTGCCGGCGCCGTTCGGCCGAGCAGGCCGGTCACTCCGGTGTCGAGGGTTAGGGCGCGTATTGGGTCGTGATCAATCTGTCGATTCGCCCTCGTGGTGAGGCCTGGACCGGTAGATCTTGTTCCGTGACGCGAGTGCAACTG
>NZ_JBEZDO010000064.1:0-18186 GCF_040648355.1 Nonomuraea sp. NPDC049152 | reverse complement strand
ACGGCAGGGGCTGATGCCAGGTTCGTCACCAGCGCGAAGGCCAGGGCCACGATCGCCGCCGTGGCCAGCGGCGCCCACAGGACCCACAGGCGGGGCCGGGCCCGCGAGGCCGGGGCGGCCAGCAGGGTCCGTCTCGGGCGCGATGGCCTGCGCGAGGCTTCTCCTGGTGCCTCGGCGGTGGCCATGAACAGCATGTCGTCAGCGGAGATGCGTGATCCGCGGTCCAGGGAAGCCGGGCGGGCCATGGCAAGCAGGTCCATCGCGTCGGGCTTGCGGGTCATCGCAGTTTCCTTCCTGGAACGGTCACGGGCTTTCGGGATGTGGTGGTACCGGTGGCTTCGATCGCCGACTGCAGTCGACGGCGCGCTCGATGCAAGCGGACGAAGAAGACGGCCTTGGTACAGCCGAGTACCTCGGCCGCTTCCGTGGTGGACAGGCCATGCCAGGTGGTCAGAGTCAGGATCTCTTTGTCGGCTTCAGACAAGCCGGCCAGGGCGCGGAGTACGGCGACGCGCTCGGTGGCGTGTTCGCCCACGTCGGTGACGGCCTCTTCCATCCACGTTCTCAGTTCGGCTTCCAGAGATTCGCGCCGGGCGGCCTGCCGGAAGTTGTCGCGCAGAATGTTGCGAGCGACGCGGAGGAGCCATGGCAACTGCGCGTGGTCGGGGTGCTGTCCAGACGCCGCCAGGCCACCAGGAAGGTCTCGCTGACCACTTCCTCCGCGAGTTGATGTCCGGCGCGACTTGCCGCATAGCCGTACACCCGCGCTTGGTAGGTGTTGTAGAGCGCGGTGAAGCGCTCATGGGGGTTTGGCAAGCCGGTTCCTTCGGTTGGGGGCAAACGTTTGCGGTGCGGTTCTTGCCGGCCTGCTTGGCGGTCGACTTGGCGCCGTTGGTCTCGGGACGTGCTGTAGTGGTCATCGAAGGCTTTCGTTCAGCGCCCCGCATCGCGGTGGCGCGGCGTGCATGGCCACCGGCAACCTCCCGCCGCAACCCTCGCCGAAGCAGGTGTCAGAGGGTTGTTTTCGCAGGTCAGATGGCATCTTTGTGCCGTTCCGGCCGTATGTGCTGTGGATGCGGCTGCGGGCGGCACTGTCGTCGCTGTCGGATGGCGCCTTGCTGACCGAGGCCGCGCACACGGCCGGGTTCGCCGACGCCGCCCATCTGACCAGGGCGGTCCGCCGGATGATGGGCCAGGCGCCCTCCACCCTGACGGCCGGCGTGCGGTGGCTGTCGTAGCAGGTTCGTTCAAGCCTTGCCGCCGCCCTGGCGGCCAGGCTTGAGTCTCGTGATTATCGTGATCATCCCCACCGGCAAGAACAAGGGCCGCAACCCCTCACTGGCCAGCGTCTACCGCGCCCTGGGCGCCGACGGCGAAGGCTGACGGCAGGCATTGAAGCCTTCAGGCGAGCAACGGCCTGCCGCCGGCGCGGTCTCACAGGAACAGAAAGCCGATCGCCAGGGCGGCGATCAGGGTGCCCAGCGCGATGGCCAGACCGATCTCCCGGCTGCTGGCGCGGTCCTCGCGGCGGATCCAGGCCAGGTAGTAGGCGGTGGCCGGGATGGAGATCACGGCTGCGGTGACGGCGCCGGGTGAGTATTCGCCCAAGATGATCCAGGTGCTCAGATGGAACAGGGCGTTGACGCTGAACTGCCATTGGAACGCGGTGGCCAGCACCACCCAGGTGCCGTGTCGGCCGACTGCTGAGGCCCGCCAGGAGCTCAGCAGGACCAGCAGCATCAGCGGGATGTGGTAGGCGGCGAACATGCTGGTGGTCTCGGGGCCGAAGTGGCGGCTGGCCCAGGCGGCGAAGCCCTGCAACTCCTCCAGCGTGTGCAGTACGTAGACGCCGAAGGGCAGCAGGAACGGCCAGGTGCCGGGCGCAGCGGGCCCGGCCTGAACCGAAGCGGGGCCGGTGAGGGGGGATGCCATGGTGTTCTCCCAAGAGCGGGTGAGGTGTCGATGAATGGGGTGACGGGTCGTAGGGGCCTGGGGCACCTCACCAGTCCAGTTCGTCGCAGCCGCGGTGGTCGGCCGGTTCCACCTGCAGCGTGGCGTGGGCCACGCCGTGGCGTCGGCGTAGCAGGTCGCGGGCCTGGTCCAAGACGGCGTGGTTGTCGCCGTGGTCGGCGGTGACCAGGTGGGCGGTGGCAACGTTCATGCCGGAGGTCAGTGTCCACAGGTGCAGGTCGTGCACGTCGCGGACGCCGGTGATGGCGGCCAGGTCGGCCGCGACCGCGCCGGCGTCCAGCCCTTCGGGGACATGCTGGCCGAGCACGGCGAAGACCTGGCGGCCGAGCACGATGGCGCGCACGGCGACGAAGACGCCGATGGCCAGCGCGACCAGGGTGTCCCAGAACGGCTGTCCGGTGGCGGCCACCAGCCAGCCGGCGATGATGACGCCGACCGAGCCCGCGGTGTCGGCCACGACCTCCAGATAGGCGCCCTTGACGTTGAGGCTTTCGCCGGCGCCGGAGCGCAGCAGGACAAGGGCGATGAGGTTGACGGCCAGGCCGATCGCGCCGACCACCAGCATCGGGCCGGAGGAGACCTCGGCCGGTCCGCCGATGCGGCCGATAGCCTCGATGACGACGTAGAGCGCGACGCCGAGCATCATGATCACGGCGAGCAGAGAGGCGAACACCTCGGCCCGGTAGGAGCCGTAGCTACGCCGGCCGGTGGTGTCGGGGCGGGTGGCCAGGCGGGTGGCGACCAGCGCGGCGCCGAGGGTGACCACGTCGGCGGCCATGTGCCCGGCATCCGACAGCAGTGCCAGCGAGCCCGAGATCAGGCCGTAGGCCAGCTCGACCACGAAGTAGGCGCCGATCAAGGCGAAGGAGACCGCCAGCCGCCACCGGTGCCGGCTCCCCGCGTGGCCGTGGCCGTGTCCGGTGCCCATCACGGCGTCCCGTCGCGCTCAGGATGGACCAGCTCGCTGTGCTCGGTGTGGGCCAGCGCCAGGTCGAGCAGCATCCGCACGTGCGGGTCGGCCAGCCGGTAGTAGGCCATCCGGCCGGCGCGGCGCGCGGCGACGACGCGGTGCGCGCGCAGCAGCCGCAGGGCGTGGGAGGCGGCCGATTCGCTTTGGCCGGTCACCGCCGCCAGGTCGCACACGCACAACTCGCTGTCCAGCAGGGCGACCAGCAGCCGCAGCCGGTTGGGGTCGGACAGCAGGCCGAAGACGTCGGCGGTGTCGGCCAGATCCTCGGCGGCGGGCATGCGCTCGCGCACGGCGTCGACCCGGTCGGCGTCGACCACCTTGACGGTACAGCCATCCACGGCCATCACACTGCCATATGAAGAGATGTTCATATAAGCAAGGTAGAGGACGATCCGGATCATGTGTCAAGAGGCGATGGGCGAGCGGTGGCTGGAATAGCAGGTTCGTTCAAGCCTTGCCGCCGCCCTGGCGGCCAGGCTTGAGTCTCGTGATTAGCGTGATCGGCGCCGGACAGGCGCAGCTCGCGGCAGGCCGCGAGCTGCGCCTGTCCGGGCATGATGTTCTGCTGCTGGAGGTGCACACACGGCTGGGCGAGTCCTGGCGGCACCGGTGGGACTCCTTGCGCCTGTTCACCCCCGCCCGCCTGAGCGCGCTGCCCGGCATGCCGCTGCCCGGCGGGGACCGCTACCCGGGCAAGGACGAGGTGGCCGACTACCTGCAGGCGTACGCGGCCCGCTTCGAGCTGCCGGTCCAGCTCGACACCACCGTGTCCCTGCTGCGCCCCGGCCCCGGCGGAGGCTTCGAGGCGGTCACCGACAAACGGCGTCTACACCGGCGACGGCGTCGTGGTCGCCACCGGCCCGTTCCAGCAGCCTCACATCCCCGACCTGCGGCTCGCGCCCGGGACGGAACCCGATCTCCGTCCGGCGCGTTGGGCTCGGTGATGAACGAGATTCCTGGTTTGACGGAGTTGGTCGCGCGGCTCACCTCCGATGAGCACGGCTTCGTCGCCGTCCTCCCCGAATTAGACGGCGTCGAGGGGTTCGGCACCACCGCGCTGGCCGCCGCCGCCTGCCATATCCCGGAGGTGGCCGAGCATTTCGGCGACGGCATCGACTGGCTCACCGTCGGCGCGGCCCCGCCCCACGTCGTCGAGTCCCTCGTACGCGACCGGCTGGAGTCCTTCGGCGTCCCGTGGATAACGGCGGACGCCGAGCCCGAGTTCGAGGAGCCCGGCACCGGCCTGCTCGTGCTCGACGGGGTGCGGACCGCCGAGCAGTTGCGCGCCTGCCTGAGCCTGACCTCGGACGTCACCGTGCTGGTGACCGCCAGGACCGCGGACATCCTGCCCGGACTGCCGTCGATCATCCGGCTCAAGGTCCCTGACGGGGGCTGGCCCCTGCTCGCCAGGCTGTCCGGATCACTGGGGACATCGGTGGACGACGCGTTCGACCTCGCCGATCCGGCCGCCAGGGCCTACGCCGTACGGAAGGTCCTGGACGCCGGGCTGCCGTCGCTCTCGCCGGGGGCGCTGCCGCGTCTGCTGGAGCTCGGCGCCTTCGCCGCGGACAGCGACATCCCCGCGAGCGTCGTCCCCGCCGTGTGGCAGCGGACGGCGGGCCTGTCGAAGGGGGCGTCCGAGCGGCTGCTGGCCGAGCTGTGCGAGGCCGGGCTAGCGGATCACCGCCCCGACCGCGACCTGCTGCTCGTACCCGACGTGGTCCGTCACTACCTGCGCCAGGCATCGAGCGGGGAGGCCGTCTCCCGAACCGCCAAGGCGCTGATCGGCACCTTCACGGACGTCGAGGAGGCGATCGTCGAGGAGACGGTCACGGACGAGGCCGTCATGTACTGCCTCGCCCACCTGCCCGACCACTACGTGGCGGCCGGGGAGGACCTGGCCGACCTGGTGACCCAGACGGGCTGGATCGCGTCCAAGCTCGCCTCCCTAGGCATCGCCGCCGTCGACCGTGACCTGGCCAGGGCAGGCGCTCCCGAGGCGGAACGGCTGCGCCATACGCTGGCCAGGAACGCGCATCTGTTCACCCACGGCGACCGCGGCGCGCTCCTGCCCACCCTCGCGGCCCGCCTGTACGGCGACGCCGGCGAGCTGCGCGAGATGCTCCACGCGGCCGGCGAGCCGTGGCTGGACTGCCTGTGGGCGCCGCCTGACCTGCCCCATCCGGCGCTCGTCCGGACGATGCGGCTCAACGACGAGCGGGTGACCCAGGTGGCCATCAGCCCGGACTCCACCTGGATAGCCGGCGCGAGCTGGGAGGGCAAGGCCAGGATCTGGAACCTCGACGGCAGCCTGCGCGCGACCCTCAGCGGTCACGAGGACGCCGTCTCCTCGGTCGCGATCTCCGCCGACGGGACGTGGCTGGCAACCGCGAGCTGGGACCGGACGGTACGCACCTGGCTGGCCGACGGCACGCCGATCGCGGTCATGGAGGCGGCCCACGGCGAGGTGCAGCAGGTCGCGATCGCCCCCGACGGCACCTGGATCGCCGCGGTGACCGACGACGGCAGCCTGATGGCGTGGAGCGACACGGGCAACCCGCTGTGGCGCGTGCAGGCGCAGGCCGACGAGCACTCGAAGATCGCCATCGGCGCCGGCAGCGCGTGGGTGGCGCATCCCTGCGAGGATGGCATCCGCGTCTGGAACAGGGACGGCACGCAGCGGTGCGCCATCCCGCTGTCAGAGGATCTGCAGGTCGCAGAGGTCGTGGCCCATCCGCTTCGGGACGCGATCGTGGCACTCCAGATGGACTCCCGCGCGCGCTGCTGGAGTCCGGAGGGGGCGATGGAGGGCGTGGTGGAACCCGCTCTCGACGACTGTTCCGACATGGCGATGTCGTCCGACGGCCGGTGGCTCGCCGCGTCCGTCGACCGCCCCGAGGGATTCGTCACGGCCACGGTCGACCGGCCGCGAGAGGAGATGGGGTTCGTCGCCCGCCACGCCCTTGTGAACGACCTGGCCGTCAGCCGGGACGGCACGCTGCTGGTGACCGCGATCGAGCCCAGCACGATCCAGGTCTGGGACCCCGCGGGATTCCCTGCCCGGGGCGAGGACCACCGTCGCACGATCGCCAACGCCGTGGCGGTGGCCAGGGACGGCACCTGGCTGGCCACCGCGGGCATCGGGTTGTCCTTCTGGGATTCGGCGGGCGGCCGTACCGCGACCGTGGCGGAGGAGACCTTCTTCACCTCGGTGGCGATCTCTCCCGCCGGCCGCTGGCTCGCGACCGCCGACTCCGACGGCATGGTCCGGCTCTTCGAGCGGGACGGCACGCCCATCAGGACGCTCAAGGTATGCGACGACTGGGCCGACACGGTGGCCATCGCCCCCGACGGCTCGTGGCTGGCGGCCGGCGGCCGCGACAGCCGCCTCAGGCTGTGGTACGCCGACGGCACCCCGCTGACCACCATCAAGACGTCGGTGGAGGCCGTGAAGCACCTGGCCATCGCCCCCGACGGCACCTGGATGGCCACGGCAGGCTCCGACCGGATGGACCTGTGGGACGCGCAGGGCAGGCGGCTGGCTCCCACGCTGAAGGCGGACTCCCTCGTCGGTGGCCTGGCCATGGCGCCCGACGGCGAGTGGGTGGCCGCCGCGCTCTGGGACGGCGGCATCGCGCTCTGGGACAGGACGGGCGACGCGGTCGCGACACTGCCCGGCGACGAGGTGCTCTACACGGGCCTCGCGGTGAGCGCGTCGGGCGAGCACCTGGCCGCCGCGGCCGACGACGGCACGCTGCGCGTGTGGGACGTGGCAGCCCGACGATGCGTCTCCATGATCAGGATGGACGGCGAGCTCCGCGGCTGCGCCTGGTCACCACGCGGCGCGCTGTACGTGGCGGGCGACGCGGGCCTCTACGGCTTCGCCCTGCGTTCGCTTCTCGCCGCACCGACCTGACCCGACAGCTCGGTTCCCCCAAGGGTCACCTGCCCCAGTTCGCCGAACTGCCGTGCCACCCAGTCCAGGAGCAGCCGGATGAGGTTGCCCGCCGCGCCGTCCAGCTTGCTCGGCTCACGCTTGTCCAGTTCTGCGACGGAGCCGATCGTCACGTCCGTGCCGAGCATCGCGGCAGCCGCAGCCTCTTGTCCCCACCGCCGATGTGGACCCACGAGGGGAGTCGCAGCCGCTCGCTGACGGCGCCGAGGGCCCTTACCCAGGGCGCGAGCCGAGCACCCACACGACTGTGTCGCCGGCGTTCCTGGCGGCGGCCAGGCGGTTGACCTGGGGGGACGAGGTCCGGCTGCGAGGTGTGCTGCCAGCCGGGGAGCTCCAGGAAGGAGTTCTGGGCGTCGATGACGATGAGGGCACTGGTCATGCCCTTCAGCCTGGCGAGAGGCGGTCGGGAGCTGAAGCATAACCTGGTCAGGTTGCGGGCTGATCCGGTCAGGCCTGGGCCACCCTCCGGCGGTGGCCCAGGCCATAGGGGTTCGGCACGTTTCAGCTCGTCATGCTGGTCGACGTAGGCGCGAGCGGCAGCGAGCATGGTCCGGGTCTTCTCGCCCAGCAGGCCCTGCTGGGTGCCGAGGTGCGCTGGCATCGTCGCGGCACCCCCGGCTAAGCTGCCGAACGATCTTGCTAGTTGATCATGTCGTTCGTGAAGGGAAGATCTTGTTTTTTCGTCGTATCAGCGTCATGACCGCCCCCCTGCTGGTCGCAGCGGCCATCGCCCTGCCGGTCACGGCTGCCCACGCATCCGAGACGTCACAGGCGGCGACGGCCCAGGTGGCCGCCGACTCCTGCAGCAAGGCATCGGCTGACGCGAGGGTATGGCTGAGGCAGCTCAACAAGCCGACCACCGGTTCATGGTCGGTCCTCCGCACCAGGATCTACGACGTGACGAGAGGCATGTGGAACGGCTCCACCAAGCAAGCGGGCCTGAAGATCGCGACGCGGCTGACCTACCTGTGCCGCTGACCGCGCCTCCCACCCGGGATGCTTGCTGACCGGGTGACGACGGGGGCGGACCGCCCCCGTCGCCTCTCGCCGGCGGCCCACGCCTGTACCGCTTCATAACTCATCGCAGGGCGTTTGATCTGCGGTTTTGACCTATAGAGGTGGGCGGGCGAGATCGCCGCTTGTGTCGGTTCGTCCGCTGTATCTGATCCTGATTCGGATGTTCGGCTGGCTGGCGTTGCTGGGATGTGGTCAGTCGCCCAAGGGCGTCGCTCCAGCATGAGGTGGCCGTGCCAAGGCGTCAGGTCCTCCGGCCGAAGCCGGACTGGGCTGATCGGACGGGTCCTGTCGGTGTTGTCCCGCTTCCTACCGACGGTGCTGAGAGCTCATCGGCTTGTTACTTCGGGAACGCTGCTGGCATGGCATCGCCGGTTGATCAAACGCGCGTGGACCTACCCTCACCGCTCTGGCCGTCCCGCAACGAGCACGGAAATCCGACCTGGGAGTCCGTCTGGCAGGTAAGAATCCGACGTGGGGGTATCGGCGGGTGCACGGTGAGCTGGTTCGGCTCGGTATAACAGTCCGCGCCCAAGAATCTGCCACTCATATCGAAGACCAGCACTCTTCTCTACGACACTCCTCGGCGCATTCGGTTGCGTCCACGGATGTGGTGTACGAGTTTTCCCAGCTAGATGGCGTGGCGTCGTGAAATGAGGACAGCCATCGCGTGACGCTTCTATGTTTGTCAAGCCGCCTCCGAGGCGGCGTGTGGCCCGGTTTCGAGAGCGCGGTAGATCTTGCGGGCGAGGTAGCGCTTGAGGCATCGGGTGGCTTCACGGCGCGTTTTGCCGTCACTGATGCGCTTGGCCACGTACTGGCGGGTTTCGGGATCCCACCGCTGCAGGGTGAGGGCGATGTGGTGCAGGGCGCGGTTGAGCGCGCGATCTCCGTGGGGGTTGAGGCGATGACGGGTGTTCTTGCCGCTGCTGGCCTGGATGGGGCTGACGCCGGCCAGGGCGGCGAAGGCGGCCTCGTTGCGAAAGCGACCGGGACCGGACCACGACACCCAGCACTGGGCAGCGGTGATGACGCCGACCCCGCGCATATGGAGCAAATGGCCCACATGCTGCTGGACCAGCGCGGCGAGCTCGTCATCGGCGGCGCGAATCTCGCTGGTCAGGTCGCGGATGCGGCGGGCCAGGCGCTGCATGACCAGGCGACGTGTTCGCTCGTCAGGGTCGGTGGTGGCCGAGGGTCGCAGGGCCAGGCAGGCATCGATCAAGGCGGTTCTGGTCAGGCCGCGCAGTCGCTGACGCTGCTGTTCGGGCGCGGTCAGCACGAGTGCCTTGAGCTGGTTGACCGCGCCGGTGCGTGCGTGGATCGCGCTTTCGCGGGTGACCAACAGCATGCGAACCGCCTCGCGCGGACCATCGGCGCGGGGCACGGCCGAATGTTCGCGGCCCAGCGCCTCGCGAGCGGCGCGACGGGCATCTAACGCATCGCTCTTGCCGCCGACTCGGCGGGTGATGCGCTTGGGGCGGTCGGACTCGATGACGTGCTGAGGCAACCGAGGCCATCTCTCGGGGTCAGTAGCCGCGGCTTTCGGCCTTCCGGCGGATCTTCGCGCTGCCGTACTCCCCGCGCCGCAGGCACCCCGGACACGGGCAGGGGACCCTGCCGTGGGCGTTGGGCATGTACCGCCAGCCGGTGACCCGGTTGACGCCGCGGACCCGATGGATCTCTTTGGCGTCGATCGCCCGGGGGACGAAGACCTCATTCCCCCGGGCGTCCTCGCATCCGGCGATCAAAGCGGCGGCCTCGGCACTTGCGAGCTCGACAGGCTCATGGCCGTAGTGGCCGACACGGACCGGCTCATCGTCGGGCAGCCGGAAGTCCACGGCGACCATCGTGCGCCGCCCGCAGCGCCGCAACTCCCGGCCCCACTGGTGGGTGAGCTGGTAGGAGGGCAGGATCGGCAGGCAGAACACCCCGGCCGTACCCTCGTAGTCGCGGCTGTGGGCGCGCACGCCGGCCCGCCGTATCGAGCGGACGTCATTGGCCGAGGTGAGGTGCGTGAACAACGTCATCGGGCGCGCCCTCCGGATGTCTTCTCCACCATGATCGGCACCTTACGGGCGCCCAGCAAGGCACGGCCACAGGTTTTGGCTCTGGTGCAAAGCCCGTCGGAAGCGGTGCGGTGGCCACGGCAGCGGGTCAGCTCACCCCGCCCACGATGGCCTTGCCCTCTCGTGCCGCCGCCGCGTAGAACGGCCCGAGGTCCTCAAACCCCTCATAAGCGCCGTCCGCCGCGTCCCGTCGAGCGGCGCCGAATCCCCATCCCTCGCCCATCAGGCCCTGCGCGATCGCCGTCACCTGGCCGGGATCGAGGACGAACGCCGGGCCGTAGTCGAACTCGTAGCCCTCCACGTCGTTCTCACCGGTCTCGCCGGTCGCCGCCGCGAGCCAGGGATAACACTCCCGCCACTGCGCACTCTCATGCTCGGCCTCGGCTCTGCCCTGTGCGATGGCATCGAGGGTTCGGTAGTCATCTCCGAACACATCGGCTTCATGATGGACGCCGACGGGCGCCTGCCCGTCGTCGAAGAAGATCGCGCCGATCAGGTCGGGGTTCGCCCGAACGGATTCCAGCAGCTCGACATCGATCTTCGCCAGGTTCAACCACATCGACACGATCATGAATGATAGCCGTGCCGGTCGGGGTCGAGATACGCCTGGCGGAGACCTGCTCCCAGTACGGCCCCGAGCACTTGGTCAGCCGGTCGATACCAAGGCGACCCGTGCATCACCTCGGCCGTACAGGCTGCCTTGAGCAGGCGGGAGTGACGTTATGCCGGGCTGGCGTGGGCGGCCAGGATGCGCCAGCCGTGCTCGTCGGTATGCACCCAGGTGCGGGTGTAGCGCAGCCGCATGGCGAACGGCGTGCCCGCGAACGTACCTTCCAACGTGCCCAGGAAGCAGGTGACGCGCGCTGCGGCGGGCCGGAGTGCCGGAAGCCGCCTGGCACAGCGAGCAATCATGGTCGTCGTGGCTGGCTGACTGTTCAGTGTCGAGAAACGGACAGTGGCAGCGGCAAGACCTGTCAGCAGGGCTGCGTGACGAAACTAGTTCGTAGCTTCTGCGACTTCAAAAGTGTCGGCGGGGTGTGGCATCGTGATGCCCGTAGCAGCTCGTTGCCGAGCTGAGGATCACAGCATTACCGCGCCGCGCATGCTGCGGCTGGCGAATCGCTGGACCGCGACCGTCACCCAGCCGTAGCGGGCCGATGGGGGTACTCGCCGGAGTGCGTAGTCGTCGCGGGCCAGGCCCTCGTGGAGTAACTCGCTGGTGGTCGTCGCATCGGACATCCCGATGTCCCCTTCTGTCGGCCAAAATGTCGGGGCGTTGACTGCGACGCTAATCGTCACCGACGATCATGGGAAGACCTCAGAAGACCGGCTCGCCGATGCCCAGCATGTTGCCCTCGCTGCCGCGGAACCAGGCGCCGCGTTAACCTCGCGCGCCCTTGCTCGGGTAGTTCCCTTCGATCTCGGCGATCCCGTCCCTCGTCCGGAACCCGGGTACGTCGACCTCTTCGAACACCACGCCGCGCCGTCTGAGCTCCGACACGACCGCCTCGATGTCGTCGACCTCCCACGCCATCTGAGTGAACGTGCCGGGAGAGGCTCCCGTCGATCGGAACAGTACGAAGTCCGCGCCTCCGCACCGATACAGCAGCCCGCCGGGCCGTTCGTCGACGGGCTCCAGACCGAGCCGCTCGGAGTAGAAACGTCGCGCCCGGTCCAGGTTCTGGGCCGTAAGCCTGGTCGCCACGCGTGCACGGGCCAGCACGTTCCTGTCGTCTGCGTTCATGTCTCCACTGTGCCGTGCGCGGTGCCCGGAGGGAGGGAGGCACGGGCATGTGCCGAGGCGGCCCGACCTCGACGGTGAAAGGCGTATGGCCCGACCGGATTCTGACATCTCCGCATCCACCCTGTGCGGATAATACGGACCATGCCGGGAGGATCACGCTGGACGCGCATGGCCGCTCTCGCCGTCGTCTTACTCGCGCTGGGCGCGCTCCTCGGCCCCCTCGCCTGGTGGATGGCCGGTGGTGACCTCAGCGAGAACGACGCGCGGGCGAGCGTGCTCAGTTTTGTCGTGGGCCTGTGCGCGCTGCTGCTGGCCGCGGCGGGAGTGGTGCGGCGCTGGCTCGGCCGGCGGGCGGAGAGCCGGTCAGGGCCGAGGACCGCCGATCCTGCCGTCCACGCCGGATACCTGGCGCAGACTCTCCTGGCGAGCGCGGTCAAGACCGGCGACGCGCTGAGCCGGCCGCAGGTCCTGCCGCTGGCGTGGACCGGCGACGGCCCTGACACGCTGCCGTCCGGCGGGCGGGTGGTCGAGCGCAAGCTCGGCGGCCGTCTGGCCCTCGGCTTCCGTGAGGCCGCCCGCGGCCTGGCCGAAGACTACCGGCGCCTGCGGAGTGGCCGCCTCGTCGTGCTGGGCGAGCCAGGGGCCGGCAAGAGTGTGCTCGCCTTCATGCTGGTCAGAGGCCTGCTGGACGCGCAGCCGCAGCAAGGACGCGTCCCCGTCCTGCTGCCTGCGGCCTCGTGGGACCCCACTCAGGAGCGTCTGGACGAGTGGATCGTCCAGACGCTGGCCATCACGTACTACAGCGGCGACACGGAGATCCCGAGGCTTCTGCACGACCACGATCTGCTGCTGCCCGTCGTGGACGGGCTGGATGAGATGCCCGAGTCGGCCCGCCGCGGCGCGGTCCAGGCCGTCAACGACGCCCTCGGCCGCGAGCGACCGATCGTGCTCACCTGCCGATCGGCCGAATACGCGGAGCTCATCGGCGCCGGCAGCCCGCCGCTGCGCCGGGCTGCGGTCGTGCGGATCGAACCCTTGGAGAAAGACGACGTGACCGCGTACCTGCGCGAGGTCGTCTGGCCGAAGTCCGTCGACCCGGAGCCGGTCTGCGAGCATCTGGACGAGAACCCCCGCAGCCCGCTGGCGGCCGCGCTCTCCACGCCGCTGATGGTCTCGCTGCTGCGCACGGTCTGCGAACGGCAGGGCGAGCTCACCGGCCTGTTCCACCTCGGGTCCAGGGCCGAGGTGGAGGACGCGCTCGTCGACGCCGCCGTGGACGCCGCCTACCGGCGGGAAGACGAGAGCTGGGAGCCTGGCAAGGCCCGGCGCTGGCTCACCTACCTGGCCCGCCATCTGCACGAGCACCGCGAACGCGACCTGGCGTGGTGGCGGATGAGTCAGCGGCTGCTGTCCCCCTGGGCCGTCACCGGGCTCGCCCTGGGCGGCGGCATCCTGCTCATGCTCGTCACCTGGGCGGTGATGCTCGTCTTCGGCGCCGCCATGAGTCTCAACGACACGCTGCGCCTGGGCGCGTTCATCGGCGGTGGCTTCGCGATTCTCGCCATGATCTCCTGGTACGCCGGAGGCGCGGCCACACCGGGCCGGCTCGCCCCCACGTTCGCCGGCTCACTTGGCAGGCTGCGCCGCGGACTGGCCACCGGCCTCGCGCTCGCCGCCATTCCGGTCCTGCCCGTGCTCGTCGGCATCGGCGCCGTCATCTCCGTCGCGTACGGCTGGCCCCCGGAGAACGCCGCCGCCTACCTGTCCTACCTGGGCATGGGCCTGGCGGTCATGGCGGTGACAGGGCTCGCGCTGGCTGTCTACCGCTGGCTGGACGCCCCGCCGACTCGCTCGGCCGAAGCCAGCCCTGCGGGCTTCCTCGCCGAGGACCGCCGCGCCAGCCTGGTCGCCGCCCTCGCCGCCGGCGCCGTGCTGGGGCTGGGAGCGGGCCCCGCGCTGATCGCCGGGATGGTCGCGGCCCAGATCGCTCAGACGCTGTCCTCCGGCTGGTCCGGCGAACCGCGCCTGTCGGACATGGCACGCGCCGCCTACCCCGCCGACTGGAGCGGACCGCTGCGGATAGGCGCGGTGGTGCTGCTGCCGGGAACGGCGTTCGCCCTCCTCACGCTCTCGACCAGGGCGTGGCCGCGGTTCGTGTGGATGCGCTTCGTCCTCGCGGCGCGCGGGCGGCTGCCGTGGCGGCTCATGGCGTTCCTGGAGCACGCGCACAGGCAGGGGCTGCTGCGGCAGTTCGGCGGCGTGTACCAGTTCCGGCACGTTCGCATGCAGGAGTGGCTGGCCGGCGCGCCCGCGCGGACGCCGCAGCCGCCGGCACGTCGCCGGCCGCTCAGGCGCGCGCTGCCGGCGACGTGCGCCGTGCTGGTCGTCATCGTGTTCGCCCTGCTGGTGCGCGCTCTGCCGGCCGACACGTCGGTGAAGACGCTGCTGACGGGCGACGCCAGCCGGGTGGCCTTCGGCGCGCGTCCGTTCCTGATCAGCCAGTCGGGGGACATGAAGGCCATCCGGCTGTGGAACGTCGAGACAGGCCTGCGGATCGGCCCCGTCTTCCGCAGCGAGCAGAGCAACGGCATCCACGTGGGGTTCACCGCGGACGCGCGCAGGGCCGCCATCTCGGGACCCACGGCGTGGTCGGCGATCCTCGACACGCGTACGGGCGCCGTGATCTGCAGAGTGACGGCGCCGGACCCGTATGAGGACGACAGCTTCTATACGGAGTTCAGCCCGGACGGCACCGTCCTGCTCACCCAGACGACCCTCTCTCGGCGGGTTCGGCTCTGGAACTCGCGCACGTGCGCGCCCATCGGCGCCCCGCTGACGGACAGGGGCGTCGTCGACGGCATGGGCTTCAGCCCGGACAGCAGCGTGGTGTACGTGACGACCGACAGCGGTGCGCTCAGGCTATGGGACACGCGCACGGGCGCGCGCATCGACGACGGCCGCCTCCGCCACGGGCGGGGCACACCGTCGCCACGCTTCACCCCCACGGGGGACATCCTGGTGACGACCTTGGACTCCCAGGCCACGCAGCTGGTGAACCCCAGGACGGGCAGACCCATGGGCACGCCTCTCGCCGCGGCGACGCGCTATGTCGGTGAGCACCAGGTGAGGACGACAGGAGACGGCCGGGCCTACCTGATCCGGTGGGCGGCCGACGGCGACGGCATCTGGGTCCGGCAGCTGTGGGGGTCGCACACCACCCGCGCCTTCCCCGGCCTGAACGCCTACGCCGTCAGCGACGACGCCACCACCCTGGCCGGAGTGAACAAGAAGGGCGAGATCAGGATCTGGCGCCTGGCCGACGGGCAGCAGACCGGCCTGATCCCCACGGGATCACCCGGTGAGAACGCCTACCTGACGTTCAGCCCGGACGGTCGCACACTGGCCTTCCGCCCGCCGGACGCCTCCGCCGCCCACCTGTGGGACGTTGCCGACCGCAGGCAGCTGGGAACGCTCAGCCTCGAGCCAGGCCACTGGCTCTGGTTCGTCGGCGGCCGCGTGGCCGTCACCTCCCAGCGCCTGTCTTCGGCGGACCGGCAGGTTCTCCGGACCCTCAACCTGGACACCGGAGCGGTCACGCCTCCCTCTCTGCCGCCCTACTTCAGCCACGAGCTCAGTGCGAAGCAGGACCGCCTCGCCATCATCAGTGCCGACCAGCGGACGGTCGACATCTGGGACATCGCCACGGGCAGGCGCACGGCCGTCCTCACCGGCCACACCGGGGACATCCATGCGGTCCACTTCAGCGACGACGACCGCCTGCTGGCAACGAGCAGCCTGGACGGCACCACCCGGATCTGGCCGATGCCCCCGAGAGGGTGACGTCACCAGCCGGTCCGCCACACCCGGGTACCACCAATGCCAAGGGCACGTGCTCGGGCGGCTACGTCGGCGGCTGGTATCCGCGCCTGTCGGGCAAGATCAGCGCGGGCCGGCTCAGCCTGCGCACCTCGTCTCACCTGTACAACGACGGGTCGGTGTACACCTCGTGCTGAGAACGGCACCCTAGTGCGATCTGGCGGGGCCCTTGGCGAACCTGGCCAGGATGTTCAGCATGGCGCGGCGGGTGAAGGCGGAGGCGGCGTCGGCACCGAAGTCATGTGGTGGCAGGCCGTCCTCGCGCGCGTCCGCGGGCGAAGCGCAGGGACGGCCACATCCGGTCGGCGCCGCCCGCGATCAGCACGAGGTCAGCGCGGGCTTTTTCCACCGGGATGGCCGCGGCGGGCAATCGGTCGGCATATGCCGCGAGGCTGCGCTCGTACCAACCGAGCCCGGAGACCGGTGCGCCTTCCGGCTCCGCCGGTGCCCAGGAGTTGTCATAGGGGACGAAGGGCAGCGGCCGCCCCTGCCAGGTCCAGCCGGAGCGGTAGGGGCGGTCCCGGCCGTCACCGCCCGCTCCGGTACCCGCAACATCTGCATCGGCAAGCGCGGCTACGAGTCGTACGTCACGCCCGACCCTGATGATCCACTGCCACCGGGCAAGACCTGGGTGACCTTTGAATGGCCGTACCGGCTCTTCCTGAAGGCCGGAAGCCATCTCAGCCTCAGCGAGGCGGCCACGCTCCGAGCCGTGCTGTCCACCACCAGGCAAAAGCGGCCCGCCGGGGTCTACGACGGGGCGCGCACCACCCTCCACGAAGGGACCATCACCTTCGAGCAGCTCCCGTCGTCGCGGCGAGCTCCTTATGTCCGGCGAGCTCCATCCCGCGATCCCACGTCAACGTCTTGCGGATCTGCTCGGGTAGCCGGGTCATCGTCGCGGCCAGGCCTTTGGTGACGGTGTGCATGTCGCGGCCGTCGAGCTGGACCAGGACGGTGAAGCGGGTCGTGCGTTCCACCAGCGTCGCGACCTGGGTCAGGCCTCGGCCCAGCAGCAGATCGCCCTCCCAGTGCCCGGGGATCGCGCGGTCGTCAGCTTCCGGTGGCCGCTGACTGATCGGGATGGCGTCCTTGATCTGGGAGCGCCATTGTCCGGTGACGGTGTTGTGGATGTTTCGGCGGGTGGGCCGGCCCGAGCGCAGGTGCTTGGTCAGTTCCTTGGCCAGCACGCCGCGGGCCTGGATGAACAGCGACTTGTAGATCGTTTCATGGCTCACTCGCATCCCCGATCCCGGCCGGTAGGTCTTGGCCAGGTACCCGGCGATCTGCTCGGGTGACCAGTCTTGGGCCAGTTTCTCCGCGACGAGTTGCCGTAACGCCGGATTGCGTGCCAGGAGGCATGGCTTGGGACGCCGGGCTCGATCCCAGGAGCGGTCTTCGGCGTCGATGGCCCGATAGCGGGTGATGCCCTTGTTGCGGGCGATCTCCCGGCTGACCGTCGAGGCCGGCCGTCCCAGGCTGCGGGCGATCGAACGCATCGACTCGCCTCGAGCCAGGCCGCGGGAGATCTCCTCACGATCGGCGAAGCTCAGCGTTCCGGGCCGCCTGCGCCGCAGCAGCGGAACGTATCCGCCGTTGGATTTGAGGACCGTGAACACCGAGCCCGGCGGCTTGTCCAGTGCTCTGGCGATCTGGCTGATCGACTCGCCGGCCTTCCACCGGTCCCACAGCTCCCGCTTCTGAGCATCCGACATCCCCGGACGGCCCATCCTCGCCACGCAACACCTCCGCGATCATCATCCCGAATGGTGTTGCACTGATCGGTTGACTGCACCACGGCTTTCTTCGCGAAGGAGACCCGGTGAGCGTGCACCCGTTCATCGAGGCGGAAAAGCAGGGCGGTCACCACGTCAAACGGGCGTGTGAGCTGCTGGGAGTCTCCCGTGCCGCCTTCTACGCGCGCCGCCAGGCCGTGCCCGGTCCTCGCGCGATGCGCGACATGGAACTCGGCGAGCGCATCGCCGAGGTGCACAGCCACTCGCGTGGCACCTACGGCGCCCCCTCGCATTCACGCGGTCTTGCAGGGTGAGGGTGAGCGGTGCGGCCTGCGGCGGGTGGCCCGGCTGATGCGCGAAGCCGGGCTGCGTGGCCGTCATCGGCGGCGCCGCTTGGTGACTACCATCGCCGACCCTGGTGCCGGAGTTCGGCCCGATCTGATCGGCCGGGACTTCAAGCCGGATGCGGCCGCGGTCGATACTCGCTGGTGCGGCGATATCACCTACATCCCGACCGATGAAGGCTGGTTGTATCTGGCCACCGTGATCGACATCGCTTCACGCCGGGTGGTCGGCTGGGCCACCGCCGACCATCTGCGCACCGAGCTGGTGGCTGAGGCTCTGCAGATGGCGTGCTCTCGCCGCCGCCCCACCGAGCCGGTGATCTTCCACTCCGATCGTGGCTGCCAGTACACCAGCGCCGGCTACGCCCAGCTGGCCGAGCGGCTGGGCGTCCGTTTGTCGGTCGGTCGCACCGGTCAGAGTGCGTTACGCGAGCTGATGTCCCTTTCGTCGTTGCGGTTGGATTAGGTCTACTGGTCGGCGATCCACCGTTCGGTCTACGGGCGCGG
>NZ_JBEZDO010000063.1:0-18415 GCF_040648355.1 Nonomuraea sp. NPDC049152 | reverse complement strand
ACACTGCTCGTGCAGGGATCTGGCGGGGTATCGCTGTTCGCGCTCCAGTTCGCCAAGGCGCTCGGCGCCCGGGTGATCGCCACGACCAGCAGCCCCGCCAAGGCCGACCGGCTGGCCGAACTCGGCGCCGACGCGATCATCGACTACCGGGCCATCCCCGACTGGGCGGACAAGGTCCGGGAGCTGACCGCGGGCCGAGGGGCCGACCGCATCGTCGATGTCACGGGCCTGCTGGATCAGTCACTCAAGGCAGTGGCGATCGCGGGCCACATCGCCTGTGTGGGCTTCGTCTCCGACACCGCGCCGCCCATCGACCCCCGGGTGCTGTTCGCCTCCGGCGCCACGGTGCGCGCCGTCGCCGTCGGCAGCCGCGCCCAGTTCCTCGCGATGAATCGCGCCATAGAAGATCACCAGCTCCGGCCCGTCATCGATCGGGTGTTCGCCTTCGACGACGCCTCTGACGCCTACCGCTACTACGCGTCGGGCAAGGCCTTGGGCAAGGTCGTGATCAGGCTCTGAAACACCCGGCCGCAGAGGGCTGCTTCCTGGTCAGGCGGCCCTCGAACGGGCGCAGCGGGCCGGCCGTCCTCGCATGGGTGGACAGCAGCGGTGTTCCCTCGAGCGGGACGGCCACCGGCGAGCCGGTGAGGTTGATCATGATCAGCAGTTCCTCGTCGGGATGGTGGCGCCGGTAGGCCAGCACCCCTTCGGGCGCGGGCACGGGCTCGTAACCTCCATCGCTGAGCGCGGGGTGCGTGCGGCGCAGGTCGAGCAGGGCGCGGGCGAGGTGCAAGGCCGAGCAGGGGTCGGCGGCCTGGGCGGTGACGTTGCGGTGCGTGTGATCGGCGCCCACCGGCAGCCACGGCTGGGCGTCGGGAGGACAGAAGCCGGCGTTCTGGCCGGGGGTCCATGGCATCGGCGTGCGCGCGGGATCGCGTCCTTCCCATGGGTCGCGGGTCTGGCGGGCGGGAATGGGCACGTCGGTCATGCCGAGTTCGTCGCCGTAGTAGAGCACCGGTGTGCCCCGCAGGGTGAAAAGCAGCATCAGCGCGGCGCGCACGTGGTCGGGGCCGAGTCGGGTGGCCATGCGGGAGATGTCGTGGCTGCCCAGCACCCAGTTGGGCCAGGCGTGTGGGGGCAAGGCGCGGTCGTAGGCGGTGATGAAGGACTGGAGGTCGGCAGCCCGCCAGGGTGTGAACAGCAGCCAGAAGTTGATCGGCAGGTGCAGCATGTCGTCGTGGCCGTAGTACCCGGTCAGCCGGGGGAGTGGAAGCCGGTACTCCACCTCGCCGATCAGGACCCGCCCGGGATACGCGTCCGTGATCTCGCGTAGCTCCCTGAGCAGGTCCAGCGTTCCGGGCTGGTTGAGCTGGTGCCGGGCCAGCGCGGGCTCGTACCTGCCGTGCTCGTCGAGCGGCTCGTCTCTGAGGAGCTCGTCCTTGAGCAGGTAGTCGACCATGTCGACGCGGAAGCCGGCCACGCCCCGGTCCAGCCAGAACCGCATCACCTCGTGCATGGCGAGCCGTACCTGTGGGTGGCGCCAGTTGAGGTCCGGCTGTTCGGGGAGGAAGGAGTGCAGGTAGTACTGCCCGGTGTGTTCGTCGAGAGTCCAGGCCGATCCGCCGGTGACCGCGCGCCAGTTGTTGGGCGGACCGCTGTCCACCGGGTCGTGCCAGATGTACCACTCGCGCCGTGGATCGTCTCGTGAGGCGCGGGACGCGGCGAACCACGGATGGTCGATCGAGGTGTGGTTGGGAACGAAGTCGAGGATCACCCGCAGCTCGCGTCGATGGGCCTCGGCCAGCAGGTGGTCGAAGTCGGCGAGGGTGCCGAAGAGCGGATCGACGTCGGTGTGGTCGGTGATGTCGTAGCCGAAGTCCCGCTGCGGCGAGCGGTAGAACGGCGAGAGCCAGATCGCGTCGACCCCGAGCCAGGACAGGTAGTCCAGGCGCGCGGTGACCCCCGGCAGATCACCCACGCCGTCACCGTCGGTGTCGGCGAACGAGCGAACGTAGAGGTGATAGATCGTGCCACGCTTCCACCAGGACAGGTCCATCACAGCACGCCGTACCGCTCGAAGGCCTCCGCCATGGAGCCGCTCTCGGCCACCGCGGCGCGGAAGGCGTCTTCCGCGTGGCGTTTGCCCGCCACCAGCTCGGCGACCCGCCGGACGGAGCCCGCCGGGACGACGGCCACTCCGTCGAGGTCGCCGACCAGCACGTCGCCCGGGCTGATCAGCACCCCGCCGAGCGTGACCGGCTCGGCGTACGCGACGACGTCGAGCCGCCCCTTGCTGTCGTAGGGGACGCTGCCCCGGCTGAACACCGGGAACGGCCCGCCGGCCAGCGTCGCAGTGTCTCTGACCAGGCCGTCGGTGAGCGCTCCGGCGACCCGGCGCGTACGGCACGCGGTGGTGATCAGCTCGCCCCACACGCCCGCGGCGTCGGACCTGCCGGTCGCGAAGACCACGACCTCCCCCTCCGAGACCTGATCCATCGCACGGAGCAGCCCTTGGTACGGCGCGGCGGGCCGAGTCCGGCGTGCGGGCTCGGCCCGCAGACAGAAGGCCGTTCCGAGCAGCCGGTGCGACGGTGCGAGCGGCATGATCTGCGGCTCCAGGCACTGGCTTCGCAGATCGAGGGCGTCCAGTGCGTCGGCCACGAGCGCACTGGAGGCGTTGGGGAACAACTCAGCGAGCAGGGAAGGCGTCATGCCAGGATTGTGTCTGCTTTAATCTCACATATGCAAACACATCTGTTGCAGTATATGAGACACCGGTAATGTCGGGATCGTTGGAACGGGCCCTCGACGCGCTCGAACTGCTGGCCGAAGGCCGAGACACGACCCTTGCCAAGCTGGCCAGGCGTCTGGGCGCCTCGCGGGCAACCGTGCACCGCTTGCTGGCCGTGCTGCAGGAACGCGGCTACGTCCAGCACCTGCCGCAGACGCACGAGTACCGGCTCGGACCCGCGCTGACCGATCTGGTGGCGCGGTCGGAGGCCGGCTCGCTGATCCCAGTGGCGGCACCCGCCATAGCCGCTCTGTCCTCGCTCACCGGCGAGACGATCAACCTGGCCGTCCTGCGGCGGGGGCGCATCGTCTGGGCCGACACCGTGGACGCCGTCCATGCCATCCGGCTGACCACGAACCTGGGCGAGCGGGTGCCACCGCACGCCACCGCCATCGGGAAGGCCATCCTGGCCGCCCTTCCCGAATCCGACTGGGAGGCGCTGCTGGGGCCCGAGCCCTACACACCGCTCACCGAGGCCACGCGCACCACGCTCGCGGCGCTGCGCCCCGACATCGAAGCTGCCCGCACCGACGGGTACGCGCTCGACCAGGAAGAGTCCGAACTCGGCGGCGTCTGCCTGGCCGCCGCCGTGCTGGGCCGCGCCGACCGGCCGGTCGGCGCGATCTCGGTGTCGGCCGTCGCGGTGCGGCTGCCCATGCAGCGATGGGCCCAGGTGGGCGAGGCGGTGCGCGAGAAGTGCAGGCAGGTATCAGAACGGATTCAGAGCGGCACATGAGGAGTTCGGGTTGCGACTGACAGGAAAAGTAGCGATCATCACCGGCGCGGCAGGCGGTATCGGGGCCGCGACCGCGGCCAGGTTCGCCGCCGAAGGCGCGGCTGTGACCTGCGTCGACGTACGCGCTGAGGCGGCCAGGGAACTGGCGGAGCAGATCGGCGGCGACACCTACGGCATCGGCGCAGACGTGGCCTCGCCCGAGGACAACGCCCGTGTCGTCACGGAGACCGTCCGCCGTTTCGGCGGGATCGACATCCTGCACGCCAACGCGGCTGTGCAGATCATGGGCAGGATCACCGACACCACAGCCGAGCAGTGGGACCGGCTGCACGCGGTCAACCTGCGCGGCGTCTATCTGGGCGTCCAGGCGGTGCTGCCCGCTCTGCAAGAAAGGGGCGGCGGCTCGATCGTGATCACCGCCTCGTTGCTGGGCATCGTGGGCGACCCCGACATGCCCGCCTACGGCGCGATGAAGGGCGGCCTGCGCTCGATGACCAGAGCCTTGGCCGCCGCCCACGGCCCGGACAACGTCCGCGTCAACACGATCTGCCCGGCGGATGTGGAGACCGAGCTGCTTGAGGACTTCTTCGCCTTCCAGCCCGACCCCGAGGCCGCGCGCAGCGAGCTCACCGGACGCTATCCGCTGCGCCGCTTCGCCTCACCCGAAGACGTGGCCAACGCCGCGCTCTTCCTCGCCTCCGACGAGTCCGCCTACATCACCGGCACCGACCTCGTCGTCGACGGCGGCCTGCTGGCCCGCATCTACTGAGCGTGAAAGGACGACCCATGTCACTACGCAGCGCCGCCTGGTTCGCAGGAGACGACCTGCCGGGATTCCTGCACCGCGCCTCGCTGCGCGCCCAGGGGTTGTCGAACGCCGCCCTTTCCGGCCGGCCGATCATCGGGATCTCCAACTCCTGGTCGGAACTGGTCAGCTGCAACGCCCACTTCCGTGGGATGGCCGACGCCGTACGGCGGGGCGTGCTGCAGGCCGGCGGCCTGCCACTGGAGTTCCCGACGATCTCGCTGGGCGAGAACCTCATGAAGCCCACCGCGATGCTGTACCGCAACCTGATGGCCATCGACGTGGAGGAAAGTCTGCGTTCCTACCCTCTCGACGCCGTCGTACTGCTGGCCGGGTGCGACAAGACCGTCCCTGCACAGCTCATGGGCGCCACCTCGGCCAACCTGCCCGCCGTCATGGTGACCGGCGGCCCCGCCACGCCCGCGATCTTCCACGGCCGGCGGCTCGGCGTCGGCACCGACCTGTGGCGCTACACCGATCAGCTACGCGCCGGAAAGCTGAGCAGACAGGAGTTCGCCGAGCTGGAACAGGCCGCGATGCCGGGCGTCGGCCATTGCACCGAGATGGGCACCGCCTCCACCATGGCGGCGCTGTCAGAGGCGCTCGGCGTCGCGCTGCCCGGTTCGGCGGCGATCCCGGCAGGCGACGCGCGCCGCTACGCCGCCGCGGAGAGCGCCGGGCTTCTCGCGGTGTCCCTGGCTCGTTCGGGACCTCGCCCCAGGCAGATCCTGACCCGTGCCGCCTTCCTCAACGCGGCCACCGTGCTCGCCGCGATCGGAGGGTCGACCAACGCGGTCGTGCACCTGCTCGCCTTGGCCAGACGCAGCGGGGTGCCCTTCTCACTCGACGACCTCGACGAGGTCTCGGCCCGCACCCCGCTCCTGGTGAACGTCCGCCCCGCCGGCGAGCACCTGTTCGAGGACTTCTTCCACGCCGGTGGCGTGCCGGCCCTGCTGCGCGAACTGCGACCGCTGCTGGACACCGACGCCCTCACGGTCACCGGCCGTCCCCTGGGCGAAGGGCTTTCCACGACCGCCCCGCCCGACCGCCGCGTCATCGCAGCGCTCGACGAGCCGTTCGGCGGCACCGGCGGGCTGGCCGTCCTACGCGGCAATCTGGCACCCGACGGCGCGGTCATCAAGGCGTCGGCGGCCTCAGCGCGGTTGCGTCGTCACCGGGGGCGCGCAGTTGTGTTCGACAGCGTCACCGACCTGGCGGAGCGGATCGACGACCCGAGCCTGCCGGTGACCGCGGACTCGGTGCTGGTCCTGAGAAACGCGGGTCCTGTCGGTGGGCCCGGCATGCCTGAATGGGGACAGATTCCCATTCCCGCAAGGCTGCTGCGCGACGGCGTCACCGACATGGTGCGGATCTCCGACGCGCGGATGAGCGGCACGGCCTACGGCACCGCCGTCCTGCATGTCGCCCCCGAATCCGCGATCGGCGGCCCGCTGGCGGCGGTGCGCGACGGCGACCTCATCGAGTTGGACGTCCCCGGCCGGCGCCTGCACCTGCACGTCGACGACCGCGAGATCCAGAGGCGGATCGCCGACCATCCGCCCCACGTCCCCGCCGCCCCCTCCGGATGGGCGCGCCTTTACCGCACGCACGTGCTGCAGGCCGACCAAGGATGCGACTTCGACTTCCACCAACCGGACACCGGCCCCGACACCACCGCACTGCCTGATGGCCTGCTCAGCGGCTGGCACGGCGGATGGTGATCCGAGGGGCACGGCCGTTTGGCAAGATCTGTTCGCGATAAACCGGATCGTCGCGGGGCCGGGCTGGGGGCCGGGTCAGCCGCCGGCCCAGGGGACGAGGCCGGGCGCATGCTCGGCGACTTGGGCGAGGGTAGGCGCGGCGGCTCCGCCGTGGCCGGTGACGGACAGCGCGCCACAGAGGGTGGCGAGTGCGAGGCTGTCCGCCATATCGAGGCCGAAGAGGTGGCCGGCGACGAATCCGGCGTCGAAGCAGTCTCCGGCGCCGATGGTGTCGGCGACGTCCATGGGGGGTGCAGTGGTGGCCTCGCGTCTGGCAGGGGTGGCGGCGAGCGCTCCCCGCGAGCCGTTCTTGATCACTACGGTCGGGGTGAACTCGCCCAGACGAGACAGGGCGTCGTCGAGATCGTCGCATCCGGTGAGCTGACGGGCCTCGGCCGCGTTGGGAGCGAACACGTCCACGGCCTGGAGCGCGTCGGTGGTCGCGGGGTCGTCAAGGGTGGCTTCGGTGTGCTGGCAGTCCATGAAGACGGTCGCTCCCACCTGGCGGGCGGCGGAGACGAGCGCGTCGAGGCGTCGGCCGGTAAGGAGTTCGGCGATGAGCACGCAGGCAGGCCGCTGGGCCACGATGATCTCGGCGACCTCGCGAGGGGCGAGTGGCTCCTTGAACGAGACGAAGCCTCGCTCGCCCGCGTGCGAGATCGCCACGCTGACGTTGCGTACGTCACGGTCGTGAACGAGGTAGGCGGCGGTGTCGAGTGCCTCGGCCTGGGCCGTGTCGAGCACGAGCCTGCTGTAGGAGTCGCTGCCCAGCTGAGCGGCCCACCGCACGGGAACGCCGAGGCGATGCAGCGCCCGCTGGTGGGTAAAGGCTCCGCCGGCCAGGGACGACGTCCGGCTGCCGAAGACCTCTTCGCCAGGCTGCGGCCAGCGAGGCAGGCCCGCGAAGACCAGATCCACGAAATAGTCGCCGACGACGAGGACCGATCGGTCGGCGGGGAAGGCGCTCACCGCCACTCGCCGGTGTGACCGCGGTGGGCGGCGAGGTAGTCGTCGACCAGGGCGACGGCCCGTGAGTACGACAGGACCAGGGGATGGGCCATCAGCGCTTGAATGGCGTGGCCGCGAGACCGGGAGGCGATGGCCTGTACTGCCAGCCGTTCGAAGAGCTTCACCTGCCGCACGAGACCCGCCTGTGGCTCGGGCATCGCGCCGATGGGCAGCGGCCGGATGCCGTCGGTGTCGACGACGACGCTGATCTCGGCGACGTCCGAGGGCTCCAGGTCGTCGAGGCAACCCGCGCTGGGGACGTTAACGGCACAGTAGCGGGCCGGTCCGCCCGTGAGAGCCGCCATGAGGTCGAGCGCGACCGCGGCGTACCCCTCGCTGCCTTCGCCGAGCGTACGTTCTCCGGCCGGCGCCGTGACGGGTTCGGCATAGCGCATGTACGTCGAGCGGCGCCCGGTCTCGTAGGCGCGATAGGCGGCCACAGCGTCCTGCGGCCGTTCGGACCCGATGCGCGCCAACTCGCCCAGCAGGTCGGCGTTGCGCTGAGCGACTTCCTCACCGCGGCTCGCCGACTCCGCGCTGGTGCTCGCCAGAGCCTGCTCGGCGAAGTAGTAGTAATACAGGTACTCGTTGGTCCACGTGCCGAGGAGTTCGGCCAGCTCGGGCGGGAAGAACCGCTGGAGCGTCGCGGAGCGGAAGCCGGAGTCGGCGAGCAGCGGGGCGAGCAGGTCACGGCCCTGCCGGTCACGGACCGCCCGCACCCATGACAGATGGTTGAGGCCGAACACCTCGGGCCGCAGCTCGTTGGGGCCGACGCCGTGCGCGGCCGCGACGGCGTGCTGGGCCAGATTGGCGCTGTCGCAGATGCCCACGACCCTGTCGTGGCCGGCATCGCGCAAGGCCTGGGTGACCAGCCCTGCGGGGTTGGTGAAGTTGAACAGCCAGGCGCGCGGACTGAGCTCGGCGAGCAGCTCGGCGTAACCGAGGATGGCCGGCACGGAGCGCATCGCCATGGCGAAACCTCCCGGGCCGGTAGTCTCCTGGCCGAGCACGCCGTGGCGCTGCGCGATGCGTTCGTCGGTGATCCGTGCGGCGTCCCCGCCCACACGTACGGTGGTCACGACGAAGTCCGCGCCCTCCAGCGCGTGGCGCGGGTCCGTGGTCGCCACCACGTGAACGTCCGAGTGGCGGCGGGCCAGGTGCGCCGACACGCCACCGAGCAGCCGCAGCTTCTCCTCGTCGATGTCGAAGAGAACGATCTCCTCCAGCCCGAGTTCCTCGGCCCGCCTGGCCGCGGACTCGACGAACACCGGGCCGCGAACACCGCCGCCGCCCACCAAGGCCAGCTTGTTGTTGCCCATCTTCAGCTCCCTTCCTCAGACCCGCGAGCCGGCACCGGCTGCGCGACGACGGTCGACGCGCCGCCTTGCCCGGGCATGGCCTGGACGATGCGGACCGGCAGCCGCAGCGGATGATGCAGCGACCGGGACAACTCGACGACGCGATCTTCCTCATCGAAGGTCAGTTGGTTCACGCTCAGACCGATCGGCGGATCGTGCAGCTCCAGTTCCCGCGCCTCGTCGGGATCTGCGAGCCGGGCACTCACGGTCGTCTCGGCGCGGACCAGCTGGAGCCCGAACCGTTCACGGAGCTGTTCGAACAGCGAGGCGTGCGTGAAGTCGACCTCCGCGAGCCCCGGCACCAGGTGGTGCGGCAGCCACACCCGCTGCATCGCGAGGGGCAACCCATTGCCCAACTGCGCTCGAACCAGGTGGACGACCTCCGCGCCGACGGGGAGTCGTAGCCACTGCGCCACGGCGGCGGAGGCTTCCTGGACCACACAGTCGATCACCCGGCTGCTCGGTTCGACGCCGCATGCCCGCATCGCCGCCGTGTGACTGACCAGCGCTTCGAGATCCTGTGGCCCGGAGCGGGAGGTGACGAAGAACCCCTTCCCGGCCGCGCTGGTCAGGTAGCCCTCGGCGACCAGGTCTCGCAGAGCCTGGCGCACGGTGATCCGGCTGACATCGAGCTCGGCGATCAGCTCCCGCTCCGACGGCAGCCGCATGCCGCTCGTCCAAGCCCGGCCATCGACCAGCTCCCGCACCTGATCCTTGATCTGCTGATACAGCGGCACCACAGACTTCTTGTCCACGCTCAACATACGCTGAGCATAACTGGACATGTCCAGTTATGCCAAGTTTGGCGTACGACATGCCACATGGCGTACTTGGTGGTGACGAAGATCTCGTCGCGGCGCAGCCCGCTGGCCGCGATCGCCCGGCCGGTCTGGGCCTTGTTGCCGTACATCGTGGCGGTGTCGAGGTGCCGGTAACCGGCCTCCAGCGCGGCCGAGGTCGCGCGGTAGGCGTCATCGCCTTTGAGCTGGAAGGTGCCGAACCCCGGGGATCTGCCCGCCGCCCGGCAGGGGGAGGGCGGCTGCCGCGGTCATAGGGTGGTTCCCCTCAGGTGGGGCGGGCCTTGCTCGATGCGGGCGATGGTGGCGGCGGCGCTGGTCGCGTTGGCGTACAGCAGCCCCGGTGGTCATGGATCCC
Organism: Nonomuraea sp. NPDC049152; assembly: GCF_040648355.1. Classification (NCBI taxonomy): domain Bacteria; kingdom Bacillati; phylum Actinomycetota; class Actinomycetes; order Streptosporangiales; family Streptosporangiaceae; genus Nonomuraea; species Nonomuraea sp. NPDC049152. The sequence continues at coordinate 8,802 of NZ_JBEZDO010000063.1, read as the reverse complement.
CCGGGACCCGGACAGGCGGCGCCTATCCGGGTGATGATTGGCGTGCTGTCCCTTCTGGGTCCTTACCGCTGGGTCTTTACCGCTGGGGTGCCGTTGACCTTGCGATCGACCTGGAGGGTGAGTTCGAACGCGGGCAGGACGCTGGCTGGAGTGATCTGGGCGGTGTAGGCGGTCAGGCTGCCGGTGGGCTTGCCGTCGAACCCCATCGACGACACCGACTCCAGCACCCCGCCGGTGAAGGTGGCGGTGTAGCCGCCCCGAGCACCCCAGGGCATCGGCATCAGCGCTGAGACCGAGTCCCGGGCGAGGGCACCGTCGAAGGTCAGTGTCGCCTCGATCGAGGCGGCGTCGGCGTCGCGGGCGAGCGTGACGACATGGATGTCGTCCGGCCGGCCTGTGCCGGTCGCGTTGCGGACCGGAGGGCAGGCGCAGTCAGGCGTCCTGCGTGCCGGCCGGCGGGGAGAAGACGCCGAAGCGGTTGCCGCGCGGGTCGAGCAGCCGGGCAGAGACCAGCCCGCCGGGATTGGCGTCGGGACCGAGCTCCACCCTCGCGCCCAACTCAACGGCTCTGCCAGTGACGGCGGGCACATCGGTGACCAGGAAGCAGGGCATCACGTAGTCGACGCCACCGGCGCCGCCGGTGCCGTGGTCGTACATGCCGCCCGAGGTGCGGGTGCCGAATATTCATCCGTGCAGGTCAAAGGCATGGTGGACGACCCTTCCGTTCGGGTGAGCCCTCGAGCGGTGCGCCAAATAGCGGCATGATGATCAGTCGTGCTGCTGCGCTTGGCCTACCTCACGGTGACGACCGTCTTCGCGCTCCTGCGGCTGCTGTCCACCAGCGATCGCAACAAGGACATCGAGATCTTGGTGCTACGCCACCAACTGACGGTGCTGCAACGGCAGGTGAACAAGCCCGCGTTCACACGGGAGGACCGGTTCCTCCTCGCGGGGCTGCTCCATCATCTGCCGACGGGCACGCTGTGCCGCCTCATGTTGCTGGTCCGCCCTGACACGATCTTGCGCTGGCATCGCGATCTGCTGCGACGCCGGCACGCCGTAGCCAGTGCTCACCGGCGGCCAGGGCGCCCGCGCACCGTCCGATCCATCCGCGTCCTGGTGCTGCGGCTGGCCCGGGAGAACTCCTCGTGGGGCTACCGGCGTATCCACGGAGAGCTGGCCGCGCTCGGCATCAAGGTCGCGGCTTCTACGGTGTGGGAGATCCTCAAAGCCCACGGCATCGATCCGTCTCCGGAACGGGAGTACACCGCCTGGTCCGATTTCTTACGCAGTCAGGCCCATGCGCTGCTGGCCTGTGACTTCTTCGAGGTCCGCACGCTGATGGGGGCGCGACTGTACGTCTTGGCGGTCATCGAGCACGCCACCCGCCGGGTGCGGATCCTCGGCGTCACCCCTCACCCCACCGGGCAGTGGGTCACCCAGCTCGGCCGTAACCTCGTCATGGACCTGCAGGATGCGGGCAGTTCAGCGAGGTTCCTCATTCGTGACCGAGATGCCAAGTTCACCGCGGCCTTCGACGCCGTGCTGGCCGTTGCCGGAGTACGCATCATCAAAAGCGGTGTACGTATGCCGCGGATGAACTCCATCATGGAGCGATGGATCCAGACCTGTCGGCGCGAGCTGCTCGACCGAATCTTGATCTGGAACCAGCGCCACCTTCTACATGCGCTGCGCGAGTTCGAGACCTTCTATAACGAACACCGGCCCCACCGGGCTCTGCGACAGGCTGCCCCGCTTCGACCGCTCTCCGATGCCGACATTGACTTGGCGTCGATCACCTTGCTCGACGTCCGCCGACGTGATCGACTCGGAGGCGTCCTGAAGGAATACCGACACGTGGCTTGACCTGGCCGGATGATTAATCGGCACCCGCAGCGTTCCGGGACGGACGAGCACGGACCGAGCACGGCTGACCCGCCGGTGTCGCATCACGCGTCCGTGTCACTGATGCGTACGAGCCACATGGCCGACGCCGTGAAGTGCCAGGTCAGCTCTGTGCGATGAGTTTTGATGCGGTACAGGCGGAATGAGGGAGGGAAGGCCATACCCAGATCGCTCTCGGCAGCGGTCATCGCACCTGCGTCACAGCCGTCGGCATGGTTTGCAATGTCATCGTTCCCGTGAACCAGCTCGATCAGCAGCCCGAACCGTAGCCGTCAGAAAACGATCACGGTCTCCGTAGCCGTCAAACGTCGCGAGAGCGTCGTCAGAAGTCGATCTCTGACGACGCTCTCCCATTTTGAGTTCTTACAAAGATTCGACTCCACTCACCCAACTATGAATGGATTCAAGAATCGAGACCAATACGATCTCGCTCTCGATCCATCTATGCACTGATCGAATCTCGCCGCTCTCCATGTCTGCCAGATCCATTTCGGATTGTCCGTCAGCCCAAATTACGAGCTGCCCACCATGACAAGAGCCCTCAAGTACCCAGCTAACAGAGCGAGGGTCTCGATCCGCTGGAGACAGTTCGACCTCCGAACTAATACCCAGCTCGACAAGTACAGCTTGCTTGCGCGAGATCCAGTCCTGCGCGATACCCAGCAGGTCAGAGCGCTCTAGCATGATCCACCGAGGCCGATATTTCTCGCTTCGGGAAGTTCCGGCTTCGGCAAACCTCGCTTCTCCGCGAGCCGTGCATTGATGGTGGTTGAGTCTGACAATTTGTAGTCACCCGGGCGACCTCCTGAGATCAGCAACGAACATGGGACATCGAATTCCGCATAGACGGAACCTGGTCGAGCTGAGATGTAGGCCTTCGGGTCGGCTGGATGGACCACGTAAGTAAATCCACCTCCACCGCGTTGAACCATGCCAGTGCGACTCATTGCGTCGTACTCGGCCTGCGACATCCATCTTCCGACACGGACAAGGTCGTCATCGCCATCATTATGGACGAGGATCGCTTGGTCGCCTGCAAGCACATAGTACGTGTGGATGTCAGCGACGGTCATGTTGTGAACGCGCTGAACAGCCGTACGCTCCCGGCGCCCCGATCGAGTCACGCAGATTGGTGGCGGTGCAGTTGGGTGCCGCCCTGATCGCCGCCTCGCACGCGGCAGAGAGAGCCGCTGCACGATGAACGGACTGCCGTGCCCGTCGATCGGCACCGGCCGCCGCTGATGCTCGGCTACACGCAACCGGTCCGATCGTCTTCGGTCTCGGCGAGGCCAGCTGCGTCCGCAGTCGATCGGCACGCTCGGTCAGCGCGACCAGGCGCGCGGCGATCTCATCCAACAGCGGCCGTGACACGGCATCCCCCGACCAGCGACACGACAGACACCCGGTGAAAGCAACTGGACACGACGATGCCGGTCTTCACGGGAGTGATCCTCGTGAAGACCGGCCCCCTCAGGCTCCCTCCGCCGCGGCGGTCTCGTAGACGGTGGGGGCGTCGTGCTGGGTGAGGATCTGCTCGATCACCGCCTGGTTGGCCAGCTGCTGCTCCCGCCAGACCTCGGGGAGCATCCGCTGCAGGCGGCGGTTCTGCCGGGTGTTGTCGATCAGCAGCGGCAGCAGCGCCAGCAGGTCGCTCGGGGCGACCCCCAGTTCGCGGGCGCGGTCCGGGCCGTGGATGAGCCAGATGTAGGCGCGCATCAGGTCGTCGGTCAGCGTCGCGGGAATGCCCAGCGCCGGGGTCATCATGTCCACGCTGGCCTCACACAACGAGGCGACCAGCTTCCTGCATCCGTCGTCGGGGGCGCCGATGGCCGTCTCGATGAGCTCCGACACGGTCGCCGCGCTGGCGTGGTCGACCACCTGGAGGCTGAAGCCGTCGTCGACGCCGAGCAGCTGGGCGATGTGCCGCCAGCGGCGGTAGACGGCGCTCAGTTCCTCCTTGGTGAAGTCGTAGCCCATCGTGGTCAGCGCCCGGTAGGGGACGTAGTTGAGATCCAGCCATGTCCTGGCCTGGTCCACCTGGTTGATGGGCACGCCCCACTCCGTGGTCTCCCAGCCGTGCCGCAAGGCGCCGGCGCGGACGTAGGCGTGCAGGATCCTGACCATGACGGTGGCGGTGTATCCGCCGGCGCCCCGGCGCATTCCGCCGGGCAGCATCGTCTGCGTGCTCCATTTGCCGGTTTCGTTCAGCCGCCGTTCGGCCATCGTGATGAGTTTGCCGGTACGCAGCAGGACCGCGGCGATCGACGGGGCGCTGTAGGTGTTGACCAGCGACCCCTGGCCGAGCGCCACCACGTGCGCGAAGTAGGGGATCGTCAGGTAGGTGGCCGAACCGCGGTCGAGCTCGTCGTGGTCGGCGGCGGCGGTGACCGACTCCACCTGCTCGAGCAGCGCGGCGATCGCGGCGGGGGGATCGGTCAGGGAGTCCAGGCCGTCGCGCAGTCCGTCGAGTAGCAGGCGGCGGCCGTGGCCGCCGAGCTCGCCCATCTCGGCGACGGCCGCGTCGGCCAGCGGGTCGCCGGTGTACAGCATCTGCCGCAGGTAGTCGGCTTGCGCGGGGTGCTCGGTACGGATCAACGTCTCGTCACCCCGGCGGGTGGGCCACACCATTGCGTTCTCCTTCGTCTCAAGCGGTTGTGCGTGCGTGGCGGTCTCAGTGGTTGTGCATTCCGTAGCGGTGAAGCAGGTCGACGACCGAGGCGCGCAGCCGTACACCGTCGTCGCGTTCGAGGAACGCCATCAGGAGCAGGCCCTGGATGGCGGCCGCGATCGTGGCGGCGTCTCGCCGGTCGTCGACGTACAACGCGATGAGGTCGGTGAGCCGCTCGAACAGCGCGGCGGTGGCGGGCACCAACCCCGGGCGGCGCACGGCGGCCAGGGCGAGCTCCATGCACGCGAGCGTGGCCTCCCGCCGGTCGGTGACCATCGTGACCGCGTAGTCGCCGCAGACCTCGGTCACGTCCGCCCCTTCGCGTGACGCTCTCTCCGTCAGCTCCGCCAGTTCGGCTCTCAGCTGGCCGGTGGCCTCGTAGAAGGCGGCGATGAGCAGGTCGTCAAGGGTTTCGAAGTGGTACGTCGTGGACGCCGCCGACACCCCCGCCGCCTCGGCGACCGCGCGATGGGTGACCGCGCTGACGCCCTGGTGGGCGATCAGTGTGATGGCGCCGCGCAGGATCTCCTGTCGCCGGGCCTGTCCCCGGGCGAGCCGTCCGTCGATGACCATGAAACAAACGGTACATTCGTCCAGCCATCTTATGGGACAAATGTCCCGTAAATATGACGAGGATCACCTGAGCGCGTCGGCCGCAGAGCTCAGCGGCGCATGGCTGAGAGGTAGATCCGCCGAATGGGGATCTCGTCGTAGGCCTCACGGGTGGCGATCTCGTCGATCTGGAATCCGGCCGCCTCGGCCGCGTGGCGAAGCTCCTGTGCCGTGAACTCCGGCCAGTGGACCCTGAGCTCGCTTCCCAGCGGATCATCGATGTATCCCAGGGAGGTGCGGACGAGCAGGAGGGTGGGGGCCATGTGCTCCGCGCACTGTCGAGGGCAGCCGAGGAGTCCCTGCCGAGGTTAAGGAGAACGTCCGATACCGGGGGCGGCGACCGTACTCCTAGCGTCTTGGGCGACGACGAAGGAGAGGTCGGATGAGAAGCCTGTCCAGCATGGTGATCTCGACAGCGATGCGGGCCTTCGGGGTGCGCCGGTTCTACGCCAACCCGGATCTGTTCGCGTGGGCGCTGCGCAGGCGCCAGGCCATCTGGAAAGAGCCGAAACCGCCCGCGCGCCTGGCCCGCGACCTGCCGGCACGCCGGGTCGAGAAGCACGGCCACCTCTGTTACGAGATCGGCAGCGGCGAGCGGCAGGTTTTCTACCTGCACGGCGGCGGGTATCTGCGGGAGATCGACAGCAGCCAGTGGGGGTTCGTCCGCAAGCTCGCCACCCGGCTCGATTCGACCGTCACCGTGCCCCTCTATCCCCTGGTGCCGGTGGCGTCGGCGCCCGAGATCCTGGACGGCCTCGCCGTGTTCTACACCGAGACCGTGCTGCCGAAGGGCGGGCCCGTCTTCGTCGTTGGCGACTCGGCCGGCGGCAACATGGCGCTGGGCCTGGCCCAACTGCTACGCGAGCGAGGGGTGCCCCAGCCTGAGCGCCTGATCCTGCTCTCCCCGCATCTCGACTGCACGATGAGCAACCCCGGCGCGCTGGCTCTGGAGAGGTACGACCCGGTGGTGGCGAACTTCGGTCTGATCGAGGCGGGACGCATGTACGCGGGCCCTCTCGACCTGGACGATCCTCTGGTCAGCCCCATCAACGCCGACCTGAAGGGACTGGCGCCGATTACCCTGTTCACCGGCACCCGGGAGATTCTCTATCCCGATTGCCGCCTGCTGCGCGACCGGGCCGAGCGGGCAGGCGTGCCGCTCGACTATCACGAGTTTCCCGGCATGTTCCACGTCTGGATGATGCTTCCGGTACGCGAGGCGGAACCGGTCTTCCGGCACCTCGAGCAACTGGCCGGGCGGTAGAACACGCGACGCTCGGACCAGGTGGCCCGTGTCACCGGAGCCTGACGAACTCGATGACCGTGCGGGTGAACAACTCGGGCTGCTCGAGGTTGCAGATGTGACCGGCGTCCGGGTCCACCCGCAGCGTGGCGCCGGAAACTCCCGCGGCGATCTCCTCGGCGGGGCGGCAGGTTGGCCTTGTCCTTGGCCACGTTGAGCACGAGGGTCGGCGCCTTGATCTCGCCGAGCCTGTCGCGCAGATCGAGCCGGCCCAGCTCCGCCAGGCCGGTGAGCAGTGCGGCGAGCTGGTCCTGCTGGATGGCACCCTGCTGCGCACCCGCCACCGTCCGCTGCACAAGCCGCTGGCCGGCAGTAATGGCACCTGACGTTCCCGCCTCCGGCGTCGCCTGCGCGAGGCGCACGGCGACGTGCTAGCCGCGCTCCAGGCCGACCTCGAGATTACCGGGCACCAGCGTCAAGCGTTGATCGATATCTATCAGGCGTTCCGCAAGCAGAACCCGGCTGAACGTTGCTGGTCGCACATCCGCTGACCGGCCGTGCCCGCGCACTCCAGGATCATCGTCGGCCCGCTCGTAGGCGATGCCCGCGCCACTGATGTCAAGCTCCACCGACGTCCTACAGCTTGGCTCCCGGCTCCACATCGATGATGACCTCATAGATGCTGGGACGGGCTGTGATGTGGAGGTCCGGATCATTGAGCAGCTGTTGCGCGCTGGCATACCAGTCAGGGTTCGCCAAGGCCTGCTCCAGCTGGGCTCCGCTTTCCCAGTGGGCCACGTTGACGTAACGCAGCTCGGCATCGTTGATCAGCGACTGGTGCAGCCGGGCCCGGATGAAACCCGGCTGGGCGGCCATGATCTCGGCGTTGCCCTTCCAGAGTTCCAGGAACCTGTCCGACTCCGCCACCGGCACGGTGAACGCGTTGATCATCGTGATCGGTTCGTTCACGGGGGTCTCGGTCCTGGTGATGGGTACTGCCTTCATGATCTCTCTCTTTCAGTTGGCCAGGCCGACGGTCTGGTGGATGGTCTCCGGCTGCTCGAGTGCTCGGAGCATGTAGTGGGCGACGTCGGCGCGGGAGATGTACCTGCCGCCGGGCAGGTTCCGTCCGAGGGCCGCCCGATAGGTGCCGGTGAGCGGCTTGTCGGTGAGCTGCACCGGCCGTACGGCGGTCCAGTCCAGTCCGCTGTCGCGCAGAGCGTCCTCCATCAGGCCCAGATCGAGGTACTGCGGGCGGAGCGCGGCCTTGATGATGGGGTACATCACGTAGCCCAGGAAGAACCGGTCACCGGGGTCGCGCTTGGGCGGATGGGGGCGGCCGGGCGAGGGCGTGGTGCCCACCGGGGCGGCGCTGACCACGATGAGGCGCCGCACAGCGGTTTCGTGCATCGCCTGGATGATGGCCGTGGTGCCCTTCGAGGCCACTCCGGCGGCGGCGTTGTTGGCTGGGCCGAGGGCGGACAGGACCGCGTCGGCGCCGCCGACGGCGGAGGTGAGCGCCGCCGGGTCGGCGGCCAGCAGGTCGGCGGTGACGGTCCGCACGGATCGCGGGGGCGCTTTGGCGGGGTCGCGCACGACGACCGTGACGTCGTTGCCCGCCGCGATAGCCTGTTCGACGAGCTGCCGGCCGATGCCGCCGCCTGCCCCGAAGATGGTGAGCTTCACAGATCTGTCCTTTGCCGATGTAGTGATCGAGCGGGTGTCAGCTCCAGCTCTGACCGGCCACCTGCCGGACGGTGGCGATGAGCCGGTTGAACAGGTTGGTAGTAGCGAACGTGAACACCAGCGCGGCCACGCCCTGCTCGTCGTAGTGCGTGACCGCCTCGCTCCAGATCTCGTCCGGCATCAAGTCTGATCGACATGATCCTCAGGTGGGTAGGCGCCGAGACGCGCTCAGGCGTCGAGAACGGCGAGATCGAGGTGGCGGAGGCGATCCGGGTCCGCGATCACGTCGATTTCGGTGATCTTGTCGTCTTTGATGGTGAAGCCGAGTACCAGGAACAGCTGTCCGCGTGGGGCCATCACGAGTCCGACCGCCCCGTTCACCAGGGCCGGTTGGGTGAACCTGGCCCGTGCCGACGCGAGGCGCGCGCCCTTGGCCACGGCGTGCGCACCGCGGATCACGATGGGTTCGGGGGTGGGGCCGGCCGCCCGGTCGGCTCGGAACACCACGTCGGGATCGAGCAGTGCGATCAGCGCGTCGAAGTCCCCGCCACGCGAAGCGGCCAGGAAGGCGTTGACGACTCGACGCTGGCGGGTCAGAGTGCGTTACGCGAGCTGATGTCCCTTTCGTCGTTGCGGTTGGATTAGGTCTACTGGTCGGCGATCCACCGTTCGGTCTACGGGCGCGGCT
>NZ_JBEZDO010000062.1:0-20567 GCF_040648355.1 Nonomuraea sp. NPDC049152 | reverse complement strand
AGCTACCTCGCCGGCCTCCATCTGCGCGCCTCAATGATCTGGGTCAAGCACCTCACCCGGACCACCACTTGATCACGACTCGATACGCGCCCTAGGGAAGCACTCTTGACGACGATTCGGTGACGGCTGCGGGGCGGCGGCGGATCCATCTGGTGATGTGGCGCACCTTGGGTGGTGCGGGAACGGCGGGTGGTGCCGCCGCTCTGGCGAATTGCCGCAGGTAGGCGCAGACGGTGGAGTAGCCGCCGCGGTCACCCATCGCCTTGATCTCTCGGACCAGCTGCTGGATGTTGGTGCAGCCGGAGTTCCAGCGTTCGTGCAGGTAGGGCTTGTAGTTGTCCAGCTTGCTCGGCCATCCGGCCAGCGAGGCCGCCACCAGCCCGTCGACGGTTTCGGCGTGGTAGTACTTCCGGACGGTCATGGGGGCCAAGCGGAGATCTCTTTGGATCGCGCCTTGGCTCTTGCGCTTCGGCCTTCAGTGCCTGCACCTGCTCATAGCATTCTCGCGCCCGCACCACGCGGGACCGGCTCTCGGCCTGGGCGACCGTCGCCTGCGCGGCGGCCTGCCGAGGATCGGGCAGCCCCTTGGCGGCCGCCTGCTTGAGCGCGGCGTGGTGATGCACCGGTGGTGGGCGGCGACGGCCTTCTCCACGTATTCGCCCAGGTTGGCCCACAGATGCCAACGATCCGCACACTGGATCGCGTCCGGTGTGCCCTCACGGGCGCCGTTCGCGTAGGCCCCGGCGCGGTCACGACACACGACCTCGACGCCCGGGTGCGCGCGCAGCCACTCCGCCAAGGTGTCGGCCTCGCGGTCGTCCAGGACGTCGATGGGCCGGTGGGTGTCCATGTCGATCATCAAGGTCGCTTACGACTGCCCGCGTCGTTTGGCGAAGTCGTCCACGCCCAACACCGTGACCTGGCTGGCCTCAGGGTCGGGCAGGGCGCGGATCAGTCCGATGAGCGAGTCGCGGCCCACCCGCACGCCCAGCAACTCCAGCAGCCCGCGCGGCCAGCGCCAGCCCCATAAGCTCCAAGAGCCGGCGCAGCAGTGTCGTGCGGCGGGCGAACCGCCGGGTCAGACCCGGCACCGATTCAGCGAACCTCCGCACCCGGCACACCGGGTTCTGACAGGTCAAGCGCCGCACCGTGACGGCGATCCGGACCGGACGGCCCGCGGCCGGAAGATCGTGGAGCAGCCGTCGGTAGCGACTGTGCACCCGCGACGACGCCGTGCCGCATTCTCGACACGCCGCCGCTCGTCCGCTTCGTCGCGGCTCCTCGTGGTTCGGGCCGACCGGCCCCGCTGGCTACCGAGCTCGGCGGGTGATGGTGAGCATGTGGCCACTGTCTCCCAGAAGTGACGGCACCGATTCCATCGAGCGTTGGGCGTCAAGCATGAGCGCGCGGCGTTCGGGGTCGTCGAGCCAGTCGTTGACGTCGCCGTACAGCCAGAAGGCGCCCTCCAGCCCGTACCGCTCGACTTCCGGAAACCCGGCGTCGGCGAACTCCCCCGGAACCTCGTCCGGATCGTGGAAGTAGGCGGTGAAACCCCTTACGGGAGAAAGCATGATCCCGTCCGCCGCAGCCGCGTGCGCGGCCTGCCGTTCCCGCTCCCGCAGGTAATGACCGAGGCGGACCGTGTCGTGCACGGCCGCGTAGCGGTTGATGGTCGCGGCCGCCACCTGACCGCCGGGCCGTACGGCACGCCATGCCTCAGCCAGGGCTCGCACCCGATCGGCGCGCTCGGCCAGATGGTAGAGCGGGCCCAGCAGCAGGACCGCGTCCACGCTCGCGTCCGGTACCAGCAGTCGCCGCGCATCACCCAGCCGCGCGCTCACCCCTGGTCAGCAGGCGGGTGGTCAGCAAGCAGCGGACAGGGCGGCGGCCACCCGGTCGAGGGCGGGCAGCGACGGGGTGTAGGGGATGCGCAGGTGATGGACGAGGGTGGCGTCGGCGGCGAAGCGGGGCCCCGGCGTCAGGCTCACGCCCGCCCGGCTCGTGGCCGCGGCGACCTCGTCGGCCCGGGCGGCGCTCAGCCGCAGCCACAGCGCCAGCCCGCCCTGCGGAAGGGTGAAGTGCCAGCGCTCGTCGCCGGCCAGCAGCGCGGCCAGATGGTCACGCTGGCGGCGCAGTTCGGCCCTGCGCCTGTGCAGGATGGGCGCCAGCCCGGCCAGCAGCTCGACGGCCAGCAGTTGCTGCGTGGGCGCCGCGCTCAGCGGCCCGCACAGCGGGTGCGCGCTCAGCTCGCCGATCAGTACGGCGGGCCCGCGGATCCAGCCGATGCGCAGGCCGCCCCACAGCGTCTTGCTGGCCGAGCCGATCAGCACCGCCCCGCCGATCCTGGGCGAAGCGACGGGGTCGTCGCGCAGGTCGAGCTCGCGCAGCGTCTCGTCGGCGACCACCGTGACCTCGTTGGCCGCGGCCAGCTCGGCCACCGTATGGCGGGCGGCGGCTGTCATGAGGGCGCCGGTGGGGTTCTGGAAGTCGGGCGCCAGGTAGGCCAGGCCGCCGCGCGCGGCGGCGAAGGCGTCGGCCAGCTGGTCCAGGTCCCAGGTGTGGGAGTCGACCCCGAAGGCGGCCGCTCTGGCGCCGGTGCCGCGCAGCAGGGACAGGACGTCGAAGTAGGTGGGGCTTTCCACCGCGGCCACCCGGGGCCGCAGGTGCGCGCACAGCAGCGCGAAGGCCGCCCGCGCTCCGGAGGTGACCAGGATCTGCTCAGGCCGGGTGGCCAGCCCCTGCCCGGTGTAGCGCTGCGCGATCAGCGAGCGGAGCGGGGCGAGGCCTGGGCCCGGTTCGCCGTCCTGGGCCAGGACGGGGCCGGCCTGCTCGCCCACGCGCAGCATCGCCGCCTGGAAGGCGTCCTGCGGCGCGGCGGGCACGGCCCTGCGCAGGTCGATGAGCCCCATGGCGCCGCTGGCCGACACGGGTGCGATCCGCTCGGCCAGTTCCGGCGGCAGCCGCAGCGTGCTGGCGCTGCCCTGCCGTGTCCGCACCCAGCCGCTGTCGCGCAGGGTGGCCAGGGCGGCGACCACGGTGCCGCGGCTGACGCCGAGCGCGCCCGCCAGGCGGCGCTCGGCGGGCAGGCGGCTGCCGGTCCTGAGCCGCCCGTCGAGCACCGCCTCGCGCACCGCGCCTGCCAGCGCGGCCACCAGCGGTACTCCGGGCCTGCGCCACTGGCCGAGCGCGGCGACCAGCCGTTCCTCACTCGCCTGCATTGGTCCAGCTTTCCATGATTGGACCAAGCCGTGGGCGGGGCCAGCGGCTATGGTCGGCAGCCGACGAGCCCAAGCACGCCGATGAACCCCAATAACTGAGCCCCAGAACCAAGAACAAGGAGCACGCACGTGGATTCGCATCTGGCCGGTGACCTCGCCCGGCTGCCGGCCCTGCTGGACAGCACCCGCGAACGGGCCACCGCCTTCCTGGAGGGCCTGGCCGAGCGGCCGGTCGTCCCCGAATGGCCGGCCCCGCAGGCGGCGGCGCTGCCGTACACGGGGATCGGGCTGGAAGGCGCCCTCGAGGAGTTCGCGCGACGCTGGGAACCCGGACTGTCGGCCAGCGCGGGGCCCCGCTACCTCGGCTTCGTCACCGGCGGCGTCACCCCCGCCGCGCTGGCAGGAGACTGGCTGACCGGCGCCGTGGACCAGAACGCCATGTCGTCACTGGACCCCACCGGCCAGCACCTGGAACGCGAGACGGTCCGATGGCTAGGCGAACTGTTCGGGCTGAGCGCCGCCCACCAGGGCGTCTTCGTCAGCGGGGCCACCATGTCCAACACCGTCGGACTGGCGATCGCCCGTGAATGGCTCGGCGAAACCCAGGGCGTCTCGGTCGCCGAGGCGGGCACCGCCGCCCTCGGCAGGGTGCGGGTGCTGTCCGGCAGCGCGCACTCCAGCATCTCCAAGGGCCTGTCCATGCTCGGCATGGGCCGCGACAGCCTGATCACGGTGCCCCTCCTGCCGGGCCGCGAAGCCATCGACCCGGCCGCCCTGGAACGCGCCCTGCGGCAGGCGGAGGGGCCCTGCGTGGTCGTCGCCAACGCCGGAACGGTCAACACCGTCGACTTCGACGACCTGCGCGCGCTGGCCGAGCTGAAACAGCGGCATGGGTTCTGGTTGCATGTGGACGCGGCCTTCGGCGCCTTCGCCGCCCTGTCCGCCGAGCACGCCCACCTGCTCGCCGCCCTGGACACGGCCGACTCGGTCTGCGTCGACCTGCACAAATGGCTGAACGTCCCCTACGACAGCGCCGTGGCATTCACCCGCCGCCGCGACCTGCAGGCCCGCGTCTTCCAGAACGCCGCCGCCTACCTCGGCCCGCTCGGCGACAACCCCGACCTGGTCCACCTGAGCCCGGAGAACTCCCGCCGCATGCGTTCACTGGCAGCCTGGTTCACCCTGCGCGCCTACGGGCGCGAGGGCTACAGGGAGATCGTCGAGCGATGCGTGGCCTGCGCGCGGACGCTGGGCCAGGCCGTGGAGGCCATGCCCGGGCTGCGGCTGCTGGCCCCGGTGCGGCTGAACGTCGTCTGCTTCACCCTGGCCTCGGATCCGACACAGGAACGGCTGGCCGCCCTGGCCAAGGCGGCCGCGCCGGAGGTCTTCCTCACCCCGACCGTCCTCGACGGGGTTCCGGCGCTGCGGGCGGCCTTCAGCAACTGGCGCACGAGCCAGGCGGACGCGCTGCGGGCGGCCGAAACCCTGCGACACCTGCTGTGAGGCCTGCCCGCCACCTCCTGACACCCCCGGCGTGCCCGCGCGCGAGCGGCTCGGGTATCGTTGCGACCTCCAGCAGCACTGCGACCGAGGAGGTGAGACCCATTTCGCCACAGCAGGCTGGGTGCTCCCACCTCACAGCCGTCCGGGCCGCCGCACGCGCGTGAGAGCGGAGGGAGCGCCCACAGGCATTCCCCGAAAGGCGCTCATGCCGGCTCCACCCTTGTCCCTCATCGTCTCCACCCTCCGTTCGGCAGGCTGCGTCTTCGCCGAGGACGAGGCCGAACTGCTCACGGCCGCGGCCACCACGCCCGCCGAACTGACCGCCATGGTCGAACAGCGCGCCGCGGGCCTACCGCTGGAACACGTCCTGGGCTGGGCGCAGTTCTGCGACCTGCGCGTGGCCGTCGACCCGCAGGTGTTCGTCCCCCGCCGCCGCACCGAGTTCCTCGCCCACCAGGCGATCGAACTGGCCCGAGCCGCCGCCACCCCGCAGCGGCCGGCCGTCGTCGTCGACCTGTGCTGCGGGTCGGGCGCGCTCGGCGCCGCCGTCGCCGCCGCCCTCCCGCGGCTCGAACTGCACGCCGCCGACATCGAGCCGGCCGCCGTCCGGTGCGCCCGGCGCAACCTGGCCCACCTCGGCGGGCACGTCCACGAAGGCGACCTGTTCACGCCGCTGCCCTCCCACCTGATGGGCCGCGTCGACGTCCTGATCGCCAACGTCCCCTACGTGCCCAGCCAGGACGTCGAGCTGCTGCCCTCCGAAGCCCGCGTCCACGAGCCGCGGGTGGCGCTCGACGGCGGAGCGGACGGGCTCGACGTCATGCGCAGGGTGACGGCGGCCGCGCCCGCGTGGCTGGCGCCGGGCGGCAGCCTGCTGGTGGAGACCAGCGAACGGCAGGCGCCGCACGCCGTCGAGGCCTTCACCGGCAACGGCCTGCACGCCCTCGTCGCCACCTCCGACGAGCTGTACGCCACCGTCGTCATCGGAAGCCTCCCACCCGCGTGACAAGCAAGGCGCCGGCACCGCCCGCCTGCCGTACCCGGAAGGGTCACAGGCGGGCGGTGTTGGCCTCGATGGCCGCGCACAGGTAGGCGGCAAGACCGGGCGCCATCGCCTCGAAGGTGGCGCTGAAGCGCGGATCGCTCACGTACAGCAGGCCGAGCCCCTGATGAATCTCGGGCGTGCACGGGTAGAACCAGCGGCTGATGTGCCCGCGGTGGCGCTCGGCCAGATCCATCACCTGCTCGCTGTCGGCCGCCACACCGGCCTTCAACGCCTCCACCAGCTCGGCGCCGATGCCGGCCGCCTCGGCCCGCAGCTGGAGCCAGTCGGCCTTGGTGTAGGAGGCGACCCTGCGGCGGCTGATGGCGTACTCGCTGCTGCCGCCCCAGCGCCGCTCGGCCTCCGCCTGGTGCTGCTCGGGCCGGAAGTCGCCGAAGACCTCCAAGCGTTCCTCGGGCGTCAGCGTGATGTTCATGCTGCGCGCCTCCATCGCGATCTCCACCGCGGCGACCATGTCGCGCAGCCTGGCCACGCGCAGGGTCAGCAGCTCGTGCTGGCGCCGCAGGTGCGTCATCTCATCGCTGCCCGGATCGTCCAGGATCGCCGCGATCTCCTCCAGGCCGAAGCCGAGCTCGCGGTAGAACAGCACCTGCTGCAGCCGCTCCAGATCGGCGTCGCTGTAGCGGCGGTAGCCCGCGCCGCTACGCTCGGACGGAGACAGCAACCCGATCTCGTCGTAGTGGTGCAACGTGCGCACGGTCACCCCGGCCAGACGCGAGACCTGCCCCACGGACAAACTCATGCACCCCAGCATGAACCCTCACCCAACGTGAGGGTCAAACCTGGCTGGACTTTCCCACCAGGGGAGAGTCCATGCTTGAGACATGGATCTTCTGCCGATCGGGCAGTTCGCCCGTCTCAGCAGGCTCAGCGTCAAACAGCTGCGGCACTACGCCGAGCTCGGCCTGCTGAGCCCCGCCCACGTCGATGAGGACAGCGGCTACCGCTACTACCACCCGTCCCAGGCCCGCCAGGCGCTGTCGATCGGGTTGCTGCGCTCACTCGACGTGCCGCTGGCGGTCATCGGCCAGGTCCTGTCAGGTACGGCAGGCGCACTCGGCCACGTCCGCGACGATCTGGAAGCCGAGCTGCAACGACGGCGGCGAACCCTGTCCGCCCTCGAACGGGTCATGGAGCAAGGACTGCCCGCCGCCCGCGTCGTCGAGGTGGAGGTGCCGTCGCTGCTGGTGGCGGTGACGGCCGAGCAGGCCGCCGACGACCTGGACGTGGCCAGGGCCACCTCGGCCTGCGTCGCCAGGCTCATGGCCACATGGGACAGCGCAGCCGCGGGGGAGCGGGGGCAGCAGCCCGAGCTGATCGGGCTGTTCCCCGTCGAACTGACCGAGCCGTGCACGGTCGAGGTCGCGCTGGTGACCCGATCTCCGGTCGCGGGCGCCTCCCCTCGCGTGCTGACCGGCGGCCGGTTCGCCCAGGCCACCCACATCGGCCCCTACGACCAGATCTCGCTGACCTCCCACGCCCTGGTGGCGTGGTGCGCCGAACGCGGCCACCCCGCCCGCGGCCCGATCCGCGAGGTCTACGCCTCCGACCCCGGCCGCACCCCACCCGACCAGCTCATCACCCACCTACAGATTCCCCTGGAGGAACGACCATGATGACCAGCTACGGCCCCGTCACCGCCCTGACCGTCACCGGCCTGGGCGAACCCGGCGGCAGCGAGCACGCCTCGGCGATCGCCGCCCTCTACACCGTCGCCGGCGCCATGAACGCCCCCATCGGCCCGCTGGAGGGCCGCTGGTGGGTGGAGGACGCCCGGCCCGCGCTGAGCGTGCCGCGCGAGCAGTGGCGCTGGCACCTGCACCTGCCGCTGCCGGTGGCGCCCGAGCCCGGCGCGATGGAGGCGGCCAGGGAGTCGGCGCGGCCGTCCGGGATGGCGGTCGACCGGGTGCAGGTGGTCACCTACACCGAGGGCCAGTGCGTGGAACTCGTCCACGAGGGCCCCTACAGCGAGGAGCACCTGACGCTGGCGGCGATGCAGCAGTACATGGACGCGCACGACCTGGTGGCCAACGGCCTGCACCACGAGGTCTACCTGTCGGACCTGCAGGAGAGCGACCCCGCCAAGATGCGCACCGTGCTGCGCCAGCCGGTCAGGAGCGCGGCGGCGACCGGCTGAGCTGACCCGCCCGCCCGGGCGGAGACGTCGGGGGGCGGTGCGCCTTACGGGAGGGTCAGCACGCGAGGCCCCGCACCGGTGACGGCCACCGTGTGCTCGGCGTGGGCCGCCCTGGCACCGCTACGGCTGCGCAGCGTCCACCCGTCGGCCGCGATCCGGTAGCGGCCGACGCCGTCCTGCACGAACATCGGCTCGATCGCCAGCGCCAGCCCAGGCCGCAGCGGCAGTCCCCGGCCTGGCCTGCCGCGGTTGGGGACGGCCGGGTCCTCGTGCATCTGCCGCCCGATATCGTGCCCTCCGAAGTCGGCGGGCGTGCCGTAGCCGCCTTCGGAGGCGCCGGCGCCGATCGCCGCGCCGACGCTCGCCAGGGGCGCGCTATTGCGGCGACAGCGCCAACCGCACCCCGAAACCCACCAGCACCGTGCCGGTCACCCCATCGATGACCCGCCGCGCCCACGGCCGCTCCAGCCACGACCGCGCCACCCCCGCACCCGCGATCAGCAACGTGAACCACACCATGCCCTCGAGGTTGTGCACCAGCGCCAGCAGCAACCCACCCACCAGCGGCGGGGCCTCCTGCGGCAGGAACTGCGGCAACAACGCCACATAGAACACACCGATCTTCGGATTGAGCAGGTTCGTCAAAGCGCCCCTGGCCCACGCCGCCACCACACCGCCGCTCTCCTCCCGTACGGCAAGCACCCCCGCCTGCGCGACCAGCCCCTCCCGCCGCGCCTTGACGATCATCGACGCGCCGAACCACACCATGTAGGCCGCCCCCGCATACCGCAACACCGTGAAAGCCACCTGCGAAGCCGTCAGCAACGCCGACAATCCGGCCGCGGCCGCCACCCCCCACACCAGCACCCCCGTGTTGACGCCCAGCGCGGTCGCGAACGCCTGCCGCCTGCCCTGCGTCAACGCCGAACGCAACACCAGCGCCGTGTCCAACCCAGGAACGATCGTGAGGAACGCCGCGACGAGCGCGAACGACAGCACAGCCGAAGTCATGGACCCCATGATGCCTTCCGTCGCCCACCCCCGCCACGCGCCCCCGAGCAGGCCTATCCCTGGACAGACGCCGGCCACCCGCCCGGGGCGGCGGCCGGCCACCGCGTGCCGTACGGAAGGATCACCTGCGCTGCTCCGGCGGCGGCTTCAGCAACGGATGGGCGCGCATCGCCACCTCCAGCTCACCCGGCAGCTCGTCACGATAACGCCCCAGCGTCGCCAGATCACTGTGACCCAGCACCCTGCGCACCGCGTCCATGTCGACCGCGTCAGCCAGCAGATGCGTCGCCGTCGTGTGCCGCAGCCCATGCGGCGTCACCGAACGCCGCTGCGACGGATCCACCTCCCGCTGCACCCTGTCGATCACCGCCTGCACATCGCCGCGCGCCAGCCGCCGCCCCCGCCACGACAGCAGCAACGCCTTGTCGGCCGTCTCAGCCCGCCCCCCGGCCAGATACGCCGCCAACGCCTCGGCCACCAACCCCGGCAACGGCACATCACGCGTCTTGCCGCCCTTGCCGAAGATCCGCCAGTAGCGCACCCCGTCGTTGGTGTAGAAATCCTCCACGTTCGCCCGCACCAGCTCCGAGACCCGCGGCCCCATCGTCGACAGCAGCAGCACGATCAACGCATCACGCAACTCCATCCGCTGATCACTGCGCGGCCTGCGCCGCCCCCCGGCCGCCTGCCCCGGCTTCAGCTCCCGCGCCGCCCCGATCAGCCCCTGCGCCTGCTCACGCGTCAACGCCCGCCGCTCGGGCCGCAACCCGCCCCGCTGCTTGGCCGACACCGTCGCCATCGCCATCGGATTGATCTGCACCCACCCCGCCAGCGCCGCGTGCTTGAACAGCGCCGAGATCGACCGCCGAAAGCGCGCCTGCGACGAGGCGCTCTGCAACCCCCCGCTCGCCGCGGCCCGCCGCCCGTCAGGCTTGCGCGCGAACGCCAGCAGGATCGCGTCCACGTCCTCACCCGTCAGATCGTCCAGCACCGTGCCCTCACCGGCCAACGCCACCAGCGTCGCGGCGTCGCGCGCGTACACCTCCGCCGTCGAGGCCGACAACGCCCCCGTCGACGTCTTGGCGCGCACCAGCTCCACATAGCGGTCAGCCGCCTCCGCCACCGTCAGCCTGTTGAGCTCCGCAGGCCGCATGCCCCTCCTCGCCTAGAAGATCCGCGGCAAGACCGTACCGAGCGCCACCGACAAAAACCCGCCCGCGCGCACCATCCAAGCCCCGACACCACAAGGCCGGCGGCGCACAACACGCCACCGGCCTCACCCAGCGAGCACCCTAGATGTCGCGGAAGATCTCGATCCGCGCGCCCAGCGCCGTCAACCGCTCCGCCAGATCCTCATACCCCCGGTTGATCACATAGACGTTGCGCAGCACGGAGGTGCCCTCGGCCGCCATCATCGCCAGCAGCACCACCACCGCCGGCCGCAGCGCCGGAGGACACATCATCTCCGCCGACCGCCACCGCGTCGGACCCTCCACCAGCACCCGATGCGGATCCAGCAGCTTCACCGACGCCCCCAGCCGCGTCAGCTCCGTCAGATAGATCGCCCGGTTGTCGTAGACCCAGTCATGGATGAGCGTCGAACCCTGCGCCGAGGCCGCGATCGCCGCGAAGAACGGCACATTGTCGATGTTCAGCCCGGGAAACGGCATCGGATGGATCTTGTCGGTGGGGGAGACCAGCTTCGAGGGCCGCACCGTCAGATCCACCAGCCGCGTACGGCCATTGGCCGCCCGGTACTCCAGCCCCCGATCATGGTCGAGGCCCATCTCCTCCAGAACCGCCAGCTCGATCTCCAGGAACTCGATCGGCACCCTGCAGATCGTCAGCTCCGAGGAGGTCACCACCGCCGCCGCCAGCAGGCTCATCGCCTCCACCGGATCCTCAGAGGGGGAGTAGTCCACATCCGCCTCGATCTGCGGCACCCCGTGCACCGTCAACGTCGTCGTGCCGATGCCCTCCACCTTCACACCCAGCTCCTCCAGGAAGAAGCACAGGTCCTGCACCATGTAGTTGGAGGAGGCATTACGGATCACCGACACCCCGTCATGACGGGCCGCCGCCAGCAGCGCGTTCTCCGTCACCGTGTCGCCCCGCTCGGTCAGCACGATCGGCCTGGTGGGGGAGACCGACGCATCCACCTTGGCGTGGTACATCCCGCCCGTCGCCGTCACCTCCAGCCCGAAGTGCCGAAGCGCGCTCATGTGCGGCTGCACCGTCCGCGTCCCCAGATCGCAGCCGCCCGCGTACGGAATCTCGAACTGGTCC
The DNA here is from genome assembly GCF_040648355.1 of Nonomuraea sp. NPDC049152. NCBI lineage: Bacteria > Bacillati > Actinomycetota > Actinomycetes > Streptosporangiales > Streptosporangiaceae > Nonomuraea > Nonomuraea sp. NPDC049152. The sequence continues at coordinate 9,349 of NZ_JBEZDO010000062.1, read as the reverse complement.
GTGCGATGCATCAACGGTCCCAGGAACATGATCACGCTCCTGGTACGGCGCGCCGCCTCGGTGTCCATCGACGCCAGATCCAGCTGGGCCGGCGGCACGATCTCCAGGTCGGCGCCGCCGTTGATCCACCGCGCCCGCACCCCGATCGAGGCCAGCACCTCCAGAATCCGGTAGACCTCCTCGATCCGCGCCACCTTCCGCAGGATCGTCCGCCCCGAATTCAGCAGCGACGCGCACAACAACGCCACACACGCGTTCTTGCTCGTCTTGACCTCGATGCTGCCCGACAGCCGCCGGCCGCCCACCACCCGCAGATGCATGGGACCGGCATAACCCAGCGACACGATCTCGCTGTCCAGCGCCTCACCGATGCGGGCGATCATCTCAAGACTGATGTTCTGATTGCCCTTCTCGATGCGGTTGACCGCACTCTGGCTCGTCGCGAGCGCCTCCGCGAGCTGCAACTGCGTCCAACCCCGGTGCTGCCGCGCGTCCCTGATCAGCTTACCGATCCGCACAAGATAGTCATCTGCCACAACAGGCAACATATCTCACATATGAGATTCCTCAGAGACGAGACACACCACGATGCACCGCCACATTCTCCGGCGTCACCACCGCCTTCGCCTTACCCACGAAACCCCGCCGCGCCTCCGAGAACCCCCGCCGATCATCGAACATGTCCCGGCTCATCTCCGCGAGCTCCTCGATCCGGTAGGCGTCCAAGGGCTTGCGCCGCTCATCCTCCTCCCGACGCTCCCGCTTGACCCGCACCAACTCCGCATAATCATCACGACCCGCCAACCGCTCGGCGAACTCCAGGACCTCCTGCTCGAACTCCTCCCGAGACCCCTTCACCACCCGATCGGCCAACCCCATCGACACCGCCTGAGCCGCCCCCACCGGCAACGCCTCAATAGTCAACGACTGCGCCACCTCCGCACCCACCCGCGCAGGCAGCACATACGTCCAGTACTCCGAACCGAACAACCCCATCGTCCGATAGTGCGGATTCAACACCCGCCCCTCACGAACCAGCACCCGGTCCGCGCCCAGCCCCATCATCACCCCACCGGCACCGGCGTTGCCCGCCATCGACGTCACCACCAACTGCCCCGTACACGAAATGATCTCCCGGCACACCCCGTTGATCGCGTTGATGTTCATCCACGCCTCCATCTCCGGATGACGCGCCGACTCGATCACATTCAGATGAATCCCATTGGAGAACACCTCACCACCACGCACCACCAGCACCCGCGTGTCCTGCGCCACCGCATACTGCAGCGCCTCCACCAACCGCCGGCACTGATTGGTCGCCATCGCCCCGTTGTAGAAGTCGAAAGTCACCACCCCGACCCGGCCGGCCCGCTGATACGTGATCTCCGAAAACCCCGGCTGCGACGACGGAGCCCGCCCCAACCGCCGCCGCAGCACCGACACCGCAGGCAGCTTCACCCCACCACGGTCCTCACGCCGCAACTGACCCACCCACACCGTGCCGTCACCGGTGTGCACCAGCGCCGCCCCACCACGACGAGCCGCCACCGTACCCGGCTGGCCCATCAACTGGGGCCCCACCCGCGCGTCGAACACCCGCACATCCATCCCGCACAACACCGCCGCCGCACCCGGCGACCCGTCAGCGGCCCGAATACGCCGCACCACCCGGTCCGACGACTCCGCCCACGAGAACTCCCGATCCACCCGCCGCATCGCCGGACGCAACCTGCCCCACACCTCAGGCCGCCCGTAGTCCAACGGCATCGGCACGAAAGCCGGGTCCTCGGCCTTGCGCGCCACCTCCAGCACCAGCTCGGTCGCCGCGTCCGCCACCGGCCCGTTGTACAGACTGCTCTTGCGCGCGGGATCCTCCGGCAGCGCGAACTCCCGCCACCCCCAGATCGGACCGGCGTCCATCTCCTCGACCGCCTGCAACGCCGTCACACCCCAGCGCCGCTCGCCCTCCAGGATCGCCCAGTCCAGCGAGGACGGACCCCTGTCACCGCGCGGGCCGGGGTGGATGATGATCACCCTCTGCTCGCGCCAGAGCCGCTCGGGCACCCTGTCCTTCAGGAACGGGCAGATGATCAGGTCGGGCTTGGCCAGCGAGACGGCCTCGAGCATGACCTCCTCGGAGATCGCGAGCTCCACCGTCACCTCGTGGCCCGCCTCGCGCAACTCGATCCACGCACGCTGGGTCAGACCGTTGAACGCCGATACAAGAAGCAGAATCCGCACTTTGGAGCATCCTTCAGAGCCGAACATTTGACTAAGAGAGTGATGCTGACATGCCTGAGCAAACCCAAGTGACAGAAACGCTCAAATTCCCGATTTTCCCGACATGCGATATCGGACAAAACGGACAGGCGGGGATGTTTCACTCAGAAATGGGGGACGGGCAAGATCGACTACATGGGGGACGGGTGCCTGGTGGCCGGGGTGGCGCGGCACGTTCCAACGATCTTCGACCAGGGGAGACGGGGTGCCGTGCGTGTGCCCGGCAGGCGGCATGTCCAGGACTGTTCCGGCGGGGGGTTCTGCCCCTTTTCTTATACCAAACAGAATTCACCTTCTGTCCGGTTTAGCATCGATTCACAGCTTTCGCACGAATCGGGTGGCGGCGCGGTGACTCATGCCCGTCTCGCCGCGCACCAGGAAGACCGCCTCCTGGAACTGGCCCGTCGCCTTCAGCTCGCGAGCCTGGTCGGTGACGTCCAGCGCGGGGATGAGGCGGTTACGCGGCCGTCGCGTCAGCCGTACGGCCACGAAGATCAAGAACAGGATCACGGCGGTCACGAGCACGGTCAGCAGGACGAGGGAGCCCAGGCTCGTCAACATGTGTCGATCGTAACCGGATCACAGCGCCTGGACGAAGGCTTCGGCCTCGCTCTGGCCCATGCCCGTCTCGCCGATCACCAGGTGAACGGCCTGTTCGGTACGGCCGGCGGACTTGAGTTCGCGGACGCGGGTGGCCAGGTCGGGCCGGGCGCCGGCGGGCGGGCGCCGGAGGCCGGCGAACATGGGGTGGCCGTGGCCTGCGGCGATGGCGTCGACGACGTCTTTGGCCTGCTTGAGGCCGAGGCCTGTGTGCTGGCGCAGGAGTTTGATGGCCTGGATCTGGCGGCCGCCTGCGATCAGGTCGCGCAGGGCGCCTTCGAGGTCGTGCGGCGCGGTCGGCCGCATCATCGGTTGCATGGGTGGCGCTGTGGCCGGTCGGCGGCTCACGCGGACGGCGGCGCCGATGATGAGGATCGCCAGGAGCACGATGACGGCGATGACCGCGAGGATGATGAGGAGTTCGGCCACTCCGATGTTCGGCATGGCGTGATCGTATCCGGCCGGCGTTTGCTCGATAATGAACATTATGTCAAGTAGTGGTGGTGGCGCGGTGGTGGCGCGCTCTCCTGACGGGATCCCTTGACGGATCGTGGAAAGACTGACCCGGAATGATTGGGTCGCATAGTGTGGGTAATCCGTACATCGGATTAGGGAGCACACGTGGGGAACGACTCGGTCTTGTGCCAGGTGTGCCAGGGGGTTCTACCCGCTAGCGGCCGTGACGCGTACACGACGGCTCGTGGCCGGCTCATCGTGACCAACGGGTACTGCGAGGGCGGGTGCGCCGAGCGGATGGCCGCGCGGCAGCCGCAACAGCAGCAGCACCAGCACCGGCAGCAGCCGGTCGAGGCCGTTCGGCAGTCGCCTGGTGTGCGGGTGTTGAGCTCCTAGGTTCTCGTTCGGGCGGTCACCGCTCCCCCTTGATCGTTGGGGTTGCTTCGGCCTGCGGGGTGTGGCTCCGCGGGCCTTCTTGGTGTGCGCCTGAGTGGTGCGGGGGTGGCTGTCAGCTCTCCTCTCCCCCGCTGGGCGGCCTCTGTGGTGTTTCGGCCGGTTACTGTGCGTGACCACTCTCCCCCGGTTCGGTGTGCCAGTAGTCGCGGGTCTCGATGGCGAGGCCGTCGGGGTCGAAGCGGGCGAAGACGCATCCTGCGAGCACGGTGGGCTGGTCGCCGTCGAGGGCGTGGACGCGGAATTCGATGGCGACGCGGTCGCCGTCGACGAGGGGTGTGTGGAAGGTGACGGTGATGGGTGTCTCGCCGTCGAAGGACCAGCGGATGTAGTCGAGGATGGCCGCTTTGCCGTGGTGGGGTGGGCGGAAGGGCATGCTGGTGTGGACGGCGTGGTCGGCGTAGAGGGTCGCCAGGGCGTCGAGGTCGTGGTGGGTCCAGCCGTGCTGCCAGGTGTCGGCGAAGCGCTGGGCGGCGGTGCGGGTGTTCATGGTGCTGATTTAATCGCTTGCGGTTTTGTCGGTGCCGTTGGTTAGTGTTCCGGCTCGTGGCTGCTCTTCAATCTCTCATCTCGGCGCGTGGGCTGGTCAAGCGGTTCGGTGAGTTCACCGCGGTGGACGGCATCGATCTCGAGGTGGCTCCCGGCGAGGCGTTCGGGTTCCTGGGTCCCAATGGGGCGGGTAAGTCGTCGACGATGCGGATGATCTCGTGTGTGTCGATGCCGTCGGCGGGTGAGTTGCGGATCTTGGGGATGGATCCGGTGCGGGAGGGGCCGGCGATCAGGGCGCGGCTGGGTGTGTGCCCGCAGTTGGACAATCTGGATCCTGATCTGACGGTGCGGGAGAACTTGACGACCTATGCCCGGTATTTCGGGTTGTCGCGGGCGCAGGCGCGGGAGCGGGCCGAGGAGATGCTCGAGTTCGCGCAGTTGACGGAGAAGGCTTCCAGCAAGGTGGAGCCGCTGTCGGGTGGGATGAAGCGGCGGTTGACGATCGCGCGGGCGATGGTGAACGAGCCTGATCTGGTGTTGCTGGATGAGCCGACGACGGGGTTGGATCCCCAGGCGCGGCATCTGCTGTGGGAGCGGTTGTTCCGGTTGAAGCAGCGTGGGGTGACGTTGGTGTTGACGACGCACTACATGGATGAGGCCGAGCAGTTGTGTGATCGGCTGGTGGTGATGGACGGCGGGCGGATCGTGGCCGAGGGGTCGCCGCGGTCGTTGATCGAGGCGTATTCCTCTGCCGAGGTGGTGGAGTTGCGGTTCGGGGCCGAGCTGCTGGAGGGGTTCGTGGAGCGGTTGTCGGGGGTGGGTGATCGGGTGGATGTGTTGCCTGATCGGATCCTGTTGTATGCCAAGGACGGCGATGAGGCGGTGTCGGAGGTGCATCGCAGGGAGTTGGCGCCTTCGAGTGTGCTGGTGCGGCGTTCGTCGCTGGAGGATGTGTTCCTGCACCTGACCGGCCGGACGTTGGTGGACTGATGGCGCATCCGACGGTGGCTGTGCTGGAGCGGCATCTGACGTTGTACAAGCGGTTGTGGCGGGCGTCGTTGTTCTCGACGTTCCTGTTGCCGTTGCTGTTCCTGGCGAGTATCGGGCTGGGGGTCGGGGGTTACGTGGGCACGGTGGGTGGCGTGCCGTACGTGGAGTGGATCGTGCCGGGGGTGTTGGCGTCGACGGCGTTTCAGATGGCGGTGGGTGAGTGCACCTACAGCGTGCTGAGCGAGTTCAAGTGGACGCGGGGCGCGCATGCGATGTTCGCGACGCGGGTGTCGGCGTGGGACATGGTGCGGGGCTGGATGCTCTACGTGGTGTTCCGGGTGGAGGTTGCGGCGGTGGTGTTCCTGGCTGTGGTGGCCGGGTTCGGGGCGTTGTCGTCGGTGTGGTCGGTGGTGACGTTGCTGGTGGTCGGGGTGTTGGCGGTGGCGGTGGCGGCGCCTGTGTCGGCGTTCGCGGCGTCGATCGATCATGACAGTTACTTCGCGTTGCTGTTTCGGTTCGTGATGATTCCTTCGACGTTGTTCGCCGGGGTGTTCTTTCCGGTGGAGCAGTTGCCTGAGTTGGTGCGGCCGTTGGCGTATGCGTCGCCGTTGTGGCATGGGGTGGAGTTGTGCAGGGCGGCGACGTTGGGGGCCGCTCCCCCGTGGCCGGTGTGGGTGCATGTGGGTTATCTGCTGGTGTTCGGTGTGGCGGGGTTGTGCTGGGCCGCCTATGCCTTCCGTAAGCGACTTCAGGACTGATGATGGTGACCTTGTTGGTGGCTCGGCAGGTGTCGGCGGGCCGGGTTGGTGCGGTGGTGGGCCGCAATCTGGGGGCGTTGCGGAGCGGGGCTTCGTACTGGCTGGTGCTGGTGTCGGGGTTTTTCGAGCCGTTGTTGTACCTGTTGTCGATCGGGGTCGGCGTGGGTGCGTTGGTGGGGCGGATTCCGCTGGGTGATGGGCGGGTGGTGTCCTATGCGGTGTTCGTGGCTCCGGCGATGTTGGCGGCTTCGGCGATGAACGGTGCGTTGGCGGAGACGACGTTCAACTTCTTTTTCAAGATGAAGTACGCCAAGACGTTCGAGGCGATTTTGGCGACGCCGGTGCGGCCGATCGAGGTGGCGCTGGGTGAACTGACGTGGGCGATGGTGCGTAGCTCGTTCTATACGGCGGCGTTCTTGCTGGTGATGGCTGTGATGGGGTTGGCGGAGCCGTGGTGGGCGTTGGCGGCTTTTCCGGCGACGATGCTGGTGGGGGTGGCGTTCGGGGCGGTGGGGATGGCGGTGTCGACGTTCTTGCGGGGGTGGCAGGACTTCGATCTGATGACGGCGGCGCAGTTCTCGTTGTTCCTGTTTTCTGGGACGTTCGCGCCGGTGGGGGGTTATCCGCCGGTGTTGGCGGCGGTGGTGGAGGTGACGCCGTTGTATCAGGCGGTGGAGTTGGTGCGGGGTCTGGCGTTGGGGCGCTTGGAGTGGGCGTTGGCGGGGCACGCGTTGTATCTGGCGGCGCTGGCGGTGTTGGGGTTGTGGGTGGCTTCTCGGCGGATTCAGCGGGTGTTGTGTTCGTGAACGGCGGTCACTGAGCTGGTCGGGAGGGGGCCGTAGAGGTGGGGGAAGGTCTCGTCGCTTCCTTCTGGGGTTTCGTAGCGGATGTCGAGGCCGGTGGGGTCGATTTCGAGCAGGAGCAGGGGTTCGGTGACGTCGGTGTAGAAGCGGTCGGTGACGGCTTGGGCTTGGCGGCGGTCGGTGCTGAGGTGGATGAAGCCTTCTTGTTCGAGGGTGCGGCCGCGGGTGGAGATGCGGTATTCGCCGGTGTTTTGGGCGTGGTGCCAGTCGGTGGCGTAGGCGATGTGCAGGACGTTCATGTGAGGGCCTCCAGGGCGAGGTCGACGTCGAGTTCGGTGGTGTAGAGGTGGAAGCTGGCGCGTAGTTTTCCTGCGCGTGCGGCCATGCGGACGCCTGCGCGTTGGAGTCGTTGCGGGTTGTCGGGGTGGGTGGTGTCGAGGGAGACGATGGCGCTGTCTCCTGGTGGTTGGCCCAGGCCGGTGCGGAAGCGGTTGGCCATGGCGAGGTTGTGTCGGCGGATGTCGTTGATGTCGAGTTGGTTGAGCAGGTCGAGGGTGGGGGCGGCGCCGACGTAGGAGAACCAGGCGGGTGACAGGTCGAAGGCGCGGGCGTCGGGGTGGTGGGTGAGCGGCATGCCGTACATGCTGGTGCCGGAGTACCAGTTGGCGGCGGTGGGTGTCATGCGTTCGCGTAGGCGGGGTGATAGGTAGCCGAAGGCGGCGCCGCGTGGGCACATCAGCCATTTGTAGGCGGCGCAGGCGAGGGCGTCGAGGCCGTGGGTGGTGATGGGCAGCCAGCCGCAGGCTTGGCTGGCGTCGGCGATGACGAGGGTGTCGTGGGCGCGGGCGGCTTGGATGATGTCGTCGAGGGCGGCGAGTTGGCCGGTGGCCGATTGGACGAGGCTGAAGGCGACGGCGGTGGTGTCGGGGGTGATGGCGTCGGCCAGGCGGTCGGGTGGGGCGGTGTCGACGTGGGCTGCTGTGGCCCAGGGGTAGAGGTTGCTGGTGAATTCGATGTCGGGGACCAGGACGCGGGCGTGTGGTGGGAGGGCGGTGGCGATCTGGGAGATGATCTGGGAGACGGTGGAGCTGATGGTGATGTCTTGGGTGGGTGCGCCGATGAGGGTGGCGAAGGCGGCACGTGAGCGGGTGACCTGGTCGTCCCAGGGTTGCCAGTCGGTGCTGCCGTGTCGCCATTGGGTGAGTGCGGCTTGGAGTTGGTCGTAGGCGGGGGTGGGTGGCAGGCCGTAGCTGGCGGTGTTGAGCCAGCCCGGGCTGGGTTGCCAGAGTTTGCGGGCGGCGTCGAGGTGCATGTCGGTCAGCTTAGGGAAGCGGGAAAATGTGTCGCTTTCGCGGGGTGTGCTTCCTACACTGCGGGGATGCTCAAGCCTTCTTTTCCGCTCGTGACCGAGCGGTTGTCGTTGCGTCCTTTCACTGGTGATGATCTGCGGGCGATTAATGCGTGGGAGCGTTTGCCTGAGGTGGCTCGGTTCTTGTACTGGGAGCCTCGTGATCTTGAGGGTTCGCGTCAGATGCTGGACAAGCGGGTGACGCGGGTGGCGGTGCTGGAGGAGGGCGATGTGCTCGATCTTGCTGTCACGTTGCGTGAGACGGGGCAGGTGATCGGGCAGGTGTTGCTGAACTGGACGAGCCGTCAGCACGAGCAGGGTGAGATCGGGTACGTGCTGCATCCTGACTTCCACGGCAAGGGGTATGCGCCGGAGGCGAGCAGGGAGATGCTGCGGCTGGGGTTCGAGGAGTTGGGGCTGCACCGCATCGTGGGGCGGTTGGACGGCCGGAACACGGCTTCGGGGCGGGTGCTGGAGAAGCTGGGGATGCGCCGTGAGGCTCATCTGGTGGAGAACGAGCTGGTCAAGGGCGAGTGGACCGATGAGGTCGTGTACGCGATGCTCAGCTCGGAGTGGGTTGCTTTGTCGCGTTAGCGGGTGCGGCGGGGCGGTGGCCTGGCGTGGTGGTCGCCGTGCTCGCGACCACTGCCAGTTTGATTGACGCCAGTGTCAAGGTTGCATGCTTGCCGTATGATCTTCACGCAGGCAGAACTCGACTATCTGACTGAACAGCGCCTTGGCCGCCTGGCCACTGTCTCTCCGACCGGCCATGTCCAGAACAACCCTGTGGGGTTCTTCGTGGACGCCTCTTCGGGCACGATCACCATCGGCGGGCACGCGCTGGGGGCGTCCAAGAAGTTTAGGAATGTCCAGCAGGGCAGCACGGTGTCGTTCGTCGTCGACGACCTGGCCTCGGTGGACCCGTGGGTGGTGCGCGGCATCGAGATCCGGGGCTCGGCGGTGGCCCTGACTGACCACGAGCCGCCGGTGCCGTATTTCTCACGGGAGATCATCACGATCACTCCCAGCAAGATCATCTCTTGGGGTTTGGATGGGCCTCGGTCGAGCCGCAAGGTGTGAGAGTGCGTTACGCGAGCCTCTGCCCGTGATGCCGCAGTGTGATCGAGGGGATTTGTAGCGTTACCGCCAATAGGCGGGTCCGGGTGTGCTGG
>NZ_JBEZDO010000061.1:0-21148 GCF_040648355.1 Nonomuraea sp. NPDC049152 | reverse complement strand
TCGCTTCGTTATGTCTTCTATTCTTTCAGCCCCCGCGAACCGAGTCAAATTGACTCTTTTCGCGAAACCTGCCGAGAATTTCCAACCGCCCCTTTCGGGACAACCCCTCTAACCTATCAGGCAATCCGGACAGATGCGAACCAACCGGACAAGCGATCAAGAAGTGGGATTCGCCGCACCACACTCCTTCGAGGCGGGGCGACAGCAGAAACCCTAGCAGGACTCTCGAGGCACTTCACGCCACTCAGGCAACCTAGAGGTCATTCCCACCTCACCGGCTCCCCAAACCTCGGGTCCTCGCAACCAGTTGGCAAGCCATCCGCAATCGCCCCCCGGTACGAAGTAGGCACGCGCTCACTGCGCCCGTGGAGGTGCCCGCATGACCCGCTCGGAGTTTGACGACATCCGCGCTGCCATCGCCGACGAGAGCAATCGCGTCAGCGACCTGCTCAGGATCGCCAGCACGCTGCTGGACGACCTGGAGCACGTACGTATGCGTGAGGCTGCCCTCCGGAGCTACTACCTGCGCCTGGTGACCGCGGCCCGCGCCACCGTCGCCGCGGAGTCCGCCGGAGCGCCCGAGCCGCTGGTCTTCCTCAAGCACGAGCTCGACGAGCGCGGCCAGCTGCCGACCGACGACGAGACGGTCCAGCGCATCCTGTCCGACGCGCGCGCCGCCGCGGCGCTGCTCGTCGCCCTCGATCAGCCCGTCGTTCCCAAGCGGACGGGGTTGCGCCTGCGCCGGTGCGTGGGCACCAGCCGTACGCTGCCGCGATGACGACCCGGCGCATACGCGGTCTTGGCGGACCGCCTGCCAGACTGCCCACATGTGGCGGACGGCGGGAAACTGGGCCGCGCTAGCCCTGGTGGCAGGCTTCGCGGTGCTCTGGACGGGTGTGGTGGTCTTCGTGGCCGACACCACGCCTGCGTGGATCCGCGCCGCTCAGGTGCTCTTCGGCGTCATGCTCGCGGCCTGGGCCGTCCACAAGGCCAGATCGCTCCGTGCCCGGCATATCCGATAAATCGCCGCAAAGTGAGTATTCTGGTGCTATGAGTGATCAACCTTACGAAATCTCCCAGGACATGGGTGATGACGTGCAGGAATCCTCGATCGCCATGTACAAGGACAGCTATCCCGAACGGCACCACATCAACGAGATCGACGACGAGTGCACTCGAGGGATCTTCCACTGGATGAACGAGGAAGACCGGCGCGTCACCGACGCCCACCCCGATCCGCTGGAGGAGCCGAGAACCTTCAGTGAGGACGTCTAGGGCTGGAAGCGGTATCCCATTCCCGGCTCGGTCAGCAGATGGACAGGGCGCGCGGGGTCACGCTCGAGCTTCCGCCTGAGCTGGGCCATGTACTGGCGCAGGTAGTGCGTCTCCTTCAGGTACGCGCTGCCCCACACCTCCGTCAGCACCTGCCGCTGGCTGATGAGCTTGCCCGGATGGCGTAGCAGGAGCTCCAGGAAGTGCCATTCGGTGGGCGTCAGCCGTACCCCACCAGAGATGGTCTTGGTCGCCAGATCGATCTCGTGGTCGCCGATCCGCACCGACGCCTGGTCGTCAGGGGACGCCTGCGTCCTGCGGGTGACCGCGCGGATGCGGGCGAGGAGCTCGTCGATGCCGAAAGGCTTGGTGACGTAGTCGTCGGCGCCGGCGTCGAGGGCGTCGACCTTGTCGTCGCTGTCGGCTCGGCCCGACAGGACGATGATGGGCACGCCCGTCCAGCCGCGCAGACCGTGGATGACGTCGACGCCGTCGAGATCGGGCAGCCCGAGATCGAGAATGACCAGGTCGGGGTGCCAGTCGGCGGCCTGGCGCAGCGCCGAGGTGCCGTCCTCTGCCACCGCGACCTCGTACTCCCTGGCCGCGAGGTTGATCCGCAACGCGCGCAGCAGCTGCGGCTCGTCGTCGACCACCAGCACGCGCGTCATGAGACGATCTCCAGAGAGACGATCATGGTGAGTCCTCCTCCTGGTGTCTCCTCGGGCACGAGTGTGCCGCCCATCGCCTCGGTCAGCCCGCGTGACAGCGCGAGACCGAGCCCCACGCCGGTGTGGTTGTCGCGGTCGCCCAGTCGCTGGAACGGCAGGAACACTCGATCGTGCGCCTCGGGCGGGATGCCGGGACCACGGTCGATGATCCTGATCTCCACGGAGGAGCCGTGGGAGCTCGCCGTGACCAGCACGGGGCTGTACCTGACGCCGTTGCCCATCAGGTTGACCAGTACCCGTTCGAGCAGGATGGGGTCTGCCATGACCTCGGGCAGGTCGGCGGGGAGGTCGACCTTCACCTTGTCGCCCACGTCGGCCGCGGCCTTGGGGACGATCTCCTCCAGGGAGACGTGCTGCAGCGAGAGCCCGAGCACGCCTGCCTGGAGGCGGCTCATGTCGAGGAGGTTCTCCACCAGTCTGTGCAGTTTCACCAGCGACTCGTCCGCGGTGGCCAGCAGTTCCCGCCGGTCGGCGGGGCTCCAGTCGATCTCGGTGCTGCGCAGGCTCTCCACGGCCGCCATCGCCGACGCGAGGGGCGTGCGCAGGTCGTGGCTGACCGCCGCGAGCAGCGCGGTGCGCATCTTGTCGGCTTCAGCCAGCGGGCGCGCCGCCTCGGCCTCCTCCCTCAGCCGCTGGTGGCGCAGCGCCACCGCGGCCTCGGCCGCGAACGCCTCCAGCACGCGCCGGTCCGCGGCGTCCAGGAGCCTTCCCCGTACGGCGAGCACGAGGTCGTCGTCGATCACCACGTCCGTGTCGCCCGAGCCGGGGTCGGTGCACGGGGGACCTCCCGCCATGGACACGATCCGCCAGCTCTCCCCCGCCCGCTCCAGCAGCGTGACCGAGGTCAGCCCGTAGATCTCGCGCAGCCGTTCGAGCAGCGGCTCGCCCCTGAGCATCTGCCCGGCCAGCGTCGAGAGCACCTCCGCCTCGGCGCTCGATCTCGCCGCCTCCCTGGTACGGCGGGCCGCCAGGTCCACCACCGTGCTCACCATCGCCGCGACGAGCACGAAGATGACCAGCGCGAGCAGGTTCTCCGGCGCGTGGATCGTCAGGGTGTGCACGGGAGGTGTGAAGAACCAGTTGAGCAGCGCGAACCCGAAGACGGCCGCGGTCAGCGCGGGCCACATCCCGCCGACCAGCGCCACCCCCACCACCATCAGCAGGAACAGCAGGATCTGGCTGGGCAGCGTCAGGTCGCTCTGGAACGGCAGCAGGGCGAGGGTGAGCAGCGGCATCGCCAGCAGCGCCATGGCCCAGCCCGCCGTCCTACGCCTGCGGGTGAGGACGGCACGCGATGCAGGGGGCCTGCCGGGGTGGTGGGTCGCCTCGTGCGTGACCAGGTGCACGTCGATCGAGCCGGACAGCGCCGCGGTCGTGAGGCCCACGCCGCGGGCGAGGATCTGCGCGAACCTGCTCCTGCGGGAGGCGCCGAGCACGAGCTGGGTGGCGTTGACGCCTCTGGCGAAGTCGAGCAGCGCGCGCGGGATGTCGTCGCCGACGACCTGGTGGTAGGTGCCGCCGAGACTCTCCACGAGCGCGCGCTGCCTGGTGAGGCTGGCGAGGTCGGCGCTGCTCGACAGTCCGTCGGCCCTGGTCACGTGGACGGCCAGCAGGTCGGCGCCCTTGCTCCGGGCCGCGATGCGGGCGGCCCGCCGTACGAGAGTGTCGCCTTCGGGGCCGCCGGTCAGGGCCACGACCACGCGCTCGCGCGCCTCCCATGTGCCGGAGATGCCGTGGTCGGCACGGTAGCGGTCGAGCTGCTCGTCGACCTTGCCCGCGAGCCACAGCAGCGCCAGCTCGCGGAGGGCGGTCAGGTTGCCGACGCGGAAGTAGTTGGACAGGGCGGCGTCGACGTTCTCCGGCTCGTAGACGTTGCCGTGGGCCATCCGCCTCCTGAGCGCCTCAGGCGACATGTCGACCAGCTCGATCTGGTCGGCGCGGCGCACCACCTCATCGGGTACGGTCTCGCGCTGCGGCACTCCGGTGATCTGCTCGACGACGTCGTTGAGCGAATCCAGGTGCTGGACGTTCACGGTCGAGATCACGTCGATGCCCGAGCCGAGGATCTCCTCGACGTCCTGCCAGCGCTTGGCGTTGCGGGAGCCCGGCACGTTGGTGTGGGCCAGCTCGTCGATCAGCGCGACCTTCGGCCGGCGGGCGATGACGGCGTCCACGTCGAGCTCGGTGAACTCGGCGTCCCGGTGCCGCAGGTGTTGGCGGGGGAGGATCTCGAGTCCATCGAGCTGCTCGGCGGTGCGCCTGCGGCCGTGCGTCTCCACGAAACCGACGACCACGTCCCTGCCCCGTGCGAGGGCCCTGTGGCCCTCGCCGAGCATCGCGTAGGTCTTGCCCACTCCGGGGGCCGCGCCCAGGTAGATCCGCAACCTCCCCCTGCCCATGCCTCCAGACTATGGCCTGTACGGCGGCTTGCTCCCCCAGTCCCACCTGGGCACGGGCTCGTGGCGTGGCGCCTGGGCCTTCGGTCCTGAGAAGTAGAGCGCCAGGCGCGTGCCCCACTCGATGTAGCCGGCGAACGCCGCCCTGAACTCCGCGTCGCGGGGCAGCCCGACCTCATCGGCCGCGTCCATGAGCAGGTTCACCCATCGGCGGCGCTGTGGCTCGGTGACGCCCTTGCCGAGATGCTTGGAGACCATGTGCGTGTGGCCGCCGCGCTCGCGCGTGTAGGTGTCGGGGCCGCCGAAGACCTCGCCCAGCCACATCGCCACGTATCGCGGGTGCCCCGGATCCATGCCCGCGAACAGGGGCCCGACCAGGTCGTCCTTCTCGACCTTCGCGTAGAAGGTCTCGGTGAGCCGCTCGAGCGCCGCGGCGCCGCCCGCCCACTCGTACAGGGTGGGCTCGGTCCTGGTGATGACCTGCTCGTAGTGCCGCATCTCCTCGATGTTCGACACATACGGCTTGATTTCTGCGAAAAACTCCCCGAAGTGGTCGCTCTTTCTGAAACCCTCCAAGTGGTCCTCGGCTGAGGTCCACTCGATGCGCAAGATGTAGCACTCCGGCTCGTCCACGGATCGGGACAGCTCGTAGTTCAGGCACTGCGGCGACTTGCCCAGCGGTACGACCGCCCGTTGGTAGGCGGCCTCGAAACCCTCCGCGTCGGGAACCCGGTAGCGGATGTACTCAACAATCACGTAATGATGTAATCACCATGCGGCCTTTGCCACAACCATGGAATATCCACACATATACCGGCACACTCGGGGTGTGGATCCACTCCTTTCGTGGCTACTCAGCGCACTGCTCCAGTTCGTGATCGTCTATTTCGCGGTACGGCTGGCGCTCAGGCACGACCGGGACAGCCGCGACGGCGCCTGAGACAGGTTCTCTATCCGTCCGCCCGCACCCCGCCCCCTACCAGGCGTTGGGTTTTCGCCCCTACGCCCGCACCGTGACGTTCGTGCCGGGCGGTCTGCGGTAGCGGATCCAGGCGTCGCCGCTCTGCAGGTGGCCCGTCATGCGCAGGACGACGCCGTCCCGCGCAGGAGGCGTGGGCGGCTTGTTGTGGACGTGCCCTGACCGGCCGGTCGTGACCTCGTCGGAGCGCACCCACCACCCCCGTGGCACGACGATCCAGATGTCGGCGAACAGTGAGTCGCACCGCACGTCCATCGACACCTCGCGGTGCGGGCACGTCGCGTGCATGAAGTTGAGGCGCACCGTGCCCCACCCGCACTCGACCTCGATGCGCGGCGGCACCACCCAGTGGCCGACCTGCTTGACACTCCTGGCCCAGCCGGTCGACAGCCGCAGCACGTCGGGGACCTCCAGCCCACCACCTGGGTCGCCGACCTCGCCGAGGCCGGGAAGGTCGGCGACGATGGCGTCGAGCTGGCCGCAGGTCAGCGCGGCGTAGGTGCGGTCGAGCCGGTCGTCGAGCTCATCGGTGCTGATGCGTCCGTCGCCGACCGCGAGCCGAAGGATCTGCGCCACCCGGTCCCTGTCGCTGTCGCCGGCCCGGAGCTGTGCCCGGTCGGTCATACGTTCACAGTAATGATCGACGTCACTTCCGGCCAGACCCGATGATCGACTCCCGCCGGGCCGCGCGTGAATGACGTTTCATTCATCTCCGCGGTGAGCATGGGGTCAGCGGGGGGGTGATGGCGAGATGCGCTTCGACGTCATCGTGGAGACACCGCGGGGGTCGCGAAACAAGTACGAGATGGACGTCGACCAGCAGCGGATCCGCCTGGACCGGCTGCTGTTCACCGCCACCGCCTATCCATACGATTACGGCTTCCTGCCCGACACCCTGGCCGAGGACGGCGACCCGCTGGACGCGATGGTGTTGGGAGAGGTGCCGACGTTCCCCGGTTGCGTGATCCGGTCCCGTCCTGTCGCGGTGTTCTGGATGCGCGACGAGCAGGGACCCGACGCCAAGATCCTTTGCGTGCCGGCCGACGACCCTCGCTTCGACCAGTATCAGGACATGGAAGACGTCCCGATCTACGTACGCGGCGAGATAGGACACTTCTTCGCCGTGTACAAGGACCTGGAGCCAGGGAAGACCGCCGACGCGAGGGAGTGGGAACCTCGTGAGTGCGCGGAGCGCTTGGTCGCGGAGGCCCTCGTCCGATTTCGAACGGCAGGCTGACGGTCCGTCTCCGGATCGGCGCCTCACCATGGCGATCGGCTCCACAGACACGAAGAAGGCCCTCAGGGAGAATCTCCCTGAGGGCCTTCTTCACTGGTAGCGGGGGCAGGATTTGAACCTGCGACCTCTGGGTTATGAGCCCAGCGAGCTACCGAACTGCTCCACCCCGCGTCGGTGTGTGTCTAAAGACTATCGGTGACGCGGGTCTGGTGCAAATCAAGAACTCGGCGAAGCCGAGGGTGTCGGAGATCCAGTCGGGCCGGCGCTCGGTGTGGCGCTCGGCGTGGCGGTCGGCGTGGCGGTCGGCGTGGCGGTCGGGCTCGTCGTCGGCGTGGGCTGGATGGCGGAGTTGCGGCCGAGGGCGTTCAGGGCGTCCTGCAGGCGCTTCTGCGCCTCGCCGTACTTCACCCAGTCGGGCGGAGAGCTGGCCAGCGCCTTGTTGGCGTCGTCGTACGCCTTCTGGGCGTCGGCGATCAGCTTGGCCGTGACGGTGACATTGGCCGGTTGGCCCGTCTGCTGATCCTGCCCGGTGGTCTGCTCGGCGGCCTTGCCGCTGAAGACCTGGTCGAGCGCGTCCTTCAGCGTGTTGCCCGAGCCGACCGTGCTGCCGTACGCCACCAGGACCCGCTTCAGGATCGGGAACGGCTCCTGGCCGGCCGCGGCCGCGGTCTGGACGTAGACAGGCTCGACGTAGACCAGGCCGTCGGCGAAGGGCAGCGTCAGCAGGTTGCCGTAGCGAACCGTGGCGTTGCCCAGGCCGAGCAGGTTGAGCTCGCCGGAGAACTTGTTCTGGAAGTTGTTCTGCGCCTGTCCTGGACCGGGGATCGAGGTGTTGGACGGCATGCGCAGGATGCGCAGCTTGCCGTAGTCGGGTCCGTCGGTCGCGTCGACCGCCATGAAGGCCGCCAGGTTGGGCCCCTGGCGCGGGACGAAGGTCGTCGTCAGCGAGAAGGACGGCGACTGCTTCGGCATCGTGGTGGTCAGGTAGTACGGCGGCTGCTTGACGTCCCTGTCGCCCTGGGAGGGGTCGAAGGGGACGTTCCAGAAGTCCTGACCGCTGTAGAAGGCGTTGGCGTCCTCGATGTGGTACTGCGACAGGATGTCGCGCTGCACCTTGAACAGGTCCTCGGGGTAGCGGATGTGCTCCTTGAGGCCCTGGCTCATCTTGCTGGCGGGCTGGATGACGCCGGGGAAGGCCTTGCTCCACGTCTGCAGGATCGGGTCCTTGGAGTCCCAGGCGTAGAGGGTGACCGTGCCGTCGTAGGCGTCGACCGTGGCCTTGACCGAGTTGCGGATGTAGTTCACCTGGTCGCGGGGCTGCTGGGCGACGACGCCGCGGAGCACCGTGGCGTCCTCGGTCATCGAGGCCAGCGACTTGCTCTGCGAGTAGGGGTAGTCGTTGGACAGCGTGTAGCCGTCGACGATCCAGGTGATGCGCCCGTCGACGACCGCCGGGTAGGGGTTGCCGTCCAGGGTGAGGAACGGCGCCACCTTGGCGACGCGGTCGCGCGGGTTGCGCTCGTAGAGGATCTTGGAGTCGTCGTTGATGTCACCCGACAGCAGGATGTTCTTCTCGCCGTACTTGGCCGCGTAGACCAGGCGGTTGAAGAACGAGCCGACGGGCACGCCGCCCCTGCCCGTGTAGGTGGTGTTGGCCTGCCCGGTGCCGCCGCTCTCGGGGAAGTTGAGCTCCTGGCCCTGGCCCGCCTTGGCGTCGGGGCCGCCCGCGATGACGTACTCGGTGTCCACCTGCTCGCCGAAGTAGACGCGCGGCTCCTTGACGGTGTCGCCGAGCGTGCCGATGACCGGCATGTCCTTGGCGTCGAAGTTGGGCAGGCCCTCGGAGTCGACCTCGTTGCCCGGCGCGGCGACGAAGCCGTAGCCGTGGGTGTAGACGAGGTGCTTGTTGATCCAGTTGTTCTGCTGGGCCGGCGGACCCGTCAGCTCGCGGACCGCGACGACGTGGTCGCGGGGTACGGGGCCCGTTCCCTTGTAGCGGTCGACGTCCAGCTGGGTGGGGAAGTCGTAGAAGCCGCGGATGCGCTGCTTCTGCTGGAAGGTCTTGGCGACCAGGTTGGGGTCGAGCAACCGGACGCCCGACACCGAGACGTCGCCGTCGGCGGTCACCTTGCTCGGGTCGGACTGTGCGGAGTAGGGGATGACCTCGCTGCCCGCCACGCCGTACGCGTCACGGGTGGCCGCGATGTTGCGGCCGATGTAGACGGCCTCGCGCTGCTGCTGGTTGGGCTTGACCTGGAACTGCTCGACCAGCGCGGGGTAGACGCCGCCGATCAGGATCGCCGACAGGACCAGCAGGCCGAAGGAGACGCCAGGGAGCATGCCGCCGGGCCGTACGACGCCCGCGAAGAAGAGCGCGGCGCAGATCAGCGCGATGATCGCGAGGATCGTCTTGGCGGGCAGGACGGCGCTGACGTCGGTGTAGGACGCGCCGTGGACGAAGCCGCGGTCGGAGAAGACCAGGCCGAAGCGGTCGATCCAGTAGGCGACCGCTTTGAGCAGCACGAAGACGCCCAGCAGCACCGACAGGTGCACGCGGGCGGCGCGGGAGGCGTGGACGCCGGGCGACTGCAGCCGGAACCCGCCGTACAGGTAGTGCGTGATCGCCGCCATGATGATCGCGATGATCACCGCGGTGAACAGGAAGTTCAGCACCATCCTGATGAACGGGTAGTCGAACATGAAGAACGAGATGTCCATGTCGAACAGCGCGTCGGTCTTGTTGAACCGCGTGCCGTTGACGAACTGGAGCCACGTCTTCCACTGCCCGGCGAACGACGAGCCCGCGAACAGCGCGAGCACGGCCATGCCGATGATGAAGATCAGCTTGCGGTGGGGGTCGAGCGCCAACCGGTAGCGGTCGGCGCCGCTGCCCCCGCCGAACATGGCGGGACCGAACATCGGGCGCATCCTGAAGGCCAGCAGCATGTTGCCGCCGACGATGCCCGCCATCAGGAGCGCACCCACCACGAACAGCCCGATCTCGGTCAGCAACACGCCCGAGAAGACGGAGGTGGCCTTGACCGAGTCGAACCAGAGGTAGTCGGTGTAGATGCCGGAGAACAAGAAAAAGGAAGCCACGATCGCCACCAAAGCGATGGCGACTGGAAGAAGCAGTCGCGGTCGACGGGGCAAACGCATCCCCCGACCGGGTCCTGGGGTCCGGAATGCCAAGGCCAACCCCTCGTCGTGATGAGCAAACGGTCCGTGATTGGCAACCTACACCGGCCCGGCTGAGCTGACGAAGGATGCCGTACGGCTAACGCTCAGGGGGCCGGGAAAGTTCACCCCGCCGGGCAGGAGGGCACTTCTCCCTTGCCCGACCTGATCGCGTCGAGCGCCTGGACGGCATCGTGGAGGGTCTCCGCCTTGACCAGCCTGAGCCCGTCGGGGGCGGCCTTGACGGCTTCGGCGCAGTTGTCGGCGGGGGTGAGGAAGACCGTCGCCCCCGAGTCCCTGGCGCCGACCATCTTCTGCGCGATGCCCCCGATACCGCCCACCTTGCCTTCGGGGGTGATGGTGCCGGTGCCCGCGATCGACTTGCCGCCGGTCATCGCACCGGGGGTGAGCTTGTCGATGATGCCGAGGGCGAACATCATGCCCGCGCTCGGCCCGCCGACGTCGCCGACGTTGATGTTCACCTTGAACGGGAACTTGTACTTGGCCTGCATGACGATGCCGATCATCGCGATGCCCTGCTTGGAGGCGACGCTCTTGACCGTGACGTCCTGCTGCTGACCGCTCCTGGTGATGCCGAAGACGATCTCGTCGCCCGGCTTGTGCGCCTTGACCGCGGCGGAGACCTGCTCGGTCGAGGTGACCGGCTTGCCGTCGACGGTGCGGATCTCATCGGACGGCTTGAGCCTGCCCGCCGCCGGCGCTGTCTTCTCCACCGACAGGATGGTCGTCACCATGGAGTAGTCGATCTTCAGCTCGGTCAGGGCCGCGGCGGTCGCGTTGTCCTGGGAACTGGTCATCTCCGCGGTGTTCTCCTGCTCGACCTCCTCGGCGGTCTGCGTGCGCGGGAAGATCGACTCTTCGGGCACGACGGCCGAGGTGGGATCGACCCAGCCGCGCAACGCGGTCAGCAGGTCGGGTCTGGCCCGCGGGCCGCCCTGGTAGGAGACCGTGACCAGGCTCAGCGTGCCGTCCGTCGGGTAGGTCTGCCTGCCGTCGATGGAGATGACAGGCTTCTTGTCGACCTCGCCGATCGTGTTCTCCGTCGGCCCAGGGCTCAGCACGACGTACGGCACGTCCAGCCAGGCGCCCGCGATACCGAGCGCCAGGACCAGGAAGCCCGCCACCAACAAGGTGATTGCACGTCGTGACATGGGGATGAGCTTATTCGCAGGCGCCGACCCACTCGGTCGACCCATCGGCGAACACCTGGTGTTTCCAGATCGGGACCTCGGACTTCAGGTCGTCGATCAGCCTGCGGGAGGCCGCGAAGGCCTCTCCCCTGTGCGGGCACGCCACCGCGACGATCACCGCGATGTCGCCGAGCTCGAGGTCGCCCACCCTGTGGACGGCGGCCAACGCCGTCACGGGATAGTCGGCGGCGACCTTCTCCGCCACCCTTCTCAGCTCGTCGACCGCGCTGGGATGCGCGGAGTACGACAGCTTCGTCACGGCCTTGCCGTGGTCCTGCTCGCGAACCGTGCCCACGAACAGCGCCGTGCCTCCGGCCGCGTGGGAGCCCACGGCCGCGAACACCTCATCGACCGACAGCGGGGTGTCGCGAATGTCCAGCAACCGAATCACGCTCAGAGCCTACGCTTCTTTCGCACCTGCCTCACGATGGCGGCTGTGCCTATCACGGCGACCGTGGCGCCGGCGGCGGTGAGCGTGGCCTCCTTGACCGGCAGTCGCCTGCCGACCACGGTGGTCTTGTTCCCGCGCAGCTCGAGCAGCTGCTCCAGCGCGGCCTCGTTGGACCAGGCGGGCTTCCATCCGGCCTCGCGCAGGCTGACGCAGTCGACGACCCATGGATAGACGACGTAGTGGAGATCCGTCGCGGGGGCGGGGGTGATGCCGAGGCGGTGCAGGCGCTGTGCCGTACCGAAGGTGAGGCCGGCGGGCAGCTCGAATCCGCGGATCCCGGACAGCTCCTCCACCTGCTCCTGTTCGAGCCAGCCCTCGGAGCCGACCGCGACCACGCCCGTGACCACCCCGCGGGCGGCCAGCTCCAGGGCGGAGACCAGGTCGTCGATGTGGCAGAACTGCCAGCGCGGCGAGCAGCCCTTGACCGTCAGCAGCCTGGGCGACTCGAAGTGCCTGGTGATGACGGTGTCCATGCCGGGGCCCACGACGGCGGCGGGGCGCAGCACCGTCACCTCGAGGCCGGGATGGCTGCGCGCGGCCCTGCGCACCAGCGCCTCGATCTCCAGGTAGTCGCCGACCACGCCGGTGTCGGGCTCGGCGGCGACCGCGGCGCCTTCGGCCAGCGGCACCTCGTTGTCGGGGGCCGCGCCGTACACCATGGCGCTGGTGACCAGGACGACACGGCGGACGCGTGCGGCCGCGCTGGCGGTCAGCACCGTCTGGGCCGCGCGCAGGTTGTAGGCGCGCCGCTCGGCCGGGTCGGAGTCGAGGGCGTAGTCGCCGGCCAGATGGACCAGGACGTCGATGTCGGAGATCCGGTTCGCCAAGAGCGGATCTCGCACGTCGATCACTCGCCAGGTGACGTCCTGGACGTCGCCGCGCTGCTCGTCGATGGCCACCACCCTGCGGAAATCCGCGTTGGTGGCGAGCTTCGCGATGAGCTCGCGGCCGATGCCTGAGGACGCGCCGGTGACGGCGACGACTGGTTGGCGCGGGCGTTTCGAGGTAGGCACCAGGTCCTCACTTTGCACTGATCCGCCGTAGGACGACTAACGTGGCGGATGTGGACTCCTCCATCCTGCACGAGGTAGAGCGGTGACTGACCTGCCAGGTCGCGAAAACGACCCCAACGAGAACCCGTTCGGCATGTTCGGCAACCCTGAGCAGATGGCTCAGGCGATGCGCCAGTTCGCCGACATGCTGTCGGCGCCTCAGGGCTCGGGCCCTGTCAACTGGGACATGGCGAAGAACATCGCCCGCCACGCGGTGGTCGCCGAGGGCGATCCCAGCGTCATGGAGGGCGAACGGCGCCAGATCGTCGACGCCCTGCAGCTGGCCGACCTGTGGCTCAACGAGGCGACCGCGCTGCCGAGCGGGGTGTCGAACCCGCAGGCGTGGAGCCGTTCCGAGTGGATCGAGAACACGATCCCCGTCTGGCGCAAGCTGTGCGAGCCGATCGCCGAGCGCATGGTCGACACCATGGGCGGCGTGATCGGCGGCGGCGACCTGCCGCCCGAGGCCCAGCAGATGGCCGCGCAGCTCGGCCCGCTCATGGGCATGATGAAGCAGATGGGCGGCATGATGGTCGGCCAGCAGATCGGCCAAGCCCTCGGCTCGCTCGCCCGCGAGGTGATCGGCACGACGGACATCGGCCTGCCGCTGTCCGACACCGCCGCGCTGCTGCCCGGCGGCATCGCCTCCTTCAGCAACGGCCTCGAGCTGCCCGCCGACGAGATCAGGCTCTACCTCGCGCTGCGCGAGGCGGCCCACCACCGGCTGTTCCAGCACGTACCGTGGCTGCGCGCGAGCCTGTTCGGCGCGGTCGAGGAGTACGCCAGGGGCATCACGGTCGACACCTCCGCCCTGGAGGAGCAGATCCGCGGCCTCGACATCAACAACCCCCAGGCGCTCCAGGAGGCGCTGAGCGGCGGCGCGCTGCTCAAGCCCGAGGAGACAGAGCGGCAGAAGGCCGCCCTGGCCCGCCTCGAGACCATGCTCGCGCTGGTCGAGGGCTGGGTCGCCACGGTGGTCGACGCCGCTGCCGAGGGCAAGCTGCCGTCCGCGAACGCGCTGGCCGAGACGGTACGGCGACGCCGCGCGACAGGCGGCCCCGCCGAGACGACGTTCAGCACGCTGGTCGGCCTGGAGCTGCGGCCCAGGCGGCTGCGCGAGGCCGCGGTCCTCTGGCAGGCGCTGCTCGCCGACAAGGGCGTCGACGGACGCGACGCGATCTGGGGCCACCCCGACCTGATGCCGACGGCCGACGACCTGGACGACCCCGACACGTTCGTCAAGGGCGACACCGCCTGGGACATCTCCAAGCTCGAGGACGGCGAGGCTTGACCCTTCACCGCGACGCGGTAGCCGTACTCGCTGGATGGTCCGCGCCCACCGCGGCCGAGGAGGAGCTCAGGCGCGAGTTCCTCGAGCACCTGCGGCGGCATCCCGACGCCATGACGCGCGGGTGCGCGCCGGGGCATCTCACGGCCACCACCGCCGTGCTCTCGCACGACGGGGCGAGCGTGCTGCTGACCCTGCACCCGAAGGCGGGCATGTGGCTGCCCATGGGCGGCCACTGCGAGTCGTACGACGGCTCGCTCGCCGGTGTCGCGCTGCGCGAGGCCACGGAGGAGTCGGGGATCGCAGGGCTCCGGCTGCTACCAGGGCCGCTCGCGCTCGACAGGCACAAGGTGTGGTGTCACCCGCCCCACAGCTGGCATCTCGACGTGGAGTACGCGGCGGTCGCCCCCGAGGGCGCGGAGGCGGTGATGAGCGAGGAGTCGCTCGACCTGCGCTGGTTCCCCGTGGACGAGATCCCCGAGCTGTCCGACGAGGCCACCAGGCTGCTGGCCAGGCGTGGCCGGCAGGTTCTTACGGCGGGTTCACACTCGCTCGGTTAGAGTCCCCTGGCAGGGGGTTATGTGGACATGGTCGGTGGCACGATCGTGACGCCCGCGCGTCGCGGATTCCCGTTCAAGAAGCTCGCGTGGGTCGCGGTGTCACCGTTCGCCGTGTGGGCCGCCGCCAGGGTCGGCGGGCTCGAACGCGGCTCGCTCACCACGCAGCTCATGACGGCCACGCCGTACGCGGCCGCGGGTTCCGTGATCCCGCTCCTGATCGCCCTGGCCTCGCGCAACCGCGCGGCCTCGGCCGTGGCCATGATCACGACCGCGGCCCTGAGTCTCAGCGTCCTGCCCCGAGCTCTCGGTACGGCTGACGCCACCGCGGGCAGGCCGCTCAAGGTGCTCACGCTCAACATGCTGTTCGGCAGGGCGGACGCGGCGTCGGTCATGGAGCTGGTGCGGCGCTTCGATCCCGACGTGCTGTCGACCCAGGAGCTCACGCCCGACGCGGTCGAGCGGCTCGACTCGGCCGGTTTGAAGGACCTGATGCCGTACCGGGTGCTGGAGGACGAGTACGGCGCGGGCGGCAGCGGACTCTACGCGAAGTACCCGCTGACGCAGCTGTGGGGCCTGATCCCGCCGACCGGGAACAAGATGCCGGCGGCGACGCTGGCGCTGCCGGGCGGCAAGCCCGTCCAGGTGGTGGCCGTGCATCCCTTTCCGCCGCTGGGCCCGCAGGTCCAGGAGTGGAACACCGCGCTGCGGGCGCTCCCCGCCTCCTCAGGCGACGCCGTGCGGGTGCTGGCGGGCGACTTCAACGCCAGCCTCGACCACGCGGCGATGCGCGAGCTGCTCGGGCGGGGCTACAAGGACGCGGCCGACGAGGTCGGTGAGGGTCTGGTGCCCACCTGGCCGGCGAACAAGCGGATCCCGCCGATCATCACGATCGACCACGTGCTGGTCGACTCGCGGGTGGGCGTGCGGGAGGTCGGCGTGCACACGGTGCCAGGCACCGATCACCGGGCGGTCTTCGCCGCCCTCACCGTGCCGTGACGGCTCTGGTGTTGTCCCAGCCTTCCAGACCGGGGTCGAGGCGGTCGAGGTCGGCTCTGGCACGCAGGCGGTGCCAGCCGGGGGTGGTGGCGACCATGCGGGGGCCAGGGGCCTGGGCGCGCAGCTCCTTCACCGGGTCGACCGCGTCGAGGTCGGGGGCGGCCCAGTCGGGGAAGGGGAGGGTCGCCGCGATGGCGACCGCGCCGCCTTGCTCGGCGGGGCAGACGGTCAGCTCGGCCCTGCCGAGTTCGCGGAACAGCTTTCCGATGAGGAGGGGCGGCAGGTCGGGGGCGTCCCCACTGACAATCACCGCTTGATCAGCATTTATCGCCTTGAAGATGTCCTTAAGCGGTGTGTCCTCATTTATCGGGATAATGTCCGTGCCGGGCCACAAGAGATGATCCAAACCGGGAACGCTCGTGGCGAGGACGGGCGTGACGAGTTCGAGGCCCGCCACCATCTCGTAGGTGTCCTCGACTATGGCTTCCAGGAACTCACGAGGATCGCCGGGTGCGGCATTCGTCATGCTTTGCCGTACAAGAACGGCGACAACACGGGTCAACACTCCTCCGGGGTGCTGCTGGCCGCGGCGGAGAATCCTTCAAGGAAGCCGCGCGCCCGCTCCGCCTTGGGATACTGTTCGACCAGTGCCCAGAAATCGGGCCCGTGGCTCGGCACCAGCAGGTGCACGAGCTCGTGAATGATGACGTAGTTGATGACCCACTCGGGCAGCCCCTTGAGGCGCGTCGAGATTCTGATCGTGCCGCTGTCAGGGGTGCATGAACCCCATCTGTGCTGCTGGTTGTCGACCCATCGAACGCTGGTCGGCTGGGGCTTGCCGTCGAGGTACTTCGCCGAGAGCTCGATGGCCCTTTCCAGCAGGGCTTCGTCCGTCGGACGCCTGCGCTGCTCCTTGGCCGCCAGCCGATCGAGCATCCGGCTCACCCATTCATCCGCATCCTCGCCGCTCAGCCAGGCGGGCAGGAGCACGATGGTCTTGTCGCCGTCGCGGTACGCGGAGACCGTACGCCGGCGACGAGAACTTCGACGGACCTCGACTCTCTCGGGGGACACATATGCACGTTAGCCGACACTGACGAAATTCCACAGGGGGTGAGCCTCTGTTTTCGCTGGTCAGCATGATTAAGAGCCGGTGAATTTGGGCACCCGCCTTTCCCGATGCGCGGTGAGGCCCTCAAGCATGTCGTTCGAGGTCATCGTCACCGGCTGGGCCAGCGACTCCCATTTGAGCGCCTCATCGAGGTCATTGTGCGCAGTCTTGAGGGCGATTTTGGTCAGCCGAGTCGCGATCGGAGCGTTGGCCGCGACACTTCTCGCGATCTCCAGAGTTTTCGGAAGAAGATCGGTTTTCGGGAACGAGCGGTTGATGAGGCCTTCGCGCGCGGCGTCCTCGCCGCTGATGGTCCTGCCGGTGAGGAGGAGCTCGCGCGCGAGGTTGATCCCGCCCCTGCTCGGGAGCAGGTAGGTGGCGGCCATGCCGGGGTGCAGGCCGAGCGAGGTGAAGGGGGCCAGGAGCTTGGCGTCGTCGGCGGCGTAGACGAGGTCGCACGCCAGCGCCACGCACAGGCCCGCGCCGACGGCCGGGCCGTTGACCGCGGCGATCGTGGGGATCTCCAGGTCGGTGATCGACAGCCAGGTGCGGTAGAAGGCAAGCATGCGGTCGCGGAGCGCGGGCACCTTCTCGTCGCCGCGCTCCGCCAGCCACGACAGGTCGCCGCCGGAGGAGAAGGCGCTTCCCTCGCCGGTGACCACCAGGCAGCGGGCGTCCCTGTCGGAGGCCAGCGCGCCGATCGTCTCGGCCCATTCGGCGGTCATGCCGTCGGTCATGGAGTTGCGGCGGTCGGGGCGGTTGAGGGTGAGCAGGACGACCCCGTCGTCGTGCCGATCGATCAAGAGCTCGTTCATTGGGAGAGAGTATCCACAGCCCCTCGCGGGGGCGGCACGGGTTATCCACAGGGCGGGGGAAACCGCTCCGTGATCATGATGCGCGGTGCGAATCTTGCGCGCCATGAGGCCACGTGTGAAACCAGTGCTGCGCAGGATCCTCCGTGACGAGCACACCCTCCAGTTCGGCGTGCATCCGCGCAGGGCGATCCTGGTGAGCGATCTGGCGCCTTCGGTGAAGCAGTGGATCGACCGGCTCGACGGCACGAGGGAGATCGGGCAGGTGATGAGGGAGGCATCCAAGGCGGGGCTGTCGGAGGAGGGCGCCCAGTCGTTGCTCGACACCCTCACGGCCCGTGGGGTGCTCGACGACGCGGCCGTGCGGCCCGCTCCCCTCGCGCGACTCACGTTGGCCGAGCGCGACCGGTTGCGGCCCGACCTCGACGCGCTCGATCTGGCCTCCACCACGCCTGGGGGCGCGCTCGCGACGATGCGCAGGCGAAGGGAGGCGCGGGTGCGGGTCTACGGCGCCGGCCGGGTGGGGGCGCAGGTCGTCGCGCTGCTGGCCGCCTCGGGGGTGGGGCAGGTGCGCGTGATCGACCCTGAGCCCACCAGGCCGGAGGATCTCGTGCCGGGCGGGCTCGGCTGGGAGGAACTGGGGCTGCCGCGTGAGGAGGGCGCGGTGTCCGTGGCCAGACGGATCACGGCGGGGGCCGCCCGCTCTCCCGTCTCCGGCGCCTCGGCCGGACCCCCGGTCTCCGGGGGCTCTGTCCAGGGCACCTCGGCCTCCAAGCCCTCGACCTCTGAAGGCCCCGTGCCTGAAAGCCCCTTGCCTGGAGGCCCTGTGCCTGGAGGTTCGGTGCCTGGAGGCGCGATGTTCAGAGAGTCGATGCCTGGAGGCTCGGCGCCTGGACGGTCGATGCCCGAGGGGTCGGCTTCGGAGGGGTCGGTTGATGCGCGTGCCGGTGGGCCGCAGCTCGGGGACGGGTCGCAGCGGCCCGACCTCGTCGTCCTCGCGCCTGTCGGCCCGCTCGACGCGGTGCTGGTGTCCGAGCTGGTCGCGATGAAGATCCCCCACCTGCTTGCGGCCGCCTTCGAGGGCCACGGCTCCGTCGGCCCTCTCGTACGGCCGGGCGAGACCGCGTGCCTGCACTGCCTCGATCTCGCGCGGCGCGATCGCGACCCTGCGTGGCCGATCGTCACCGCCAGGCTCGGCGGCTTCCCCGCGGGCGAGATCGCTTGTGGTTCGGCACTGTCATCGCTGGTCGCGGCGGCCGCTGCCGGACATGCGCTTGCTCATATCGATGGTCAGGACAGCGCTGTGACAAACGGCACAATGGATGTTTTGCCTGATTGGCGATGGAAGCGCCGATCCTGGAGGGTGCATCCACAATGTCGTTGCTGGCGAAACGACCTAGGTGCGCTAACAATGGTCGAGCCAGGTTCTTGCTGCTGACGGGCCAGCCGCAGAACCGAGGGCCCCGTCAGGTCCGGACCACGAAGGGGGGAAGCGGCATCTCGACATGAGATGTCGCGCGTCATGGTGAGTGATCTTCCGCGTCGCGCCGTCACGCGCTCCGCCAAGCTTGCGACCCTTCCGCTCGGGTTCGCCGGCCGTACGGTCATGGGCATCGGCAAGCGGATCGGCGGCAAGTCGGCCGAGCTGGTCGCCCAAGAGATCCAGCAGCGCACCGCCGAGCAGATCTTCAAGGTGCTCGGCGAGCTGAAGGGCGGCGCGATGAAGCTCGGCCAGGCGCTGTCCATCTTCGAGGCGGCGCTGCCCCCCGAGATAGCGGGCCCCTACCGGGCGACGCTCACCAAGCTGCAGGACTCCGCTCCCCCGCTGCCCACCGCCACCGTCCACAAGGTGCTGGCCGAGCAGCTGGGCGACGACTGGCGCGACAACTTCCAGTCCTTCGAGGACCGGCCAACCGCAGCCGCCTCCATCGGACAGGTCCACAAGGCCGTGTGGCACGACGGCAGGGCGGTCGCCGTCAAGATCCAGTATCCGGGCGCGGGCAAGGCGCTGCTCGGCGACTTCGCCCAGCTGGCGCGCCTCGGCAAGCTCTTCGGGGTGCTGCTGCCCGGGCTCGACATCAGGGCGGTCCTGGCCGAGCTGCGCGAACGCATCGCCGAGGAGCTCGACTATCTGCACGAGGCGGAGGCGCAGCACGCCTTCGCCCAGGAGTTCGCCGACGATCCCGACTTCTTCGTGCCCGATGTCATCGCGGCCAACGAGGAGGTGCTGGTCACCGAGTGGATGGACGGCACTCCGCTGTCGCGCATCATCACCGACGGCACCAAGGAAGATCGTGACAGGGCCGGGCTGCTGTTCGTGCGCTTCCTGTTCTCCTCGCCGGCCCGCGTCGCGATGCTCCACGCCGACCCGCACCCGGGCAACTTCCGCATGCTGGCCGACGGCAGGCTCGGCGTGCTCGACTTCGGCGCGGTCAACCAGCTGCCCGACGGATACCCGAAGATGTTCGGCCAGCTGACCCGCATCTTCAACCAGGGCGACATGGAAACCGTCGTGGCTGGACTGCGTGACGAAGGCTTCATCCAGGAGCACATCGAGATCGACCCTGAGGCGTTGCGCGGGTTCCTGGCCCCTTACGTGGAGCCGACGGCGGTCGAGGAGTTCACCTTCAGCAGGGAATGGCTGCAGGCACAGGCGGCGAGCGCGACCGACCTACGCCCGACGAACGTGGTCAGGCAGCTCAACCTGCCCGTCTCGTACGTGCTGATCCACCGGGTCCATGCGGCGGGGGTGGGGGTGCTGTGCCAGCTCGGGACAACCGCCCGCTTTCGCGACGAGGTGATCCAGTGGGTCCCGGGCTTCGCCGACGAGGCCGTCGGCTGACTCCTGCGCCGTGACTGACGCAGGGGCGAACCATCTCCCTTCCCCCGCACCTGGCCTCCACCCCCAGCCTCCGCCGTCCACCGTCCCGCCCCCTACTCCCCTCGCCCGCTCCCTCCGACCCTCCGGCCACCGGCTCTTCTCTCGCCCACTCCCTCCGGCCCCGCCCTGGCTCTTTGGGTTCCTCGTCGAGCCCGACCTTTCCGTCGGCCCGCGCGCCCTCAGACCTCGCGACCGGCCCAGGCTCACCGCCGACCAGGCCGCCCTCGCCCAGCAGCTGTACGACACGCGGGACAAGACCGTCCAGCAGATCGCGGACCTGTTCGGGGTGCCGCGCTCGACGGTGTACGGGCACCTGAAGGGCAACGCAGTACGCCGCCAGCCGAAGAGGGCCCCGGAGGGGCCGTAGGCGGGACGCGGGGTTGGTCAGTCGGCCCGCTCGGGGTCGGATCCTGGTAGGGGCCCGAGGTCGAACTGTTGGGAAGATGCGGAATCGGGATGTAAGAAAGCCTTCCTTCGGACCACTTGCTCTACGAACGTTTGCCCCCAACCGAAGGAACCGGCTTGCCAAACCCCCATGAGCGCTTCACCGCGCTCTACAACACCTACCCCGCCTGTGGGTCCTGTGGGCGCCGCTGGCCACGGCGGCGATCGTGGCCCTGGCCTTCGCGCTGGTGACGAACCTGGCATCAGCCCCTGCCGTGCTCAGTCCGCCGAGGACCAACCAGGAACTGTTCGACCTGGCCGACAGGATCGAGAAGCTCCCCGCAGTGAGCGGCGCCTACTGGCGCGATGTGAGGATCGACGGCAACCACCTGTCCAGCGGCGGCTACAGGCTCGTGGTGGTCGGCCGCCGCGAGACCTGGCAGCCCCGCGACCCCGCCCATTCGGTGCTCGAGCAGGTGTGGCGGCAGGTCAGCGCCCGCCCGGCCACGGCCGAGGACGAGCGCGCCTGGCGGGCGGCGGGAGCTCCCGCCCGGGTCAAGGGCCACTGCGAGACCAGCGGGCCGTGCGGATCGATTCCGATCGCCGATGAGCC
>NZ_JBEZDO010000060.1:0-24857 GCF_040648355.1 Nonomuraea sp. NPDC049152 | reverse complement strand
TGGCCCCACGCCGGATTCTCCCGCGCCAGGCGGACGATCACGTCCCGGACCTCCTGGCTCGTCCTCGGCCGTCCGCCACGATGCGGGTAGATCCATGCCCGTCGGCGCAGGCGACGATGCCACGCCAGCAACGTCGCCGGAGTGACCAGCCGATGAGCGCGCAGCCCCGCTGGCAGCGACCGGCCAACGCCGCGAGAACGGCCCGATCGGCCCAGTCCGGCTTCGGGCGCCCAACCTGACGCCGCAACACCGCCACCTCATGCCGCAATACCATGATCTCCACGTCTTTCGACGCCTGGCGACGGCCCAGCAACATCAGCCAGCCAAACACCCGAACCGCGATCAGATACAGCAGGCGAAGAGGCACACGACGTGATCTTGTCGGCGTGGGCAGCTCGGTCAAACCGCAGCTCGATGCGGTAGCGACGGTGTTTTGACGCGGTACAGGCGCTCACCGACACCCGCGGCAACCTGCTGTGGGTCTCCGCCATCCGGCCCAGCCGCGCATCCGAGATCACCACCGCCCGCCACAACCGCCCCACCGCCCGCCTGCGTGAGGCCGGGCTGCGCGCGATTGCCGACCTCGGCTTCGTCGGCCTGAGCGACGATGACGACGACCAGGTCATCATCACCGGCCGCAAAGCCGCCCGCGGCAGGCCCCTCACCCAGGCGCAGAAGCAGGTCAACCGGCTGATTAGCGCCGAACGCGCCCCCGTCGAGCACGGCTTCGCCGCGTTGAAGGCCTGGCGCATCCTCACCAAGGTCTGCATGGACGCCATCCACGTCACCAAGCTGCTACGCGCACTGATGGTCCTGGCCACCACCGAGCGCACCCGCTGACGGATGATCACGCAGCATGATCTGCACCCACTACCAGCCAGAGCACGCCCTCACCCGATCACACCAGGCCCCGACCAGCAACTTCAGGATGGAACGATCTCATTGCGAGGCCTTCCTAGCCTTGTCGACGCTGATATCAACGTCATCCGACGCGACCACCTCGGCGGCCTCCTACACGAATACACGCAGGTCGCATAAGGCGACACGGTATTCGGCACCGACAGACATCGCCATCGGCCCTGGCTGTCGCGAGGGCAGCGGGACGTCAACCGCTCGCATGCCCGTATCCGAGCCATCGGCGAGCGTGCCGTCGCGACCTTGAAGTCTTGGAAGGTGCTGACCAAGCTGCGCTGCTGCCCGCACCGCGCGACCGCCCTCGTTCAGGCGATCCTCGCTGCAGTTCGTCGAGGAGGGCCGTTACTCAGGATGAAAAGGGATCAAGGAATCACAGGGACTCCACAGGGGACGCGTCCCGTCGTCCCGACTACCAGCCCTAATGACGGAAGGGCGCTTATCAGACACAAAGACGATCTTTACTGCGCCTTAACAACATGCCATGATCGCCTCATTTTGACCGATTAGACGCGAAAGGGTATATGTGAAACGCGCTCGACCCACGTCCGGCTTATCAGCCGCGACGCGTCGCCGAGGCTCCATCCTGGCAACCTTCGCACTCTCGGCTTCGCTCCTTGCGCCACCGGCGATCGCCGAACCCACGCCGACTGCGACGGCAACCACACCATCGAACACATCTCACACCCCAAACCCGGTGGACGCCGCCAAGGCCGAGGCCCAGCGCACCAAGAAGGAGGTGGAGATCCCCAGCCTGCACACCGAGAACATGACCACCGTCGCCATGCCTGGCGGTAAGACGGTTCGAACCTATGTTTCGAGCACCATCGTCCGCGTTCACCGCGACGGCGCCTGGCACAAGGTCGACCCGACTCTGGTCGTGGAGAACGGCGTCGTCAAACCCCGGATGACCAAGCTGGACCTCCGACTATCCAATGGCGGCAGCGATGTTCCTCTGCTGACCGCCAAGGGCGACTCCCTTGGGGTCAAAGAAGGCCAGCCTGGCGAGATCAGCATCGCCCCGCCCGGCAAACTGCCCGTACCGGAACTGTCCGGCAACACGGCCACCTACCGCTCCGCCTACGGCCGCAACGTCGACCTGGTCGTTATCGCGACCCCGGAGGGCTACCAGCACCAAATCGTGATCCGTGAGCGGCCCGGCAAGCCGCTCAAGCTTCCCGTGCCGATCGACCCGCCCACCGGCATGAGGCTGGGCAAGTCCTCCGGCGGCAAGCCTGCCGCCCTCGCGGACGGTAAGAAGGTCGCCGACCTGTCGACGCTGCCGGTCCTGGATGCCAAGGCGATGGCCGCACCCGGCACCGGTAAGGCTGGCACCGCGACCGCTGCCCTCAGCGGAAGCGGCGACGATAAAGGTCTCGTCCTCACACCCGACGCCACGTTCCTGGCCGACCCGGCCGTGACCTACCCGGTGACGGTGGCCGCCGGTAACCCGACACCCTGGCACGGGGCCGGTGCTCCCGACGACACCTTCATCGCCAACGGCGGCAACTATGTCAATGGCAGCTATTCCGCGAACTCGGCCGCCATCTTCGCCGGGCGCCGAGACGGCTACAACTACCGTTCCTACCTGAAGTTCAATCTCACCGGCGCACCGTTCATCGGCCGGCAGATCCTGGACGCCAACATCATCCTCTGGAACTACCTTTCCCACCGGTGTGGCTCCTACGTCGGCGACATCTCCATGCATCGCATCGCCAGTAGCTGGACTGTCAACACGCTGACCTGGTCCAACCAGCCGCTCGCCGTGGCGGATGGCCACGTGATCAATCCCCATGGCCTCGACCAGAGCTGTTCAGGCTGGATGGACGAGGGTGAACTCTGGTATTCCATCGAGGAGATCACCCAAGCTTGGGCGGACGGACAGCCCAACCACGGGGTGATGATCCGCGCGGTGGGCGAATCCGGTGCGAACAACTGGCGACAGTACCTGTCTGGCAACTGGGCGGGCGGCTCCGACGGCAGCCATCACCCCTACTTCTTCGTCGAATATGAGGCTCCAGACCCCTCGATTGGCGCCGTGGGGTGGTTCGCGCCAGACGAAGCGGGAATGGAAAATCGCGCTGATATCGAAAGGTATGCAGCCAATCCATCTGCGGTAGGTGCCACGGATGCTGAACCGGTAGTACCCTCCCTCTCGGATGTGGAGGCCATCGAGGCGCGAGATACGGTCGGTCACACTGACACTGAGCTTCCGGTAATCGACGCGATCGAAGAAGATCCCGACGATCCTTCTCCAGATCCTGATGCACTCGCACCCGCTGTCATATCAACGGAGCCAAACGCAAGCGCAACGTCCGTGCCCAGAAACACGGCAATCCGAGTTAAATTCAGTGAAGCAACCACAGAAGCTCACATCGTAGTCAAGGACTCTGCAGGTGCGAACGTAGCCACACAGTCCTCAACCCAGGATAACGGTCGTATTCGGATCGAGACTCCCCTAGGCATTCTAGCACCAAGCGCTACCTACACAGTCGAAGTGAGCGGCGCCAAGGACGCCGCTGGCAACACTATGACAGTTCCGCATCAGTGGAGCTTCATGACAAGTGCAGCTGTCTCCACGATGGGCCTGGTCGCAGCCTATGGCCTGAATGAAGCTTCGGGTGCAAGTGTTCCTGACTCTTCTGGAAACGGGAATTCGGGCACCATGAGTGGGGCTTCATGGGTTCCAGGAAAATACGGGCGTGCACTCTCGTTCTCGGGACTATCTGAAAGCTGGGTCACGGTAGGCGCCAGCGACTCCCTGAAGCTCAGCCAAGGAATGACGCTTTCGGCATGGGTGAATCCCACTGACCTCTCCAGCTATCGCACCGTGGCCATGAAAGATCACGCTGACGGATCCGCGTATGGCTTGTACGCCTCCAACGGGGAAAAACCATCTGCGTGGATGCTGTCAAGCGGCGCAAGTGAGCACCATATTGTAAACGGCGGGTCGACGCTGCCTCTGAATAGCTGGAGTCATCTAGCAGTTACATACGATGGGACGATTTCTCGGCTCTACATCAACGGCCTGGAAGCAGGCCAATTGACAATGTCCGGAAACCTAGCGGATGATGGCGGGGAGCTGCACATCGGTGGCAACACCCGCTGGGGCGAGTTCTTCAACGGGATCATTGACGAGGTTCGCATCTACAGTAGAGCGCAAACTTCGGATGAGATCCAAGCGGACATGAATATCCCTGTTAGCACGCCGACGCAGGCGAGCACCTCACTGAATACGGCGGCAACTCTCGCAGGCATTCCTGAGGCTGAGAACGTTCCGCCTAAGGCGGGAGGCGCTTTTGAGCGGATGACTCCACAAAAATGCGCCGAGCAGAGGGCACTCGCCGGTCGTGGCGTCGGCTGGGTCATGAATCACTACTCATGGTGCCAGATGGGGAAGGTAGTCGCGGCTGTCGATCACGGGCTCCAGTTCGAACGCTACATGGCAGATGTGATGCTAATCGGCTACACCTTTACTGGCGTCGGAGGACGCGACAGGAGCAAGGGGGAGACATCTCGAGATTTAGTTGTCGAGGCATATGTCTACAATCACAACGTCTACGGCACAATGCCGCCGACCAAGACCATGGTTCTGAAAATGGGAATTGGAAACAACCCGCGATGCGAGAGTGTTTCCACGTGGAACGGACAGCCGTGGTCCAACCAGAAGCAAGCGTTAATTAGCAGCTGGGTAGCCAACGGCCGCGCCACGTTCCGATTCAAGTGCGATCCCGCCAAAGCTTCCGAAAAGAGGCCTATTCGTTGGCAGGAACCTAATGCACAGGGAAACACCTGGGAGGAGGTGGATAACCTCGAAAAGGTATCGAACGGGACTTTCCAGGCATGGGTAGACTTCCCTGACTGGCCAAACACCCGCGGGTATCGATACGTCATGGCCAATAAGGATGTTCAAGGTTTCAAGGGGAATATTATTCGCTGCGATACCGCTGAATACATCAAAGCCATTGGCGGATGTACGTTCTATCTGACCAAGCCGGCGATTAAGTGGTCCTATACGGCGCAGGCTTCCAAGCGGCTTCTAGAAATGAAGCAAGCCTACCAGCACTACTGGAACGCCTGCACTGACCCGGACGGGGAGACCTGGCCGGACAACCCAGATAAGCTAATACGAGGCTGCGACGTTCCCGGGGGCTCAATTCCATACGATCACCTGTATATGCAGCGAGTCGCGAAGGCTGAAGCCGATTCGAACCACAACAAGACCACGCCGATCTGCAAGTCTATGTTCGGCGAATATCCGAGCCTCGGCAAGGAGTGCGACGAATTCCCCTTCGCCTCAACACGCGAGCGTACGAACGGACCCAATACTAAAAAGTGGTCGTTCTGTCCGATTATAGCCAAGCATAATAGTGACGCAGGCCTGGCGCTCGAGGCTTTTTACCAAAAGGATCGAGTGCTCACAGGAGATCTGTTCACCAATCGCTTCGACCAAAAGTACGATGAGCCTATCTCCAGGGAAGATCTCTGTGGAGAATCGGCTTACTAGAAGGTGAATGCCGTGATAGGGTGCAGGTGCTTGTTTCATCCGCACCCTATCGTGGAGTAGGCTGCATGGATATAGATGACATTCTCGATCACTACGAGACACTCCTGACTGAGCACGAATGGCTTCTGTGGGTTCCAGCGAGCTGGAGTGTTGTACGCCCCACAGGGGGCGTCTTGGAGTTGGAAGAGGTCGCTAGACGGGTTGCACGTGATTACGCATATCACTTCGAGTATCTTCCTGCACGAGAGGCTTCGGATCTTGCAGAGGATCCATGCTTGTTGATCCAACAGCTTCCATGGGGCTACTGGTTTCTGGACACGAATGACATAGCCGGTACGCAGCGCAAGCTCCTAGGGCACCTTGGAACGCAAGCCCAATTCTGGTCGGTAGGCTGGCTGCAGGCCTCTCGCGGATACGAATTCATTTATGCCGAGCGGGGGCAAGAGAGGGTTCGCCGAAGCGACTTTAGGTCACCCCTTGATGCAACTCCAGATGTCCCTCAATCGCTTGCGGCAAGTATGGATATTGTGCGATCCGCCTGGATTGTTAAGCCCCGACGGTATATCGAAGCTGGGATCTTGTCTGTCATTACGCTCGAAACTAGTGCGATACTTGAGTCGGACTGGTTTTATGAGGATCAGCTGACCTTGGTTTGTAGCGGGCTATAGCTTGTTTCAGGCGCGTGCGCCAGCGACTTGGGAGTCAGGTTTCTTACGAAGGGTCTGGGGCGCGGCGTACCGCATCAAAAACTCATTACATCGGGCTTGAGCTGGGAGTTCTCTGGAGTGGTTACGCGGCTCCGTGGTACTCGTTGATCAGCCCGCCGAGTACCCTCGGGCGATTAATTCGCCCTTCCAGCGGTACGACGGTGTAGGACCCTGCTGGTTAACTCGTTTCAGGCGGTCAGGGCCGGTTCGAGTCGGGACAGGTGGCTGGTGCGGGTCCGGTCCAGGCGATGGCCGTTCCACCAGGCGTCCAGGCGGATCAGGTTGAGCGCGATGGCGGAGACGATGTGTTCGAGGTAAACCTTCTTGATGCCTCGGTAACGCGCGCGGCGCAGGCCGCAGGCCGCGACGGCCTGGTGGATGGTGCCCTCGATGCCGCACCGAACCTTGTATCTGTCGCGCCAGGCGTGGCTGGTCTGTGCGGCGCGGGCCGCATCCGGTGTTTCCTGGATCGGTCGCGGGTGCAGGGTGAGGTGACGGCCGCCGTGCTTGGCGCTGGTGCATAAGGTTCGCGCGGGGCAGGGGCGGCAGACGCTGGCGGGGAAGGCCGCCACGATCATCGGGGCGCCCCGCTGCCGGCAGGGTGTCCAGGAGGTGCTGGTCTGTCCTTGCGGGCAGGTGACCTGCTGATTGTCCCAGTCCACGGTGAAGGCGGCCCGGTCATAGCCGTTGCGGGTGCGGGCTTGGACCGAGTTGTTGGCCAGGAGCGGGGTGATCAGAATCAGTCGGTGCCGCTCGCGTGCTTGGACGATCAGTTCAGCTGAGGCGTAGCCGGTGTCCAGGTAGCGCTCGGCGGGCAGCAGTCCGCGCCGGGCCAGGCCTTGGTGAATGACCGAAGTCATCACCACATCGGGCACGGTGGCGTTGGTTGTGGTCACGTTCGTGATCAGGTTGGGCGGCCTCCTGTCCGTGCCGTTCACGCCGTGCGTGCTGTTGCTGCCGGTGGCGGCTTGGGCATCGGTGGGAGTGTGGCAGGTCTCGCTGATGTGCACCTTGTAGCCGTTCCACATCAGCTCGCTGCCCTTGGCCGCCCAGCGGGCATCGACGTCATACGGAGAGGTCAGCCGGTATCTGCCCGGCGGCAGGCCCTCGCCGCCCTGCGCGAGGTCCTGTACCGCTCGAATATTGGGTTACGTCGGCTGGGCTGCAGCTAAGAGGCGTGTTGGTATTCGCTGATCATGCCCGCGACGACGCCTCTTCGGCGAACGGTCCGCAGGTCGTTGAGATCGGTCGCGTCGCAGGCGGGCTGCGTCGTGGTATCCGGGGGCCGTTGGTGCCGGGACTGGTGCGGCCGGTGCCCGTTGTAGTGGATCAGATACTCGCGGAGCACGAAGGTCAGCTGACGTTCGCTGAGGATCAGGATCCGGTCCAGGAGCTCGCGGCGCAGGGTGCCGATGACCCGCTCGCAGATGGCGTTCATCCTCGGCGTCCGCGGCAGAGTTGTCGCAGCTCGCAGCCCCTCAGCTTCGAAGACCTCCCTGAACGCGGAGGTGAAGAGCGGGTCCCGATCGTGGATCAAGAACCGCAGCCCGGCGATGCGCTCCCCCAGGTCCATCGCCAGGTTGCGGGCCTGCTGCAACGTCCACGCCCCGGTCGGATGCGCGGTCACTCCGGCCAGGTGCA
The DNA here is from genome assembly GCF_040648355.1 of Nonomuraea sp. NPDC049152. Classification (NCBI taxonomy): domain Bacteria; kingdom Bacillati; phylum Actinomycetota; class Actinomycetes; order Streptosporangiales; family Streptosporangiaceae; genus Nonomuraea; species Nonomuraea sp. NPDC049152. The sequence goes on along the minus strand of NZ_JBEZDO010000060.1, from coordinate 17,090 downwards.
GTCGCCGGCTGCCGTGCTCGATGAAGACCAGCACATACAGCCGCTTGAGCAGCATCGTCCCGACCACCAGGAAGTCACACGCGATGATCGCGTGGGCTTGAGCGGTCAGGAACTGCCGCCAACTCGGCCCGGCCCGGCGGGGTGCCGGATCGATACCGGCCCCGTGCAGGATCTCCCACACCGTGGAGGCCGCGATCCTGAAGCCCAGGCGAGCCAACTCGCCCTGAATCCGCCGATGCCCCCAGGTCGGATTCTCCCGCGCCATCCGCACAATCAGCGCCCTGACCGGCCGACGGGTGCAAGGCCGACCCGGGCGCCGCCTGTCGGTGAAGGTCCACTTACGCGCTACCAGGTGGCGATGCCAGCGCAAGATCGTCGTCGGCGCGACCGGGAACACCTCCGCCCACCGGTAGCGGTGGATCAATCGCGACAACACCGCAAGCCAGAGCCTCTCGGCGTGATCCCACCGCGGCCGACCACCGAGTTGACGGCGGAGCACCTGGTTCTCGTGACGGAGCACCAGCAGCTCAGCCTCTTTGGACAGATCAGAACGAACCAGTACCGCTACAAGACCGAACAAGCACCGCACCAACCGGTAGACCAGTGACAAGCACACCTCGAGATGGTGGCAGGCGCCGTTCTGATCGCGCAGCAAAATCCCAGCGCATAGCCCGAAACCGTGTTTCCGAGCGGGACAGGACGGGAACGCCGCCGAAGTGCGCGCCGGGCGCCACGGAATCCTTGCCCGGCTTCATCGTGGCGAACCTGCCGGCCACCTTCAGGGCGCCCACCGGGTCGACGAAGCCGCAGCCGATCGAGGTGTCGTAGGAGCGCGGCTCGCGCGCGGTAGGCGGCGGTGATGATGTCCTCGCCTTGCCGGCCTGGACGGCGAGCGGAAGCGGCGAGCGCCTGGGCGACCAGCGAGGGGGCGAGCTTGGGGTACTTGGCCTTGACCATCGCGGCGGCGGCGACCACCCAGCCCGAGGCGGCGCTCCCGCTGTCGAGGTGGCGGCGCTCGCCCGCGGCCATCTGTCCTGCCCCCGCGCCGAGTACCTGTTCAAGACCGCCTCCGCCGACGTGGTCGACGCTCTGCGCCTCAGCGTCATCGTCAATCGTCCCCCGCAACTGACTCTCGTCGTGTGAGGAGGCACGTGCCCGCCCCCACCCGCTCCTGTTCCTGCACGGCTTCTGGTACGGCGCCTGGTGCTGGACCGACGCACCCGGATGAAAGTGCCCCTGACGCTGGCTTGACCTTGTCACTGACGTCAACGTTTATCGTCGCAACATGAGCAGCTTGGATCGGGTCACCCTCCTCAAGCACGACCAGAGCTTCTTCGACGCCCTGGTGGCGAGCGATCTCGCCGCCCTGGAGGAACTCCTGGCGGACGACTTCGTCCTGGTCGGGGTCGAGGACGGGACCGTCGCCGACAGGGGGATCCTGCTCGGCCTGGTGGCCTCCGGCTCCCTCAGGTTCCCGCGGATCCACTCGTTCCCGGACGAGGCGATCGTCCGGGTCATCGGCACAGTGGGCATCGTCGTCGGGCGTACCGGCATGAACTTCACCAACCCCGACGGCACCACGTTCAGCGCCGGAAGCCGCTACACCCACGTTTACGCCGCCGACGCCCCTGGCGCCTGGCGCCTGGTCTCCGCCCAGGGCACCGCGATCAGGGCTTGATCCCCCGCTCGGCCGCAGGCGTCCAGACGGTGGGTTCGGGCAGTCGACGCCGATCGCGGCCTGCGCCACAACGACCTGACCCACGAGACGGAGGCGTGACCGCCTCCCGGGAGCAGTCTCGTCGGCCCCGTTGACCCACATCGGGTACCCGCCGAGCGCGACACCGGCGTTGCGCTGGTGCGGACCAGGCGCGCGTTCCCCGGTGAGCGCGAGCGCGACCCGGTCGACGACGGCCCAGTTCGCGTACGCCTCGCGGCTGCCGCTGTCGCCCGGCACACGCCCCCACAGGTCCGGACAGTGCAGGCGCATTCCGGCCGCGTCCGGCAGCGACCTCCCGAGCCGCGGCGTCGCATGGCGCTCGGGGAACACCCTCCCACCAGTACGGTTCCCGGCCGGACGCGGCAGCGCACGAAGATCAGCCGACTCGGTGTAGCCACGTACGAGCCGTTGCCCCCGTTCCTCGTCATCACCCCATGGATGACAGGGCCGGCAGTAGAAGAAGGTGAAGAACATGATCGGGTGCCCGGCGTCGTGCATCGCGTCGCGAGCGTGGTCGACTATCTTCACGACGGCCGAGCGGCTCAAGGCCCGGCAGGCGCGCAACAACCCGCACGTCGCCCTCCACATCAGCGGCCCCGACATCTGGTCCTTCGCCGTCGCCGAAGGCGAGGCCGAGGTGACCGACACTCCCGCGGAACTGCTCGCGCCGGCGGGGAGCAGGACGACCCCGCCGTCTACCTGGCGTAGCAGGACCGCGAAGGACGCGTTGTGATCAAGATCAAGGTCTTTCGGCTGTACGGCACCGCGCTCGACAGCGCGTGACGGTGGGCCCAGCAGGACGCCAGGTCGGCCCGCCGTGACACCGGATGGTAAAGTTTCCGGCCGTTCTCGCCGGGAGGCCCGGCGACGGCCCGGCTGACCTCGTCGAGCGCGCCGCTCGCGCGGGTGCGTCAACCCTCGCCCGCGCCTCCCTCCGCGCTTTGACAAGGGGCTGACCAGCAGCGATGTTCTCCCGAAGGGCTTCCAAGCACCGTGCGTAAGGCACCACTCATCGGCGTCATGGCGGTCGCTCTCGCGGGCTGCGGGATGCTGCCGCCCATCACCCTGCCCACCGGGGAAGCCCGGCCGTCCGCCGCGGGCCGCCCGTCATCACCCGCCACCCCGCCGCCCTCACCTTCACCGTCGCCGGTACCGACTGCCGGCGTCCTCACGATCGCCGACGCCAAGCGGGCGGCCGCCGGCTGGCTTGCCACCTACAACCGCACCATCAGGAACCGCAGCTGGTGGAACGACCCAGCCTTGATCGACAAGCTCTTCTGGGACGGCACCAGGCACGAGGCCGCCATCGACCGGTGGGCTGTGGAGGAGGACGGCGACAAGAGCAAGATCCGCAAGCCGATCCGGCTGACCGGACAGACCTACTACGTGCCCCGCGAGCAGACCATGTCCGACGGACAGTGGTTCCTGCTCAAGGCCACCTACGCGGGCCAGGACCGGGCGCACGTGCTTGCGTTCTGGCGGGCCGAGGGCGGCGAGTTCAGGCTGGCCGCCAAGACGCCGCTGCACTACGGCCGGCGGATGCCCGAGCCGCAGCGGGACGCCGAAGGCTACGTCACCGCGATGCCGGGCGCTATCGGCAGGATCGTCGCCCAGGAGTACATGGTCTTCTGGGACTACGACATCCACGAGCAGGAGGGCAGGAACGGCTACCGGCTGGCCAAGGACAACTACAGCAGGATCGCCTACCGCACGGTCTCCAAGGGCATATACATGGGCTACCACTCCCACAGCCGCCCGTACGGCTTCCGCACCACCGACGGCGGCTCGTTCCACATCTTCAGCCTGCTCAACGACCCGAAGTCCGTCACGGCCGTCCTCACGGTGGGCGTGTCCATGCGTGGCAACAGCAAGGTGATCCAGGAGACCGCCGGCGACTGGTACTCCTGACACAAACGCCTCAGCCCCGACGTGACGACGTCTCCACCCAGTCCTCCACGCTCAGCACCCCTCCGCTATAGCCCCGCAGGGCCTCGAGGTGAGTCCGTTTTCACGCGTCGCCAGAGGGTCGGTATGCCGTCGTCGTCACGCAGCCACATCACCGTGTGTGACCTGCACGTTGACGGCTACGCCATCGACGGTGAATACGCCACCTCGATGCTCGGCATCTACACCGTGCCCGATTCCAACGGCCCGCGCGCGGGCTGCGGGACGGACAGCACGTTCTTCAGCCGGATCGACGTGTTCAAGTTGTGTATGACCCTGAAGGGCAAGGGCGAGCGTACCTGTGCCGACTCGGTGTGGATCAAGCGTCCCTAAACACGTGGTGGCGGGAGCTGCCGCCTCACCGATATGGCGCCGCCCTGGAAGTGGCGAGCGAACTTCTCCGGCGTTCCTTGCATCGGAATGGTCATGAACTCACGCGCCGAACACAAGAGCAGCCCGATGGCCCGCCGACTCCGCGCCTGGGCGGGGACCGTCGCCATCTCGACATCACTGGCACCGATCCTCGCCATGGGCACCGCCACAGCGGACAGTACGGCGGTTCCAGCCACGGCCGCCGCCTTCGAAGAGACCGACCAGGCGACGAACCGCTTCGACGGGATCGACTGGGCGGCCGTGGTGGAGCGGGCGCTGCACTGCCCCAAGCCACGGCCGAACGACACCTGGTATGTCGTGCGCGCCCGCGTCGCCGCTGTAGGCGACCTCACGCGTGACGGACAGCCCGAGACCGTGGTCGTTTCGTCTTGCCCGAGCCCTACGTCGGGCAATCCCGTAATTTCCTTCGTTTACGACGGCGCCTCCAAACGCTCAGCCCCCCGCCTGATCGGCGCGTTGGGCAAGAACCGCTACTTCAAGTCCCAGAACGTCACCATCCGGCACGGACAAGTACACCTACGCGGCCAGGTCGTCAGCGACCGGGCTCCCAACTGCTGCCCCGATCTGATCGTCCGCCAGACCTACAAGTGGAACGGCACGAAGTTCCTCAGGACGTCTGAGAAACTGACCCGCACCTCATGAGCCTGTACCGCGTCAAAACCCATCGGGTAGGGCTAGCGAACAGCTGTGGAGGTTGTCGGCTTTTATGCCGACCTTGTCTCGTTTCTGCGGGGCGGTGAGATGAGGTAGAGGTCGAGGATGGCGGGTGGTTCGGCCAGTCCGGGACCGCCTGCCTTCACCCATGCCACGATGTCGTCCACCGCGTCGGCCTGGTTGACCAGGCCGAGCCAGACCGGACGGCCACCTGCTCGTCGCCCTTCGGGGCTGGGCTGGACGACGATGACGTTGGCCTGCTCGCAGATGTCCAGGCAGTCGCTGACGCGCACCTCGACGAGCTCGGACAGGCGCCGGACCTGCTCTTCGTGGTCGAGGCCCGGCACCTTTCGCACGGATCCGCAGCAGCAGTCGCGGCAGATGGTCACCCTGCTCATGCGTGCTTGAACCCCTTGCCGGTGCGGTCGAGCGGGTCGGGCTCCAGGCCGAGATATTTCGCGCGCAGTTCGTCCCAGGCGGCCAGCCGATCGAAGTCGGGCTCGTCGAGAATCTGCTGGCGGTCGGTGAGGAACGGGTTGGGCAGCAGCACGGTCATGAGCTGGTCGCCTCGGCCGTTGAACATCCGCATGCCCCAGGAGGCCGGGCTGCCGTCGGAGGTGATCGACCGATACAGCTCGGCGCGTGAGCAGCGGCGGATCGCGCCGAGCTCCGGTCCGCTGGCGGTGTGCTCGCCGATGCACAGGTGGAAGTGCCAGCGGCCGAAGTCGACGGTGACGTAGCCGTCGAAGACGCTGATGCGCTCCGGGGCGTTGGGTGCGGCGACCTCCCAGGCCGCGCCCTGCACGATCACGCCGAACCAGATGTGCTCCCAGTGGCGCTCGAACAGGTCGGTGACCAGGGCGAGAAGGGTCTCCTCGTCCGTAGGCAGCGGCCACACGTGCAGTGTGCCTGTGCCCTGCTCTTCGACGACGGTGTGACTCACGATGTGCCTCGCGTTTCTCGCGCCCATTGCTGTTGGCGGGTCTGGGTGGGGATCAGCGCGCAGTCGCCACACTTGCCGCCGTCGGGCAGGCGGTAGTAGAGGCAGCAGCTGCGCCGTACGAAGAAGGGGTGGCCGGGGGCGGGTTCGGCCAGCTCTCCGGTGCCGCGCAGAAGTCCGGTCTCCAGGAGTTCGCGGCCGAGCATCACGGCCTTGGCGGTCAGTTCCGGTCGCTGGCGGGCCAGGGCGCGGACGGTGCCCGCCAGCGCGGACGCGGCGTTGCCCCAGAGCAGCCCTGGGGCGAGTTTGACGATGCCGCTCACCATGGCGGTGAGCGGTTCGAGCAGGTCGGTGACGACGGTGCGGTAGATCAGACCGGGAGGGGCGGTGCGCCATCCGGCCAAGGGGTGGGCCCTGAGCGGGAGAGGTCCGCTGGGCGCCGGGCGCCAGTACAGGTGCTCCAGGTCGAGGAGCAGGTCGTGGGCCACGGCCGCGCCGACGACCGGTGACCACAACCTCGCCGCCAGCCCCTGGAACAGGATGGACGCGGCGACCCTGGTCTCCTTGGCGCCAAGGGCTTCCGCGACCTCCTCGATCCGCTCGGCCAGCGCTGAGGGGTCCATGAAAGCGAACCAGCCTGGTTCCACAGGGCCGAGCTCCAGCTCGAAGTAGCCGCCGACGGTGCTCACGTCGGCGACAGCCACAGCCAGAGCGCCGTGATCGGCGGGCAGCAGGCCGGGCTCGCCGTCCACTTGCCTGGCCCAGGCCGCGACCTCGGCGACCGTGGCGAAGGCGATCTTCCGGCCGTCGTAGGCGACCCGGTATCCGTGCTCGGTGCTGTCGACGGCCAGCCACGCTTGGCCTTCGGCGTCCGCACGCCAGCCCTCCCTGGCCAGAGCCCGTTCCAGGAGCGGGTCGTCGGGCAGGCGGGCGCGCCTGGCGCTCGCCGGTCGCAGGGCGAACACCCCGGCCGCCGGGTCGAAGGCCAGTTCGTCGTCGTCGAAGCACTCCCCGATCAGGCCGCGCGCGGTCAGCTCCTCCGGGGTGCCGGTGTGCAGGACGCCGTCCGGCCCCAGCAACCACACGCGGTCGGCCACGCGCAGCGCCAGTTCCAGATCGTGGGTGGAGACCACGATGACCAGCTCCCGCTCCCTGGCCAGCTTGCGCAGCAGACCCATCAGCGCCACCCGTGAGGTGACGTCCAGGAACGCCGTCGGCTCATCCAGCAGGATCACCGACGGCTGCTGGGCCAGCGCGCGGGCGATCAGTACCCGCTGGCGCTCGCCGTCCGACAGCTCGCTCACCTGCCGGTCGGCCAGGTGCCCGGCACGGACCGCGTCCAGCGCCCAGGCGACGATCTCGCGGTCGGCCGGGCCGAGCCGTCCGGTGAAGCCGGTGTGCGGGTGGCGGCCGAGCCCGGCGACCTCCCGCGCAGAGAACAACGCAGGAAGATCACGTTCTGTCAGGACGGTGGCCAGCCTGCGAGCCAGGTCGGCGGCCGGAACCGAGCCGACGGTGACCTCGCCGATGAGCACCTCACCGGCCAGACCCGGCTGCAGACTGGCCATGGTCCGCAACAACGTGGACTTGCCCGTGCCGTTCTGCCCGATCAGCACAGTCAACTCGCCCGGTTCCGCACTCGTGTAAAGGTCTTCGAGGACCCGGCGTCCCGGGTATCCCGCGCACAGTCGGTGAAGGCGCAGTGTCATCGGCGCGACTAACGCGCCGTCGAGCGGGCGGGTAAGACCCATCGGGAGACTCCTGGGAGAAGGCTGCGACCGCCGTTCCGCGACAACGATCACAGCGCGTGACGGTGCGGAATCCCAGGAGAGAGCCAGTCATGCTCACAAGCCATCCTCTCTTGGGGAGATCCGCCCCAATTTCCTTGAGGAGGCGACCGCGTGAGTCTCCTGGCTCTCGGGTCAACACTCATCCCGGCCTTCCCACCCCGTTGCCGGGGCAGTGACCTTGTGCGGGACTCGCTCGCCGATCACAGTGGCGGGACCGCGCCGGATTCACACCGGCTTCCTCAGTCCGCGCTCGTCTTCAGCGCTCATCGTCGCACACCGGGACCAACCGTTCGATAGCAGGTGATCAGCGACCAAGTGGCGCCCGTCTCGCACATGCACCGGCAGAGCGACGTGGCGTCACCGAACTCCTGGCGCACCGCCAGCCGCCTGCCCTGCTGCGATCGACTGACCGTGAGATCCGCTCATACAAGCCCATCGCCGATGCGTATCGAACCATCGACTCCAATCACCAACGCGGCGAGTCCACGTTCGTAACCATCGAGTGCGGATCATCTCCCACAGGTGCCTCAAGCATGATCTTTGATGTATCCGCCGAGGCGTCAGAATCCTGCACGAGTGCGGTCGAGCGATGTGGGCAGCAGCGCAGCTTGGTCAGGACCTTCCAGGTCTTCAAGGTCGCGATGGCACGCTCACCGATGGCTCGGATGCGGGCACTCGCCGGGCGGCGCCGGAGGGATCTCGATGCATGAATGGCGGCGAAGGCAACACTGGTGGCATACCAGGAGGACGATTGACCCAGCAGGACCGCGAGCGCATCGCGGCCGGACTCGCCGACGGGCTCTCCTAGGCCGAGATCGCCAGGCGGCTCGACCGGCCGACCTCGACGATCACCCGGGAGATCTGACGCAACGGCGGCCCCGTCGGCTACCGGCCCCAGCGGGCGCACCAGGCGACGATCTCCGCCAGGGTGGTGAACACGGCCTCGTCCTTGGACTGCGGATAGACGTTGTGTCGACTTCGCGGACCTGCTCACCTATCACCGAGTAATCAGCTGTCAAGGCGAATCTTGTGGACTCTCCAGCGAGAAAGATCCCGTTCTCGAGGAGTGGACACAAGTGAAACGAAGCATCGCCGGCGCGCTCGTCGGCATCATCGTGGGCGCGAGCCTGGTATTCGGGGCCGCGGGTACGGCACAGGCCGCCACGGCCCAGGTCAATGCCGGAGTTCAGCAACGCATCCTGCCGGTTGTCGTGGCCAAGATCGGCCGCCGACTGGCCAAAGAGCTCATCAAGGCCATCGTGCGGCACTTCAAGAACGAGGCCCAGAAGGCGAATGATCGCCGAGAGTACATGCGGGCGGTCCTTGACGACGTCTGGAACAACGACGGTCCAGGGGTCGACGACCAGCTCCCGTTCGGATACCACGTGCTCATCGCCGACGACAGCCGAGTCGACCTGAGCAAGCTGCGGTGCGACGACTGCCCCGACGGCAGGCCGATCCTCGAGCAGGAAACGGTCGACCTCGGCGCGGACGGCACCCAGCAGACGTTCTCCTACAGCATCGCCATCTTCGAGAAGGGCGAAGCCACGCTCAAGGGACGTAAGGGCCAGCGCGACCGGATCCAGTGGATCGAGCCAGAGACGGCCAACCGCGCCGACGACGGCGTCCAGGTCAGAGAGGACGACTATCTCGGGTCCTGCGGCGCCGGCGGCTGCAACGACTGGCAGACCAGTGTGACATTCGCCCCCTACGGCGTCGAGAACAAGCCGGACTGCGGGGATGAGGACCTGGAGGACGGATGCCAGGGCGGCGGCGACGGCTCCAAGCCCGTTCCGGGTAACCGTCTCGAGCACGGCAAGCAGCTGACCATCACCGCACAAGGCGGCTTCTCCCTCGGCAGACGCACCGTGTGGGACAAGGGCGACGGCACCTGGGAAATCGAGGTCCCCGCCACCGGCAACGTCCTGGAAGTCATCCCGAACAACTGGCGGGTCGAGGACAAACGCGTCCACCACGGCCCCACCCAGCTGTGGCGCTTCATCGACCCCGAAGGAGACGGCTGGTACAGCATCAAGAACGTCTACAACATGACCCACGGCTACCCACAAGGCGGCTGCCTGACCGTCGACGACAACGGCGGCAGGCCCATCTGGGCGATCGACTGCAACAAGCCGGGCAACCAACAGCTGTGGAAGCTGTCCTGACCTGACCGTCGGGTGGGCACCAGCCCCCGGGCGCTCACCCGACGGTCAGCCGGGCGCGCACCTCGTCAGCCTTCGGCACGCCGACGCCCTCGAATGCGTCAAGCGCCGCCGACCACGAGGTGCGCGCCCCTTCCGGCTGACCAAGCGTGAGCGTGGTCAAGCATCGCGACCGCTCTGGCCAGTCGAGTTCCATGCCGTGGCCGGCATGGCAGCACCGCGTGTGGGCGGTGTCCCCTGCCGACATGGTCTTTCAGTCCTCGGTCGCTGACAGCTCAGTCCTTGATGTGCGGCTCCAGCAGCTTCGACCAGGCGTTGGAGAGCTTCTCGCACTCGGCTGGGCACTTCGAGTGCTCGCATGGTGGCGAGGAGCAGCGTGCCGGCGCCTGTCGTGAGCTGATTCCACTTCATCAGAGGTCCCCAAGTCGTCGAACTTGGTTGGCCTCTGGATCCTGCACTCACGATCTTGATGATTGATTGACGGTCTCCGAGATCCGTCATTGGCTCTGTCATCCGGCGTCCATCGGCCGGCTTCACGCTGGACCCAGCAAATGTCCGGACAGAGAGGGCTTTCCAAAATGAGCAGGGACACGGCGCTGGTGGACGCTGACTGGGCGCAGGCGCATCTGAGCGACCCCCGGGTGGTCTTCGTCGAAGTGGACGAGGACACCTCCGCCTACGACAGAGGTCATCTGCCGGGAGCGGTTCGCCTGACTTGGACCACGGACCTGCAGGATCCCGTCCGGAGGGACTTCGTCGACAAGGCCGGGTTCGAAAGGCTGATGGCCAGAAAAGGCATCTCCAGTGATCACACGGTGGTGCTCTACGGGGGCAACAGCAACTGGTTCGCGGCCTACGCCTACTGGTACTTCACGATCTACGGCCACGCGGACGTCCGGCTGCTCGATGGCGGACGTAAGAAGTGGGAGCTCGAAGGCAGGGCGCTCACTCTCGATGAGCCTGCCCGCCGACCTACGGTCTACCTCGCCCACGAGCCCCGCACCGACATCAGGGCGTTGCGGGAAGACGTGATCAAGGGCGTCGGCAGCGTCAAGCTGATCGATGTGCGCTCGCCCGACGAGTACGCGGGCCGCCTGCTGGCCCCTGCCCACCTGCCTCAGGAGGGTGCGCAGCGGCCTGGACACGTGCCCACCGCCACGAACGTTCCCTGGTCCAGGGCCTGCGCTTCCGACGGCACGTTCAGGTCCCAGGGAGAGCTGCGCGCGCTCTATGGCGAGCCGGAGGGCCAGGTGATCGTCTACTGCCGAATCGGCGAGCGCTCCGCGCACACGTGGTTCGTCCTGCACGAGCTGCTCGGCCTGTCCGAGGTACGCAACTACGACGGGTCGTGGACGGAGTACGGCTCCCTCGTCGGTGTCCCCGTCGAGCTGGGCGACGGCCGGATCTGGGACAACGTCTGAGTGTCTCCGGCAGGCCCACAGAGCGGTGCCGCCCCGCCCGTTGGCGGGGCTCGGCGCCCGCCTGCGGCGTCCCGTGGGGCGTGTGCCCCGAGCACGGCAACACCTGCACCTCCACCGGCGGCACCACCCCGATGCGTCGACATCCACCAGGTGCACCACGCCCACGCCACCGAACTGATCAACTCCGGAGCGTCCATCGAGGCCCATCCGCCGCCCGCCGATGCTGCGGCCAGGCAGCAGGCTGACGGATGGACATGTCATGGTGTGCGCGCGTTGTATCTGAGCGATCGCGCACAGCTCTTTCAGGGGTTCTGGGCTGGTGTCCTCGCGCAGGAGGTGGGCATGGGAGTCGATCGTCTCGACCATGCGTCGGTTGAGTGGCATGAAGACCGTTGACATCCACAGTCGCCAGGTGGCGGCCTGCTCCGGGGTGGCTGGGACCGAAGAGGCCCACACGCTCCCATCCCGGGCTCCACGTGGCCGGCGCGCACCCGCCCCACAAAGTGGTGAGGGCGTCGCCGGTACCGGGGAAAGGGACAGCGGCTTCAAGCCCCATCACGTCAGGAGGGCGCGCCAGCGCTCGGCGGACTCGATCATGTCCAGGCTGATCTGCTCCAGGAACGCCGCCGCCTTGGCCAGCCGTCGCCCCACGGGGCTGTCGAGCCCGTACGTCTCGGCCGCCGCCATCGAGGCCTGCGCTGTCTCGAGTGTCTGCCGCCTGCTGATCATGATCGAGTTGTACCAGGCGTTGTCGTCGATCACGTAGATGTCGCGACGCCGCCGCGGATCGCGCTCGCGCCGGACAAACCCCTGCTCGACCAGGGAGTTGACGGCTACGGAGACAGAGGCCGGGCTGATCTTCAGTCTGTGGGTCAGCTCGGCCGCGGTGCGCCTGCCGTCCTGGGACAGCAGCAGGTCGAGGTGCACGCGCGCGGTCATCCTCGGTAGCCCCGTCCTGACCGCCATCTCGACGAGCTCGTCTTCCGTGCGATCGCCCGGCGACCCGGTCGCACGGGGTGGAGCCGGTGTGCCGCGCCGGGCCCGCTGGGCCGTCGCCTGGTGCGCCTGCTGGGGCCGGTAGCCGCTGGGGCCGCCGTTGCGGCCGATCTCCCGGGTGATCGTCGAGGTTGGCCGGTCGAGCCGCCTGGCGATCTCGGCGTAGGAGAGCCCGTCGGCGAGTCCGGCCGCGATGCGCTCGCGGTCCTGCTGGGTCAATCGTCCTCCTGGCATGCCACCAGTGTTGCCTTCGCCGCCATTCATTGCAACTCGGCATTGCATTCGACTCCAGCGTCATTGCATCAATTTACCGTCTTTCACCTGTATAAATGCCTTTCAGCGAATTGACGGAATTCCGAATGCAACATAGCTTTCGGATCGTGTCAAACACGTACTGTCTCGAAACAAGGAACGGCCATGAGTGAATCCCGCTACACCGTCAAGAACACCAGGGCCCGGACACCGCGGGTCTCCCGCCGCGTAGCAGTCACCGCGCTGGCGGCCGCGCTGCTTGCCGGGGCGGCCACACCCGCGGTGGCCACCACGGACAGCAGGCCCGTGTCGAAGGCCGCTGCCGGTCAGGACCGCCCGGAACTGCAGAAAGCCATCCAGGACATCGCCGACCTCGGTCTGGCCGGGGTGCAGCTGCGCGTACACGATGAGCGGGGCGACTGGGCCGGCAGCGCCGGGGTGCGCAAGCTCGGCCAGATAGCCAAGCCGCCGACGAACGGGCGGTTCTGGACGGGCAGCGTCAACAAGCCCTTCACCGCGACCCTGGTGCTGCAACTGGTGGCCGAAGGCAAGATCAGGCTCGACACCCCGGTGGCCGACTACCTGCCCCGGCTCGGGCTCGACCAGCGGATCACCGTACGGATGATGCTGCAGCACACCACCGGGCTGTTCAACTACACCGGCGACTTCGACGCCGACGGCAAGTGGGAGCCGGGCATCCCCGGCAAGGGCAAAGAGTGGCTGGACAACCGCTTCAAGTCCTACAGCCCCGAGGAGCTGGTACGGGTGGCGCTGTCCAGGAAGCCCCGGTTCGAGCCGGGAGCGGACCAGAGATACGCCAACACCAACTACACGCTGGCCGTACTGCTGATCGAGAAGGTCGCCGGCCGCTCCTACGCCGAGGAGATGAAGCGGCGCATCCTGCGCCCGCTCGGCATGCGGGCCACCGTGGTGCCGGGCGACCGGACGCAGCTCCCCGGCCCGTACGCCCACGGCTACTTCCGCTACCAGGAGGGCGGCCAGTGGAAGGTGGTCGACGTCTCCCGCCAGAACTCCTCGCTACTGGCCGGCGCCGGCGCACTGATCTCGACCACCCAAGACCTCCAGACGTTCATCTCCGCGCTCATGGGCGGCAAGCTCCTACCCGCCCCGCTGCTGGCCGAGATGCGCAAGCCGTACGGCGAGCTCGGCTACGGCCTTGGGCTGTTCGTGCAGGACCTGGGCCCGAACTGCGGCGGCACCGTCTACCAGCACAACGGCAGCCCTCCGGAGGGCTACGGGGCGCTGATGTACAGCTCGCCCGACGGCAAGAAGACCCTGACCGCCTCGCTGACCACCGGGGACTCCACAGCCGACCCGGCAGCGGTGTACCCGAAGCTGGTGGAGAGGCTCCTCAAGGAGGTGTTCTGCGGCGGGAAGGCCGCGGGCTGACGGGGCCGAGCCGGCCAGGCATTCCCCACCAACTCCCGCCCCTGGCAGTCGGCGATCCTGCCGGCCGCCGGGGGTAGGGCGGGGAAGTAGAGCCGGAGCATAGGCAACGCGGGCTCACCAGGTCCAGCTCGCTGAGCTCGGCCGGCCGGTCCACAGGCAGCAGACGCCGGGCCGAGCAGGCAGAACCGGAGGCGATCGCCTGCTGCGGTGTCGTGTCAGCGGCCGTGTCAGCACGGCGACGGCCCGGTATCAGAGCGGACGGCGATGGTGGATGCCATGAACGGTTCAGCGATCGCGGCCTCGGGGTTGCAAAGGGCACACAAAGACCTTCGGGGGTTGCGAAGAGCACACAAAGACCTTCGGGGGTTGCGAAGGGCACACGAAGACAAGGTCGAGCTCGACGGCTTCGCCGATCCCCACGTGCTCGACCTCCGCAGGCAGGACGGCGGGCACCTCAGCGCCGCCTGTGCCGCTCGACGCTGACCAGCACCTGACCCATCCCGCACCCCGTTGCGCGAGTCGGCACCCCTAGCAAGATCGTTCTCATCGTGAAGCCACTGTCCGCTGGTTCCTCAACCCCGGATCCCCTCGGGTGACCCGACCCGAGCAATCCAGATACCCCGGGCACCGGCAGGACCGCGTTCCACCATCCGTCCGTTCACTTGACCTGCAGATTCGAAGGAGCACACCACCATGTCCATCACCCTCATCGACCAGGACAAGCTCACCCTGCGGACCGCCGCCTGGGGCGCCGTCTCACTGATGTCCGCCGCTGGTGCCGCCGGCTCGGCCCACAAGGTCGCCACCCACGGCTCCATCGCCCTGACCTCCGCGACCGGCCTGGTCGGGCACGTGCTCACCAAGGCGCCCAAGGGCGTGAAGTACGGCAAGACCGTGGCCGAACTCGCCGACCAGGTGCTGCCCGCCCTGACGGCGGCCATGAGCCTGCTGAAGAAGCAGGCTCCGGCAGAGGCCGACAACTTCCGCCGCACCGTCATCGTCGCCGTCGAAGCGGCCGCCCGCACTCGCCAGGGCGAGCCCAGCCCCACCATGGCCGACATGGCCCGCAAGATCACCGAGGCCCTCGACGCCGCCTGACGGCATACCGACCCGCGCCGAGGCCCGCCGCCGGGCATCGCGCCGTGATCAGACCCGCGCCGCTGTGCCGGACCGTGCCCGGACCCCGATCCGCGAAGTCGTCGGCGAAGACCCCGTGGAGTTGGCCGGGGCGCTTCTTCGCAACTACCCGCAGGGTCGGTGGATCAGCCGGGAGCGGGAACGGCTGACCAACGCCATCGATCGCGCCATCGATCGCGTCACCGGCGACAAGCCGTGACCAAACAGAGAACGGATATCCGGATGACAGCCAATCAAGTCCGAGGGCCCGCGATCCACGTGCAGGGCCTGACGAAGGCGTACAAGGAGCTGCAGGTGCTGCGCGGCGTGGACTTCGAGGTGGCGCGGGGCGGCATCTTCGCCCTGCTCGGCTCCAACGGGGCGGGCAAGACCACGGTCGTGAAGATCCTGTCCACGCTGCTCAAGGCCGACGCGGGCACCGCCGTCGTCCACGGCTTCGACGTCGCCACCCAGGCGGCGCACGTGCGCGAGTCGATCAGCCTCACCGGACAGTTCGCCGCCGTCGATGAGATCCTCAGCGGGCGGGAGAACCTCGTACTGGTCGCCAAGCTGCGACACCTCAAGAATCCCGGCAGGATCGCCGATGGCCTGCTCGGCCGATTCTCGCTGACCGAGGCGGGCGCGCGGAAGGTGTCGACGTATTCGGGTGGCATGCGCCGCCGCCTCGACATCGCGATGAGCCTCATCGGGAATCCGCCGGTCATCTTCCTCGACGAGCCGACGACCGGGCTCGACCCCCAAGCGCGCATCGAGGTATGGCAGGCCGTCAAGGAACTCGCCGACAGAGGCACGACGGTGCTGCTCACGACGCAGTATCTGGACGAGGCCGAACACCTCGCCGACCGGATCGCGATCCTGCACGAGGGTCGGATCATCGTCAACGGCACCCTGGCCGAGCTCAAGCAGCTGCTGCCGCCCGCCAAGGTCGAATACGTCGAGAAGCAGCCCACCCTCGAGGACGTCTTCCTCACCCTCGTCGGGACCGACGGCAAGAACGGCGACGCCGGCACACACCGCAACGTCGGCACGGACGCGTAAGGAACACCGATGACCAAGCACTTCCTCGGCGACACCGCCGTCCTGCTGGGACGATCCCTGCGCCACATCACGCGCAGCGTGGACACCATCGTCACCACCGCGATCATGCCGATCGCCATGATGCTGCTGTTCGTCTACGTCTTCGGCGGCGCGATCAAAACAGGGTCGGATTCGTATGTGAACTACCTGCTGCCCGGCATCCTGCTCATCACGGTCGCCTCAGGCATCGCCTACACCGCATTCCGGCTCTTCACCGATATGAAGAGCGGCATCTTCGAGCGATTCCAGTCCATGCCGACCGCGCGCTCGTCCGTGCTGTGGGCGCACGTGCTGACCTCGCTGGTCGCCAATTCGGTCTCGCTCGTGGTCGTCGTGCTCGTCGCCCTGCTCATGGGCTTCCGCTCCAGCGCCGGAGTGCCGGCATGGCTCGCGGTCGCCGGCATCCTGATCCTGTTCACCCTGGCCTTGACCTGGATCGCCGTCATCCCCGGGCTGACCGCCAAGACCGCCGACGGCGCGAGCGCGTTCTCCTTCCCGCTCATCTTCCTGCCGTTCATCAGCTCGGCGTTCGTGCCCACCGACACCATGCCCGGCCCGGTGCGCGCCTTCGCCGAGCACCAGCCGGTGACCTCCATCGTCAACGCCATCCGCGACCTGTTCACCCAGCAGCCGGTCGGCACCGACATCTGGATCGCCCTGGCCTGGTGTGTCGGCATCCTCGTCATCGCCTACGGCTTCGCCATGAACACCTACCGCCGCAAGATCTCCTAAGGGCCGCGTTGACTGAGTCTGTCTTGATCCAGATCAGCTTGACGGAAAAGCCGATCGAGTGATCATGTTCTAGCGGGTGCTAGCGGCTCGGATCGTTCGTCGGATGCGCGGCAGGCTGCTTCTCCGTACTGATCACGGAAGCCGTCATGGTGTCGCCGACCGAGTTCGGCGTCCCCGAGGCGGCAGGACGGTCGTCCGCTCGTGCCGACACCGCCGAGGCCCCATTGAAAACGCAACCGATGCGTCACGAGAGGTGTTTGATGAACTTCATCGCCTTGCAGAGCACGGACCTGCCCCCCGGCCAGCGATTCGACTGGTGGTGCGATCTGATCAGCCATGACGTGGCCCCCACCCGGATCACCAGCGATCACACCGACGACTTCAGAGCCACCGCCGGGGCCATGGACCTGAGCGACCTACGGATCACCACCATGTCCTTTCCCGCGCTGAGATCGGAGCGCACCC
>NZ_JBEZDO010000059.1:0-26118 GCF_040648355.1 Nonomuraea sp. NPDC049152 | reverse complement strand
CCGGCAACTTCCGCGACACCGTCATCCTCGCCATCGAGGCGGCCGCCC
The DNA here is from genome assembly GCF_040648355.1 of Nonomuraea sp. NPDC049152. Taxonomy (NCBI): domain Bacteria; kingdom Bacillati; phylum Actinomycetota; class Actinomycetes; order Streptosporangiales; family Streptosporangiaceae; genus Nonomuraea; species Nonomuraea sp. NPDC049152. The sequence goes on along the minus strand of NZ_JBEZDO010000059.1, from coordinate 26,070 downwards.
GCACCCACCAGGGCCGGCCCAGCCCCACCCTGGCCGACATGATCCGCAAGATCACCGCCGCCCTCGACGCCGCCTGACGGCACGCCGACCCGCACAGCCACCGCTTGTTACGAACGACCCAAAAGGGATGCACATGTCCAACTTGCAACGGCGAGCGTTGCTCGCCGCAGTCCCACTCGCGACCGCGCTCGTGGTCGGCGGTGCTCCCGCCGCATCCGCGACAGCGGAGCCGACGATCGAAGTCTCCGGTGGGGCGACGCAGCCTGTCTTCTCCTACCAGGACGCCATCCGCGAGCACGTCCAGGTGGAGTCGCCGGTCGACAGCGACGGCGATGGCAAGAAGGACCTGGTCCGGGTGGACATCATCCGGCCGAAGGAGTCCGATTCCGGGCTCAAAGTCCCGGTGATCATGCATCAGAGCCCGTACTTCGACAAGCCCGGCGCCGGCTTCGAGCTGGATCACAAGAAGTACGACGCCAACGGAAACCGACGAAGTTCCCGCTGTTCTACGACAACTACTTCGTGCCGCGCGGGTACGCGTTCGTGTCCGTCGACGTGATCGGCACCAGGTTGTCCGACGGCTGCCCGACCACCGGCGGCCCCTCTGACGTGCTGGGCGGCAAGGCGGTCATCGACTGGCTCAACGGCCGGGCGATCGCCTACGACGACAACGGCGCGCCGGTCAAGGCCACCTGGACCACCGGCCGTACCGGGATGATCGGCCATTCGTATGAGGGAGGGCTGGCCATCGGCGTGGCCGGCACCGGGGTGCGGGGGCTGGAGACGATCGTGCCGCTGGCGGGACCCAGCAGCTGGTATGACATGTGGCGCGCCAACGGCACCCTGACCGACTTCACCGGCGGCCAGGAGCACATGGCCAAGTGGATTGATGAGGACCCGCCCGCCAAATGCGCGGCAGTCCACCGGCGCATGACCGAGGGCTCAGACGACGCCACCGGCAACGACAACGCCTACTGGCGCGAACTCGACTACCGCAACGGGCCGATCTCCAAAGCGCGCAACGTCCGCGCCAGTGTCTTCTCGGTGGTGGGGATGCAGGACCGCAACGTGATGGGCAACCAGTTCTCCGAGTGGTGGGCTCAGCTGCCCCGCACGGTGCAGCGCAAGGCGTGGGTGACCCAGTACGGGCACCTGGACCCGTTCTGGGCCCGCCGCGAGGTGTGGGTCAACACCCTGCACCAGTGGTTCGACCACGAACTGATGGGCATCGGCAACGACATCATGCGCCGCCCGCGCGCCGACGTGCAGCTCGGCCCGGACCGGTGGATCACCCAGGCCGACTGGCCCGCACCCGCCGCGCGGACGACGACCCTGCGACCGCAGCGGGACGGCTCCCTGGGCCGCAAGCCCTCCACCGGCACCGGCAGCTACCTCGACACCCTCCAGAGCGAGACCGCGACGGCCACCGACCCGGCCACCGTCAACCCCAACCGGCTGGCCTACCTGACCCCGCCGCTGAAGAACGCGACACGCCTGTCGGGCACACCGTCGGTGAGCTTGCGCCTCAAGCTGGACAAGCCGACCGCCAACCTGGGCGTCATGCTCGTCGACTACGGCACCGACACCCGCATCAACCACAGCGAAATCGGCGCGGATCCGCATCGCGCGTACGGCTTCAAGTTCCTCGACAGCGACGACTGCGTCGGCCAGGGCACGGCCGATGACGACGGCTGCTACCGCAGGGCCGTCGACAACACGGTGACCTCCGACTTCAACGTGGTCACCCGCGGCATCATGGACGCGCAGAACCACACGTCGCTCAGCCGCCAGACGCCGCTGAAGCCGGGCAGGCCGTACCAGATCACCTGGAAGATGCTGCCGCAGGACTACGAGTTCAAGGCCGGGCACCGGCTGGGCCTGGTGCTGACCGGAACCAACGCCGACCTCGGCACCGCCGAACCCGGCACCGGGGCCAAGGTCACCGTCGACCTGGCCGGCACCTCGATCACGCTGCCGCTGGTCACCGGCACACCCAGCGGACGATAGCTCGACCGATCTTCGCCTACGGTCGCCTCCGTCAGCCTCGTCCGCTCCGGCCCGCAGGCGGGTGGATCTCGCGGATGATCTGGATGAACGTGCGAACGCGGGCGTTGTCCTCGCCCGCCCGCCACAACAGCCCGTACTCGATGGGCGGGGCGTCGCTGAAAGGCACGAAGACCACACCGGGCCGGGTGTAGTAGCGGGCACCGCGGTTGGCGACGACCGAGACGCCCTTGCCGACACTGATGTGGGAGAGCACTTCCTGCCAGTACGTGATGGGCGGGCCATGCGGAATGATCAGGCCCGATGGGGTCACGCGCGGGTAGTGGTAGTCCAGCCAGTAGTCCGGGATGTTCCCGGACATCGGCAGCAGGACGGCGTCAGCGAGGTCCTCCAGCGAGACCGTCTCCCGCCCGGCGAAGGGATGGTCGGCGGGCACCATGAGCGCGCGGGGTTCGGAGAAGATGACAGGACCGACGGCGATGTCGGGCTCGTCGATGGGGAACTCGGTGAGCTGGAGGTCCAGCTTGCCGTTGCGTAGCGGCCCGAGCGGGTCGCCCAGCGGCACCTCCTGGATGTGGACCTCGCAGTCGGGGTGACGGACTCGGAAGAGGTCGGCTGCCTGGACGACAAGATCGCCCGACCACAGAGCGGAGAAGCCGACGCCCAGCGTGCCGGTGACGCCGCGGGCGGCGGTGACGGCCTGTTCGAGGCCGGCGCCGATCTGCTCGTAGGCCGGGAGCAGGGTGTCGCGCAGCTGTTGTCCCAGAGCGGTGAGCCGTACCTCGCGGCTGGTGCGTTCGAACAGCGGCGCGCCGACCTGGCGCTCTAGTTTTTTGATGGTCTGGCTGATCCGGCCGGTGGTCACGTGCAGGCGTTCGGCGGTGCGCCCGAAGTGCAGTTCCTCGGCCAGGGTGAGGAAGGCCTCCAGTTCAAGCCGTTCGAGCACAAGCCCTCCGTTGAGCCCAGTTAAAGGTTCGTTCGATTATGTCTCGTTGTTCGGTCTTGCGTGTTGTTGCAGACTGGCGGAATGAGCAAGATCGTCGCGGTGGTTCGTATCTCCATGGACGGGGTCTTGGAGGAGTTCACGCCGTTCTGGGACGAAGAGGAGGACAAGTTCCAGCGCGGTCAGTTGTTCGCCAGCCGGGCGCTGCTGCTGGGGCGCAGGACCTACGACGCCATGTCGAAGGTATGGCGGGCGATGACGCATGAGGACGACTTCGCCGCCCGGATGAACTCGATTCCCAAGTACGTGGCCTCCACGACCTTGAGCGACGCGGACTGGAGCAGCGTCGTGATCAAAGGCGACGTCGCCGAACAGGTTGCCAAGCTCAAGCGGGAGCCCGGCAGGGACCTGCTGGTGTACGGCAGCGCAGCTCTGGTCAACCACCTGATCGAGCACGGCCTGCTGGACGAGCTCAAGCTGCTGCTGCGCCCCGTCGTGGTGGGCGCGGGCCGGCATCTATTCCCGAGCGGCGTGGCCATCACGACCTGGGCGCTCGCCGGAACCACTGTCTTCAGCTCCGGCGCCGTCGTCCTGGACTACCGCCCGGTCGGCTTCGGGGGATAAAAAGCGACCGTGGCGCCCGTCAGCACGCGGGCCAGGCCTGTGTGGCCGTCCCAGGTGAAGCGGACGGCCACGACCTGCGGGGCGCCGTCCGGCCGCAGGGTGGTCAGGGTGGCCACGCGCGGCTCGGACGGGAAGGCCTGGATCGCCGGACGGCTCTTGCTCACCGGAAGGCGGCGGCGTTGCGCGCGGCCCACTCGCCGAAGGGGTGCGGGGCGCGGCCCAGGATCCGCTCGACGTCCGGGCTGACGCGCTGCTCCTCGGGGGTGGGCTCGCCGAGGATGGCCAGAGTCCCCTCGACCACGGGCAGCGGCATGAACTGCGCCATCTGCTCATGGGCCTCCTGCCGGGTCTGCTCGACGAAGCGCACCGGCTCGCCCAGCGCCTGGCCGATCGCCGCCGCCCGCTCGCGCGGGCTGGTCGCCGCAGGCCCGGTCAGAACATAGGTGGCGCCGTCGTGCCCGGCTTCACGCAGGACGGCAGCCCCGGCGGCGGCTACGTCGTCGGGGTCGATGAACGGCAGGCCCACGTCGCCGAAGGGTGCGGCAGCGGTGCGGTGCAGGCGGACCGGTTCGGCCCACGCGTAGGCGTTGGAGGCCATACCGCCCGAGCGCAGGATCGTCCAGCCCAGCCCAGACTCTCGCACGGCCTCCTCGAACATCCCGGCGTGCCGGTAGGCCTGCGGCCGGGTCCCGGCTCCCTGGCTGGACAGCAGGACGATCTTGCGGACGCCCGCGGCCTTGGCCGCCCCCACCAGCCCTTGCGGGTCCTCCCCGGCGACCAGGAGGAACAGCGCGTCCGCTCTCTCCAGCGCCGGGCGCAGGCTCTCGACGTCACTCAGGTCGGCGGCGACTGCGCGCACGCCTTCTGGGACGTCGGCCTGCGTGATGTGGCGAGCCACCGCGGTGACCTGCTCGCCCGTCCCGGCCAGCAGCCGCACCAGGGTCCGGCCGACGTTCCCCGTGGCACCCGTGACAACGATCATGATGAGCTCCCTCAGTTCTGAGTCAGTTGGCTGACTGAGAGAAACGTTAACACACTCTGGCACCTATAGTTAGTGGGGTGACTGACTCACAGCGAGTGCAAGCCGCCGGAGCCAAGCGCAGGCGCCTGATGGCAGCCGCCGCCCAGGTAGTTCACCGGCAGGGAGTTGAGCGCACCACCATCGCCGACATAGCGCGTGCCGCCGATGTCCCGGTGGGCAACGTGTACTACTACTTCAAGACCAAGGACGAGCTGGTCGCGGCCGCGCTCGCCGAGCACGAACGCCAGCTGGAGCTCATCACCGGCGAGCTGAACCGCCTGCCAGACCCGCGCGACCGACTCAAGCATCTGGTGGAGGGCTGGATCGCCCAGCGCGACGTAGCCTCGCTCTACGGCTGCCCGACCGGGACGCTCGCCGCCGAGCTGGACAAGCGTGAGCAGGGCGGGCTGGACATCGCGGCGGGCAACCTCATCCGGCTGCTGCTGGACTGGGTGGCCCGCCAGTTCCGCGAGCTGGGGCAGCCCGATCCCGACGCGCTCGCTGTGACCCTGGTGGGCGCGTATCAGGGAATGTCGCTGCTGGCCAACGCGCTGCGGGACCCGGAGATCATGACACGCGAGGGAGCCCGGCTCGTCTCCTGGCTGAACTCTCTGTGAGCACCTCGGACGTGCGAGGGCCGACGCATGCGGGTCGCGGCCTGTCGGCGGGCTAGGGGCGGGTGGAGCGGGTGACCCGGCGAGTCGTTGTGACGCGGAACGGTGACCAGCTGGCGCACCTACGTGCAGCTCACACCACAAGGGCGGCAAGCGTTCCAGCGGATCGTCGCGGTCGCACACCTGCCGACTACGCCCAGCCATCGGACACCTGGCCATCTTTCGGACCGATCCGGTCAGTCCACAACCCCCGGGCAGCCCCGATGAGCGCCCTGCGCTCGGGTCCGCGTCACCAGACGCAACGTAGCCGTGAGTAACCGGGAGATCCCGCCGCAGACCGCACCCACACTCGGGCGATGCCTCCGTCACCCACTGTGGCCTGCGGCAACGTCCTCATGGCACGGACCCGAGCAGAGGGCCTCCAAGCCCTGCGAACAGCGCCGGCAGATCTCGGCGTCAACCCTGCATGAGCTGCTGGAGGCGACGACGGGCACGGCGGTGGTACGGCTCAGCCACACGATCCCGCCGCCTCCGCCTTGATCATCCCTTATACGATCTCCCGCATGTTCGACTTATCCGGCCCCTGGACGCGCGTACTGGCGGGCACGAGGCTGCATCACGGGCCCGCCATGCAGTCGCCGGCCGTGGACCCGGTCACCCACGAGCTGTACCTCGTCCAGTTACGCGACGCCAACACCGCCGACGAGCTGGGCAACCTCTGCGTCAACCGGGTCTCCCGCACCACCGGGGAGGTGCTGGACTGGATGCACCTGGACGGCTTCGGACACGGCTACCAGATCGGCGCCCAGCACATCGGCGGCCGTACCCATCTGTGGTGCGAGGCCGGACCGGTCCGCAAGGGCTTCGGCACCCGGGTCACCCGCTTCCCGTACCTGCCCGGCCAGAGAATCGACATGACCTCCGATGTCCTGACCAAGCCCTACTCGCCCGACCCGGACACTCTCACCTGCGCCCCCGCCGTCGACCCGATCGGCAACTGGCTCACGCTCCGCTACCGCACCCCCTCCGGCTACTTCTACAGCCGCCACCCCATCAACCCGGCCACCGGCAAGGTCTCCGGAACCCCCGCCGCCACCATCGCGCACCCACCCTCGGTCGTGGGCACCTTCCAGGGGTTCGCCACCATCGGCGACCTGCTCTACCTCTACAACGGCGACCCGTCGGACTCCTACGACAACAGCAACGCCCGCATCTCGCTCGTCTCCTGGCGGGACCCGGACCGCACCCCGGTCGTCACCCCCGTCACCGCGCTGCCCGGCCTGCCACGCCGCGAACCCGAGGGGCTGGCCCTCGAGCCGCTGGGGGATCAGGTGAGTCTGCTGTTCGGCTTCAGCGGAGACGCCCCGGTGGGACGGCAGGCAAGCGTGTGCGCCTTCACCTCCGATCCGCCGGTGCAGGGTGTGAAGGTGCTGGCCGACTGGAGCAAGCTAGCGCTGGTCCCCGGGTTCGAGGGCCACACGGGCGCGCGGATGCCCCGGGCCCGGCTGATAAGCGTCGGCGGACTGACCCAGCTCCAACTGCGCGGCTCGCTCGGCTGCCCGAACCTCACCGAGCCGTCCGTCGTCGCCGACCTGCCGCCCTGGCTGACCCCGAGCCTGCCGGTACGCGCCGCCGTACCGCGCAACATGAGCTATGGCAACGCCGCCTGCCAAGTCGAGGCGACCCCTTCCGGCCAGCTCCGGGTCTATGGCGCAAGCTCCGCCCACCCGCTGTCCTGGATCGACCTCGACAGCTTCACCGCTCCCTGGAAGTGACGGGATACCCCATGCGATCCCCTACCCGCCGCACTCTGCTCACCGCGGCCGCCGCCCTGCCCGCCGTCACCCTCGCCGCCGCCCCAGCCACCGCGGCCGCCTCCGGTGTCGAGGTCGTGTCCCCCTGGAAACCCATCACGCTCACCGGCGCCGCCAAGCCCTTCGCCGACGCACCGCCCCAGGCGCGTGTGGTACGCGTCGCAGGCACCGACTTCCTGCAGCTACGCGGCGGCGCCCACGTCTCCTACACCAGCGACAGCCCGCTGGGCACCCTGCCCGCCGGACTCCCGGTGCCGAAACTGACCCGCGGACTGTGCCCGCGCAACAACCACAACGGGCTGAGCGTGTGCCGGGTGGAGGCCGACATCAGGGGCACCCTCATCGTGCTCGGCGGCACCAGCGCCAGCACGATCACCTGGGTGCGGCTCGACGGCTTCTCCTCCGTCCTGTCCTGATCATTGGCACCGGGCGGATCCGGCCGAAGCATGTCGTGCGTGCGCTTCAAGGGAATCTCTACTGGTGGCCGCAGACCGGAACGGCGAAGTCCCGCCAGGTCATCAACGGCAGGGCGTCAAATCCGGTCGCAGTCGCTCTCGATGTAGTGCCCGCTCGGCCTGCGGCTACACGGCGGCGACCAGGCCGTCCAGTCCCATGCAGGTGCACTGCCGGGCCGGCACTTCCAACATCAGGCGGGCGCTCGGCTCCACCGCCGCATCCATCATGAGCGGTCTCCTGGTGTTCCGGCTCCCACACCTGGCGGAGCGGACCGCAGCCGGAACCCGATGACATCAATGGGCTAATATCCAACCAATTGTCACCGTGGGTAAAGGAATGGAGCGTTCCTTTGTTCGACAACCTTGATCTCGAGGCTCTGCGCCGGCGTCCCGGAGTGAAGTGGGCCGCCGCCGGGCCCGGCGTGCTGCCCACGTGGATCGCCGACATGGACTTCCCCGTGCCGCCTGCCGTCCGGGACGCGCTCGCTCACGCCATCGACGTGGACCTGGGATATCCGGCTTGGGACGATCAGCCCTCGCTGAACCCGCTCAGGGACGCCTTTGCCGAGCGGATGAGCCAGCGCTATGCCCTCATCCTCGACCCGGCGCGTGTCCATGTCTTCACGGAGCTGATCCAAGCGCTCCAGGTCGTTCTTCACGTCATGACCCGGCCGGGTGACGCCGTGGCCATGCACACGCCGGCCTACTCCCCGTTCTTGAAGACGCTGACGGACATGGACCGCAGGCTCGTTCCCATCCCCATGCTCGACGACGGCACGGGCTGGGGTTTCGACCTCGACCGGCTGGCCGAGGACGTGGCCCGGCACGGGTGCCGGGTGCTCGTCCTGGTGAACCCGCACAACCCGACCGGCCGGGTGTTCACCCGCGAGGAACTGAGCGGCCTTGCGGAGATCGCCGCCCGGCACGATCTCCTCGTCATCTCCGACGAGATCCATGCGGAGCTCGTGCACGATCCCTTCGTACACGTTCCCTTCGCCTCGCTGAACCCGGAGGTCGCGGCACGCACCGTGACACTGACCTCGGCCAGCAAGGCGTTCAACCTGGCGGGACTGCGGTGCTCGGTCGCGCACGTCGGCGACGTGCGCGTCCAGAAGGCGCTGGCCGCCCAGCCGCCGCTGCTGTTCGGAGAAGTCAACTCGCTCGGCGTGCTCGCCACCCTGGCCGCCTGGCAGGACGGCGACTCCTATCTCGACGAGGTACGAGCCACCCTCGCCCGCAACCGCCGCCTGATCGCCGACTCCCTTCCCGCGGGAATCCGCGCCCACGTTCCCGAGGCGACCTACCTGGCCTGGCTCGACTGCAAGCAGCTCGCACTCGGCATGGACCCCAGCGCCTTCTTCCTGCAGCGGGCGCAGGTCATGCTGAGCAACGGCCCCAGCTTCGGGCCCGGCGGCGAGGGCTTCGCCAGGCTCAACTTCGCGACATCCGGTCCGATCCTGGAAGAGATCCTCCGGCGTATGCGCGAAGCGGTCGGCTGAGGATATTCGGCGGGACGGCAGTCCAGGACGACGGCGCCGGAGCCGAAGACGGTGGTTCCGGCGAGCGTCCAGGTCGTGATCGCCACGCCGTTCGGGAACAGATACCTGCCCGCGCCCGCCACGACGGGGCGCAGCAGGAGTTTGAGCTCGTCGATCAGGCCGTTCACGATCAGATGGTTGACCAGCGTGGCGCCTCGCCGGCTGGGGCGCGGCCAGGCCGCCGGCCCTGAGGCGTCAGCCCTGTGGGCCGAGGCGCGCGGCCAGGCCGTCGAGGACGCGTTCCAGCCCGTAGCCGAAGTTCGCGTCCCGCGTCTTCGCCGGGTCCTCCCCCTGTATCGCGGCGTAGAGGTCGGTGAGCATCGGCTCGTCGCGCACGGCCTGCTCGGTGAGCGGCCGGAGGCTGGCGATCCACTCCTGCTCGGTCTTGCCGCTGCGCGCGAGCATCGACAGGTACGCCGCCTCGCTGGTGGTCATGCCGATGACGTAGGCGATGAGCGTGTCCATGGCCTGGCCTGCCTCGCCGGCCTGGAACCCGGCCTGGCGGAAGTGCGCGAGTATACGGCCGGATTGACGGCCGAGATTGGGGCCGAGGGAGGCCAGGCCGACCTGGCCGAGGACGGCGGCCACCCAGGGGTGGCGCAGGATCATGGCGCGCAGGCTGTGGGCGCCCTCGGCGATGGCGGCCCGCCAGCCCGCGGCGGCGTCGGGGTCGTCGGGGTCGGGCACCCTAAGTTCGCCGTAGACCTCGTCGACGACGAGTTCGATGAGCTCGTCCTTGTTGGCGACGTGCCGGTAGAGGGAGGTGGCTCCGGCGTTGAGGCGCTGGGCGAGGCGGCGCATGGAGAGGTTCTCCACGCCTTCGGCGTCCAGGAGCCCGATGGCCTCGGTCACGATGGATTCGCGGCTGAGCGTCGGCTGTTCGCGCTGTTTGCGGGGCCGTGCCCACACCGAGGGGATGGACTGGTCGTCAGGTGCCGGCATGTGAGCTCCTCTCCTCCGGCACCCAGCATAGCGCACACTGTGCGCACATGCGTACAGCATAGACAGGGCCGACGTCCTGCCGCACCATGTGCGACCTGGGGCCTTGTCTCCGCTGGCGGGTGTTCCGGTGGGGCCCCTAACGGAACAGCCCCCGGCCCCGAGGGCAGCGCAAAGGTTTGCGAATCTTCCGTCAGGGCTGGGCTGGTCAGAGGTGTGCGCGGGCTGGGGCGGACCAGTGGGGGGCGTTCCAGCGGTCGGCGATGGCGGCGGCCCGGGCGAAGTGGGCGGCGGCCTCGTCGTCGCGGCCGAGCAGCAGCGCCAGCTCGCCGAGCGTGTGGGCGGCCGGGCGCACGGCCAGCGACAGGTTGGTGGCGCCGGCCGGAGGACCGTCGCGATGGGGGAGCAGGGCCGCGTAGCACTCCTCGGCGGCGCCGGTGTCGTTCAGTGCGATGACGGCCATGGCGCGCAGGGTGGTCAGGAAGGTGAAGTAGAAGTCGGGGCGGATCGGGCTCGGGCCTGGTGACGTGCGGGCCCGTCGTGCCTCGTCGTCACGGCCGGCGGCGTGGAGGGCGAGGGCGAGCAGGTCCGCGACCATCGGGCCGAACGTCTCGTGGAGGGCGCACACCTCGTCCAGGTGGTCGCCGAGCGTGCCGTCGTTCAGCCAGATCGCAGCCAGTGCGAGGCGGAGGAAGCCCGCGGCGTGGCCGGATCCGGCGCGTTCCATGCGTTCGGTGGCCTCGGTGTAGAGGCGTTCGGCCTCGGCGAACCGGCCCTCGATGAGCACCAGGGTCGCCAGCGCGATCTCCGCGACGCCGACCGCCTCGGGCATCCGGTAGGTGCGCGCGAGGCCGAGGGCCTCCTCGACCGCCTCGCGCAGGGTCGCCGGATCGTTGGCCGCGGCGGCGCCGGTGGCCTGGTTGAGTAGCCCGGTCACGCGGTAGACGGGCAGGTCGTGCTCGAGGCCGATCTCCAGCAGCTCGCGCCAGGCCTCGTCCTGCCCGGGCGTACCGCCGGAGGCGCGCGCCAGCACCTGGAGCGCCGCGGCCCGGATGCGGGGATCGGTGGCAAGGTCGAGTGCCTCCCGCGCCGCCTCCATCACCGTCGGATCGTCCTCGCCCGCCAGCTCGTCGGCGTACGCGGTCAGCAGGCGGGACCGCACTTCGGGCACCAGGTCCGTCCGCTTGAGCAGGCGGCTGAGGCGGTCGACGATGGGCCGGTCCACGGTGCCGTACGCGCGGGCCTGCCAGGGCGTGGGCTCGGTCCAGGCGGTGAACGCAGCGATCATCAGGTCGTCGCGCCCGAGGGACTCGGCGAGCTCCACGGCCTGCCGCCGCGTGTCCCGCGCCGCCGCCACCGCCCCGGCCCTGATCTGCGCGCGCAGCAGCCTGCCGAACAGGTTGATGCGTTCCTCCGGTTCGGCGGAGTTCGCGACTGCGTCGGCGAGGAGGGCGGCGGCCATGTCGTGCGCGTAGCGCGCCTCGGCCAGCTCGGCGGCCCGCACGCAATAGCCGACGGCCTTCGGCGACCCCGCTCGTGCATAGTGATGGGCCAGCGCGGCGATGTCGCCGGTGCCCTCCAGCGCCTCGGCGATCCGGGCGTGCATCCTGGTGGCGCGCAACCGGCTGACGTCGGCGACCAGCGTGTCTCTTACCAGCGCGTGAACGAACCGGACGCGCCCCGGCCCCGGCTCGTCGAGCAGCCCGGTGATGACGCCCGCGTCCAGCGCGTCCAAGACGCCGTCCTCGCCCGTGTCGGCGGCCTGCACGAGGACGTCCACCGGGCTCTCCCGCCCGGCGACCGCGGCCAGCCGCAGGACGGGCACCGCGCCGTCGGGGAGCCGCGCGAGCCGCCGCCGCAGCACGTCCCGTACGCCCTCGGGGACCTCGGAGAGCGCGACCAGCGCACCCTCGCCGTTCAGCAGCCGCGCGCTCTCCTGCACGTAGAACGGGTTGCCGCCGGTGCGCTCGGCGATCCCCGCCACCGTCGCGTCGTCGGCCTCGCTTTCGGCCCGTACGAGCTCGGCCACCGCCGCGCCGTCGAGCCCGGGCAGCGCGATCCGGAGCGGCGCGGTGCGGGCGAGCGCGCCCAGCGTCTCGGTGAGGTGCTCGCTCTCGTCCGGGCGGTACGCCGCGACGACCAGGATCGGGGCCCGCACGCTGACGCCGCCGCCGAGCAGCACCAGCGTGGTCGTGTCCGCCCAGTGCAGGTCGTCCAGCACGACGGCGACCGGCCGTTCCGTGGCGGCCGCCGCGAGCCAGCCCCACACGGCCCGGCGCAGCCGGAACCGCCCGGCGGCGGCGTCGCTGTCCACCGGCATGGAGTCGGAGAGCAGCGGCGCCAGGTCTTCCGCGAACTCCCCCGGAGGAACGGTCGCGGCGACGGCCCGCAGCGCCTCGACCCACGCCCACGCGGGCGGCGCGCCGTCGACCTCCGGACAACGCCCGGCGGCGACGAGCCAGCCGTCGCGCTCCAAGTGCGCGCCGAGGTGCTCCAAGAGCGTCGACTTGCCCAGCCCCGCTTCCCCGGTGACAAGAGCGACGCGCGCCCCGTCGGCGGCAGCCTCCCCGGCGGCCGAAACCAGCGCGGCAAGCTCGCCCTCCCGCCCCACGAAAGAGGCAGCGCGATGCAGGGTCGCGTCGTGCGGGGCCGCGCGGTGCGGGGACGCGTCGTGCAGGCGCGCATCGTGCGAGGGCGTGGCGTGTGGGGGTGTGGTGGCCGGGGGTGGGGGGACGGCCGTGCGGAGGATGTCGATGCGCTGGGCGAGGATCGCCTCTTCCAGGGCGACCAGGTCGGGGCCGGGGTCGAGACCGAGTTCGTCGGCGAAGGTGGCGCGGGCGCGGCGGAGCGTCGCCAGGGCGTCGGCCTGGCGGGCGCTGCTCCACAGCGCTAGGGCGTGCAGGCGCCAGCCCTCTTCGCGCAGGGGTTCGTCGCGGGTGAGGCGCTCGGCCTCGGGGACCACCGAGGCGGGGCCGCCCGTCCGCAGGCCCGCCGCGACGTGGAGCTCGCGGGCGACCAGGCGCAGCTCGTTCAGGCGGGCGGTCTCGGCGGCGGCCCACGGCTCGTCGGCGACCTCGGCGAACGCGGGTCCCTGCCATAGGCCCAGTGCCTCGGCCAGCCGGGCGCGGGCGGCCTGAGGCTCGGTGAGCGTGCGGGCCTCGTCGAGCAGGTCCTCGAAACGCCACGCGTCCACCGACTCCGGCGGCAGCCGCAGTGCGTAGCCGGGGGAGGCGCTCACCAGGAGGCGGGCCGGGGTTCGGGGCGGGCGGCCGGGCTCCAGCAGCCGGCGCAGGTTGGAGACGTACGCCTGCAGGGAGGCCAGCGCACGGGATGGCGGCTCGCCGCGCCAGAGGTCCTCGATCATCCGGTCGACCGACACGACCTGTCCGCGCGCCGCGACCAGGAGGGCCAGGACGCCGCGCTGCCGCGGCCCGCCCAGGGGAACGGACTCGCCGTTGACCTCGGCGCCGAAAGAGCCCAAAACCCGAATCAAGACCATGACGTGGGACATCGTACGCGCGCGGGTGTTCCAAGTCAGTTCCAAGTGCCTTCCAAACGCCCGGAGCAGCCTTAACACGTCGAACCGATGAAGGGCAGGAACGAAATGAGCGTCAACACCCAGGACATGGAGATCGTCCACCGCGCCTTCCGCCGAGAGTCGCGGCTGCTGATGGAGCTCGTCGCGGCGGTGGCCCCGGGTGACACCGCTCGCGCCAAGGTGATCGCCGACCACTTCCGCGACTACCGGCTGGGACTGAAGAACCACCACGAGGGCGAGGACGAGCTGCTGTGGCCGCCGCTGCTGTCCCGGGTCGATCTGGAGGCCGACATCGTGCTGCGCATGGAGGCCCAGCACGAGCGCGTCGCGGCCACGCTGACCAGGCTGGACGCGGCGGTCCCGGCGTGGGAGGCCGCCGCCGGGGCGGACGAGCGCGACACGCTCGTGGCCGCCCTAGCCGACCACCGGGCCGTGCTTCTCGAGCACCTCGACGACGAGGAGGCCACTCTCCTTCCGCTCGCGGCCGAGCACATCACCGAAAAGGAATGGGCCTCCCTGGGCGACCACCTGGTGGCCAACACGCCCAAGTTCACCCTGCTCACCCTCTTCGGCCTCGTCCTGGAGGATGCGAACCCGGCCGAGCGCGCCACGCTCCTGTCCGCCCTTCCCGCTCCTGTACGCGGCATCTGGCACATCATCGGCCGCCCCCGCTACGCCCGCCACATCAGCCGCGTCCGCGCCGCCTGACCAGACCCACACGACTCCCAAGCCCACCAAGCTCCACGAAGCGCACCAAGCTCACAAAGGCTCGCAAGGAGAAGAACAATGTCGCTGAAGAAGATCAACACCGTCCTGGCCGCCGCCTTCATCCTCTTCATCCTCTGGTTCGGGGTGGAGTTCATCCTGAGCCCGGAGACGACGGCGCCGGGCTTCGGCCTGCCGAGCTGGCCGTCCGGCGACGGCGACGGCTTCCTGATCATCAAGGGAATCCGCGACGTCGTCTTGGCCCTGGTCCTGGGCATCCTGCTGGTGACGGGCCACCGCCGGGCGCTGGGCTGGGTGCTGCTGGTGGAGGCCCTCGCCGCGTACGGCGACATGACCACCGTGCTGGCCCACCACGGCTCCGTGGCCACCGCGCTCGGCGTCCACGGCCTGACCGCGACGCTGATGGTGGTCAACGGCCTGCTGATGATGCGCGAGACCCGCAAGGTCGCGGCCGCTCCGGCGACGCCCGCCCCGCAGCCCGCCTGACGCCACCTTGGCGCGTGTCGGCGTTCGCGTGCGCGACATCGCCTCAGGGCTGGTCATCTTCATCGTGCTGGCCGGCGGGACGACCCACCTGCTGGGCTGGTTCATGCTGGCTGCCAGCGCCATACCCGTCGGCGACGCGGTGATCGTGCTGCGCAGCAACGGTCCCAAGGCGGTCGCCTACGGCATCCACGGCGCCACCGCCGCGGTGATGCTGGCGATCAGCGCGCTCCTGCTGATCGCGTAAACCACGCGGTCCGGCGGCCGGAGCTCTTTGAAGCGTCCCGCCATCCAGCAGCCGGTCGGGCTGGACCAGAACAGCGCGGTCAGGGCGCAGCACGGTGTTCCCCCGCATTTGTGAGAACTCGAAAAAGGGAGACGACGATGACGATCAACGATTTGCGCGGTGTCCTCAAGGGGCGCGTGCTCCTGCCCGATGACGACGGCTTTGAACAGGCGGCCACCGCGTGGAACCTCACCGTCAGGCAGCCGGTGGCGGCCGTGGCGGAGGCCGCGGATGCCGATGACGTGGCGGCGCTCGTGCGTTACGCGCGGTGGGCGGGTATGACGGTGACCGCGCAGCCGAGCGGGCATGGCGCCTCGGGTGATGTGGAAGGCCTGATTCTGCTGCGTACCGGCCTGCTGAACGAGGTGGAGGTACGCGCGGAGGAGCGCGTGGTCCGGGTGGGCGCGGGCGTGAAGTGGGGGCAGGTGCTGGCGGCGGCCGGTCCGCTGGGTCTGACCGGCCTGTCCGGCAGCGCGCCGGGGGTCAGCGTGACCGGCTACACCTTGGGCGGTGGGGTCGGCTGGTTCAGCCGCAAGTACGGCTTGGCCTCCGACAGCGTGCGGGCTATCGACATCGTGGACGCCGAGGGCGAGCCGGGCCGGGTGACCGCCGAGTCCGATCCCGAGCTGTTCTGGGCGCTACGCGGCGGTGGCGGGGACTTCTCGGTGGTGACCGCCCTCGAACTCGAGCTGTATCCCGCGCCAGTCCTGTACGGCGGGCGCGTGATCTGGCCGGAGCACCGGACCAGGGAGGTGTACGACGCGTTCCTGGAGATCACCGCCGAGGCGCCGCGTGAACTCAGTGTCTGGATCAACCGGCTCCAGCCACCCGGCGCACCGCCGATGGTCACGCTGGATCTGGCCTACCTGGGTGAGGCGGCTCAGGGGGAGGACCTGCTGGCGCGCATCGACAAGATCGAGGGCGCGATCTCCGACAGCCGCGGCGTCGTCCCGGTCGCCGGCCTGGGTGGCATCGCCGCCGAGCCCACCGACCCGGCCCCGTCCATCGCGCGTGCGGAGCTGCTCACCGGCCTGGACGGGGACGCGGTGGAGCTCCTGCTGGCCAAGCCGGTCGAACCGCTCATCAACGTGCAGATCAGGCACCTAGGCGGGGCGCTCGCCGAGCCGGGCGGCGGGGCCGGTGCGAGCGGCGCGGTGGCTGAGCCGTACCTGCTCGGACTGGTGGGTCTCGGCCTGCCGCACGCGGCCGATGCGACGCGCGCCAAGCAGGCCGAGGTCGTGGCCGACCTGGAGGCCTACATCAGCGGCCGCAAGCCGTACACCGTGCTGTCCCCCGGTGACACGGCGGCGAAGTCCTTCTCCGGCAGCGCGCTCGCGCGACTGCGGGAGATCAAGCGGGCCCGCGACCCGCACAACGTGTTCCGCGCGAACTACCCGGTGCTCGGATAGATCGGTTCCCAGCAGGTCACGGCCCCTCCGCCGGGACGCTGTTGGCGAATTGAGGGTTTCGTACCTATGCCTGGTCCGGCCGCGCAGGACGAACCCGATGACCTCGCCGCTGTGGGGCATCCGTACCGTCAGCGTGCCGGTGGGGTGGAGTCCGAGAGTCAGCCGGTCTGATCACCGGATCGGACCAATCGGCGTTCCCAGGCCAGAGCCGCGACCACACCGATGGCATAGGCGACCAGGTCCCATGGGTCGGGGAACGCGCCGACCAGGACACCGCCGATGCCCGGCGGGGTCATGCCGACTATTTGGTAGAACTCGACGGCGGCGGCGATCGCGGCCGTGGCCAGGGTGCGGCGTGCGGCGGTGGTGCGCCACAGCAGCCCCAAGAACGCGTAGACCAGCATGGTGGCGCCGACGTCACTCACGTAACCGCGGATGAACGGTTGTCCCGGGCCCCGGTAGAAGAGGGCGAACGCGCCGACGGCGAGGGCGACGCCACCCAGAAGGACCATGGCACGGCGCATGAGATTGACATCTTCTCCGAATCTCAACGATCAGGACGAACCTGATCATAGAGCTCGTCCCTTATGGCGGCATGCTGATTGCGGCAGGTCAGCGACCGCGGTGGAGTGCCATGGCGACGGCATGCCAGCACGCTGGAACGTAGTGACGATCCATTCGGAATGAGGCCCGACCAGATGAAACAGTGCCCCGCGTGGTGCGAGGAAGAGCACTCCAACACCCGTTCATGATCCACCGAATGTGGGTTTTGACCTTATGTGGGCTGAATTCCTATGCAGCTAGCGCCGCAAAGTGTGAGGTCCTCGTCGGGGCGAGGGGCACGCCCATCAGCCACGCGTCGATCCGCGTGAGGTTTATCGCCGCGGCGGTGAGCAGGTGCTGAAGATGGGTCTTGGCGGTCCCGCGGTAGCGGGACCGCCTGGCCATGAACCGGTTGACGGCCTGGGCGATGGTGCCCTCGATGCCCTGACAGGCCTGGTAGCGGGCCTTCCATTCGGGGCTGTCTTGGTTGGTGCGGGCCTGTTGAAGCACCTCATATTGCTCTCGGACTCGCAGCGTGATCCGGCGGCGGGGAATGCTGGCCCGGGTGCATTGGGGCCGTACGGGACACGGCGTGCAATCTTTCCGGGCGAACTGGACCCTGATGACCTCTCTGCCGCCCTTGTCCACCTCGTGCGCCCATCGCTTACTGATCTTGCCTTGCGGGCAGGTGATCGTCTCGTTGTCCCAATCGATGGTGAAGGCGCTGACGGGGATGGTCCCCTCGCCAGACTTCTGCCAGCTGGTGCCGGGCATCATGGGCCCGACCATCTCGACGTTATGGTCGCGCTTGGCTGCCACGACCACGTCGGCACTCATGTATCCGGCGTCGACCAGGTGCTCGGCCGGCAACAACCCGCGCTCGACCAATCCCTCGTGGACGATGGGCAGCACGCCGTAGTCGCTGCCGGGTGCCGGAGTCGTCGCAACGTCCGTAATCAGATGGGGTTCGCCGTCATCGCAGGTCTCGGCGAGGTGGACTTTGAAGCCGTCCCACTGGGTATCGCGCTTGACCCCGACGCGTGCATCCTCGTCGTAGGGGGAGACCAGGCGCGCGGATGAAGCCGGCTGCTCCTGGGAGGTGCGCCACCGGACTCGTCCTTCCTCATCGCGGAACTCCTGAATCCAGATCCGCCGCAGAATCTCCACCGCCGGGACGTTCCTGAGCCACGGCGGGGCTTCCTTGGAATAGACGGCGAGCAGCAGCCGCATCCCGTCCGCTCCGGTCTGGTTGGCGAGTTCGACCTTGGTCGCCATCTGCTTGGGCGGGCCGCTTCCTTTTTGATCAATTCGCCAACAGCGTCCACCGGGCGGCGGGGCCGCACCGAACCCGAGTGACAGATGTCATCAGAGCACGACATCTCCACATCGACACCTGTGGTTTTGGCGTTACTGGTCATCTGCCGCCGTGAGCACTGTGAAAGGCACACCCACACAGCAAGGACTCACACAATGCTGGTCACGGGGCTGGCCTGTCGGTGGTTTGGTGCGATCGTGCTGGCCCGGACGGAGTCGCGACCTCAAGATCGTCTGCCGGTGTCGGGGGTGCTTGCCGGAGCGAGCGGATGGCATGGAGAGCTTGACATCGTGTCCGAAGCCAACGCGTGTGGCCGGGGCCGGGGCGGAGATGGCCTGCCGCGGGAACCGTGGCCTCTACACCCCCGCCTCGTCCACGTCGCCGTCGCTGTCCGGCACGTCGGGGATCTCGCCGAGCTGCCGCAGACCGGCGGCAGGGCTCCCATCACCGTCCCGCTGCACCACGAGCCGTGGGGCGAGTGGGTGCTGCAGCTCACCGATCCCAACGGGGTCGTCGTCCAGCTCGTGGAGTGGATTTCGCCCACTCAGGGCTGACCAGCACGGAACATCATGCGCAGTTGTGCGCACCATTCCCTATCGCGTACAGTGTTCGCAGCACGAGAACATCATTCGCAGGAGGTTTCATGAACCCCAACCCACGCCGCTGGCTGATCCTCGTCGTGCTGTGTCTCAGCACGCTCGTCCTGGTCGTCGACAACATGGCCCTCACCGTCGCGGTCCCGTCGCTGGCCGCCGACCTCGGCGCCACCGCCCAGGACATGCAGTGGATCCTCGAGTCCTACATGCTGGTCTTCGCCGGCCTGCTGCTGACCGCCGGCTCCCTGTCCGACCGGTACGGTCGGCGCAAAATCATGATCATCGGCCTGGCCCTCTTCGGGCTCGCCTCCCTGGCCGCCACCCTGGTCACCGGCCCAGGCCAGCTCATCGCCGCCCGCGTGGCGATGGGCATCGGTGGCGCGCTGGTCATGCCCAGCACCCTGTCCATCATGATCACCGTCTTCACCGACGAGAACGAGCGCCGCAAGGCCATGGCCGGCTGGGGCGCGGTCGCCATGCTCGGCCTGGTCGGCGGACCGGTCCTGGGCGGTGCGCTGATCGCCTCCTACGGCTGGGAGTCGGTCTTCTGGATCAACGTCCCGATCGCGGTCCTGGCCATCCTCGCGGCGGGCACCCTGATGCCCGAGTCCAAGGGACCGCAGGTCAAGCCCGACCCCCTGGGCGCGATCCTGTCGATGGTCGGCATGGTCGCCCTGGTGTGGACGATCAACGAGTTCGCCCACGGCATCAACTGGATCTCAATGGGCGTCGCCGTGGTCGCGCTGGCCGCCTTCATCGGCTGGGAGCTGCGCACGCCGTACCCGATGGTGCCGCTGAAGCTGTTCCGCGACCGCGACTTCGCGGGGGGCAGCCTGTCGCTGACGCTGGTGCAGGTGGGCAACGGCGGCCTGCTGCTGGTCCTCACCCAGTACCTGCAGTTCGTCCTCGGCTACACGCCGACTCAGGCCGGTCTGGCCTTCATCCCGCTGGCCATCGCCTCGCTCATCTTCAACGGCGTCGGCGCCGGCCTGGGCGCCAAGCTCGGCAACAAGCTGACCGCGGTCCTCGGCATGCTGGTCATGGCGGCCGGGTTCGCGCTGCTGGCCACCACCTCCGGCGGCTTCGTCATGGTGGCCGTGAGCCAGTTCGTCCTCGGCGCCGGCGCCGGCCTGGCGATGCCGACCGCGATCGCCGCGCTGATGGGCGCCATCCCCGCCGAGCAGGCCGGTGTCGGCTCGGCGCTGAACGACACCATCCAGCAGGCCGGCGCGGCGCTCGGCGTGGCCGCCCTGGGCAGCATCGCCACCGGTAGCTTCACCGCCGCCATGCCCGCGGGCTCCCCGACCTCCATCGCCGAGGCCGTGGCCAACCCCGCCCTGGCCGCCGCCGCCCGCGAGGCGTACGCCTCGGCCATGTCCTCGACCTCCCTGGCCGCGGCCGCCGGCGTCCTGGGCGCCGCCGTACTCGCTCTGATCCTGCTGCGCGGCCGCCAGGTCGGCGCCCATGCCGCCAATACCCCCCGAACCGACAAGACCCCCGTTTCTGCCTGACTTTCTGAAAGGAAGCACTCTGATGAAGACCACTGTCCGCGTTGCCGGTTCCCTCGCCCTTGCCGCCAGCGTGATCGCCGGGAGCGCCGGAGCCGCGACGGCGGAAAAGGCGCCTGACCAGGCCGGTGTCCAGATGGCGCTGGAGCAGGTCGTGGCCGCCAGCGGTATCCCCGGCATGGTGGCCGAGGTCCGTGACGGCAAGAGGACCTGGTGGGGTACGGCAGGCGTGGCCGACACCAAGACCGGTCGCAAGCGCGAGAAGGGCGAGCGGTTCCGGATCGGCAGCGCCACCAAGGCCTTCACCGCCACCACCGTGCTGCTTCTGGCCGCCGAGGGCAAGCTGAGCCTGGACGACACCGTCGAGAAGTGGCTGCCCGGCCTGGTCGACGAGAACGGCAACGACGGCAGCAAGATCACCGTCCGGATGCTGCTCAACCAGACCAGCAGCCTGGACAACCCCTACCTGTTCGAACCCCTCAACAGCATCTACGACACGCCCAAGTTCCTGAAGTACCGCCATCGTCAGTGGAAGCCGGAGCAGCTGGTCAAGCACACCCTCGCCAAAGGCCCCTACAAGGGCCGCAAGCCGGGTGAGGGCTGGTGGTACTCCAACACCAACTACTACCTCGCCGGCCTGATCGTGGAGAAGGCCACCGGCAAGACCCTGGCCCACGAGATGAAGCGGTTGATCATCCGCCCGCTCGGCCTGGGCAGCACCTACATGCCGGGCAAGAACGAGACCAAGATCCGCGGGTCGCACCCCGAGCTCTACTCCAAGCTCAGCACCACGGCCAAGCCCGAGGACAAGGTCTACCACCTGCGCGACTACAACCCCTCCTGGGGCTGGGCCGCCGGCAACATCGTCTCGACCACCTCCGACCTCAGCCGCTTCGTCAACGCGCTACTGACCGGCAAGCTCCTGCCGAAGAAGCAGCAGGACGAGATGTGGGGTCACATGGTCGACACCACGGGCAACCTGTGGATCCCCAACACGCACTACGGCACCGGTGTCTTCTCCCAGAAGCTGTCCTGCGGCGTCACGACCTACGGAGTGGCCGGCTACATCCAGGGCACCTACACGTACCTGATGGCCAGCCGCGACGGCAAGCAGATGGTCGCCGTCAACACCAACGGCGACTGGAACAACGCGATCGGCGGCGCCCTCGGCGTCATCGAGGCCAAGTTCTGCGCCAAGAAGTAGGGGTGCCCTCAACCTCGCTGCCACCAGGCGCCATTTCGGCATCGGCCTGCCTGATCAGTGGGTACGGCGGTCCGGCCCAACACGGCACCCCAAGTACCCCAGCGGTACAGGCCCGCGGAGTGCCGCACCCGGTCAACCTTCGGACCGATCTGGACAAGCGCACAACCCGGCCACGCTTGATGACCTGGCCTTTCGCCTTCCGGCGCGTCCTGCTCCGGGAGGCGTCTGTTTTGCGGTGAACAATGCACATATGTCACTCTTCTCCTCCGCCTGACGAGAGGAGGAAACGTGGAGCTGCGTGATATAGAGATCTTCCTGACGCTGGCCAAAGAGCTGCATTTCGGCCGCACCGCCGAACGGCTTCACGTGTCGGCCGCCCGGGTCAGTCAGGCGATCAAGAAGCAGGAGCGCGCCATCGGCGCCGAGCTGTTCCACCGCGACAGCCGCAACGTCCGGCTGACGCCCGCGGGGATACGGCTGCGCGACGATCTCACCCCCGTCTACCGGGACCTGCAGACCAGCATGGAACGGGCCAGGCTGGCCGCCCGCGGCAAGACCGACGTGCTGCGCATCGGCATCCTGAGCAGCAACGCCCAGGACCTGCGCCCGATCACGGACGCGTTCACGGCCCGCCATCCCAGCTACGAACCACAATTTCGGACGATCGGCTTCGGCGACCCCTTCGGGCCCCTGCGTGATGGCAGGGTCCACGTGGCGATCCTGTGGCTGCCGGTCCTCGAGCCAGATCTCACCGTCGGCCCCCTCGTCTACACCGACTCCGCCGTGCTCGCCATGGCGGCCACCCACCGCTTCGTCGGCCGCGCATCGGTTTCGCTGGAGGATCTCGGCGACGAGATCGTGATGGGCGGCTGCAAGCCCGACTACTGGCGTGAAGCGCTCGTGCCGCTCCGGACTCCCAGCGGGCGGCCGATCCGGATCGGGCCGATCGTGTCCAACACCGAAGAGATGCTCCCCATCCTGTCCACCGGCGAGGCGGTCTCCCCCGGGCACTACCGCGCCACCCTCTACTACACGCGACCGGACATCGCCTACGCGCTCATCCACGACGCGCCCCCGCTCCAGATGACGCTGATCTGGAGCACCAGCGCCGAGAACGACGTCATCCGCGCCTTCGCCGAGGTCGTACGCGACCTGGGCCCTATCTCCCTGACCCGGTAGAACAGTGGAACTGCGCGATATCGAGATCTTCCTGACGCTGGCCGACCTGCTGCACTTCGGCCGCACCGCCGAACGGCTCCACGTGTCAGCCGCCCGGGTCAGTCAGGCGATCAAGAAGCAGGAGCGCGGCATCGGCGCGGAGCTGTTCCACCGCGACAGCCGCAACGTACGGCTGACGCCCGCGGGAGAGCAGCTCCGGCGGGATCTGGCCCCGATCTATCAGGGGCTGAAGGAGAGTATGGAACGGGCCAGGCTGGCCGCGCAGGGCAAGACCGGCGTGCTGCGCATCGGCATGATCCCCGCCAACGCCCATGACCTGCGCCGCTACTGGGAGACCTTTCGCTCCCGCCACCCGCAGTGGGGGCTGCGCCTACGGCACGCCCCCTTCGTCGAGCCCTTCGCCGGACTGCGCCGTGGCGACGTCGACATGCTGGTCACCTGGCTGCCCGTCCAGGAGCCCGACATCGTCGTGGGGCCGCGCATGTTCGCCGAGCACAGGGTGCTGGCCGTGTCCGTCGTCCACGAGTTGGCCGGCCGTACCTCGGCCACGTTCGAGATGCTCGGCGACTTCCCGGTCGCGCGCGGCAGGCCGATCCCCGACTACTGGGCCGAGAGCTACACGCCGTGGCACACGCCCAGGGGCAACCGCATCGAGCGGGGGCCGGACATCGAGAACGTCGACGACATCTTCACCCTCATCAGCGCGGGTGAGATCGTCAATACCTTCCCCGTGCACGTGAGCCGCTATTGGAACCGCCCGGACATCGCCTTTCTGCCCATCGGTGACATGGCCGCGCTGGACTACGGCCTGGCCTGGCGCGGTGAGGCGGAGAACGACATGATCCGCGCCTTCGCCCAGGTCGTCCGCGATCTCGGCACTCTCTGACAGGCAAAGACGGCCGGGCCCCTGCAGGGACCCGGCCGCCTTTCTTTCATAGGTACGGCACCGCCTACGCGTTGACCGAGGTGCGCACGCGGGCCGACACCACGGCCAGCCACGCCAGCCCCAGCCCCGCTCCGGCGGTGAACGCCATCACGGTGGCCGAGGAGCCGGCGAACCCGGCCAGCACGCCGACCGGCACGAGCCGGCAGGCGATCGCCCACCCGCGCTCACCCCGGGCGGCGAAGTGCCGGCCCATCACCACGAACGCCGCGCACAGCGACAGGAACCCCACCATGGCGCCCGCCATGTGGATGGCGCCCTGGGTGCTGAGCACGGCCGCCTGATGGCCGGCGTCGGGGAACCCCGCCCCGGGATCGGCACTGAACACCGAGCTGACCAGGAACGACGCCCCGAACACGGCAACCAGCCGTGGTGCCCACGTGCCACCGGGACCGCCATTCAGCGCCCGGCGCAGCCCGATCGATCCGGCGATCGCCAGGCAGGCGGTGATGACGAAGCTGGTCACCTGGATCCAGCCCAGGTCACCGAGGCTGAGCTGGCTGATGGCGTTGTGGGTGAAGTCGAAGGGCTCGCGGGTGAGCCCCTGGACCAGCGCGAGACCCAGGAACCACGGGCCCGCGACGATGCCGCAGGCCAGAAGGATTCTCGTCATCGCCGGTCAGGCCGGCTGGTAGGTCAGGTCGAGCACGCCGGTGCTGAAGGTGACCGATCGGGTGAGCTTGAGCGGCACCTGGCCGGCGCTGTCCGGGAAGAGCCGGCGGCCGGTGCCCACCACGATCGGGTGCACCAGCAGCCGCAGCTCGTCGACGAGCCCGGCCCGCAGCAGCGTCTGGGTCAGGGTGATGCTGCCGGTGACGTTGATGTTCTTGCCGGGCTGCTCCTTGAGCTCCTTAAGGGCGGCGATGACGTCGCCTTCGATCACGGTCGAGTTCTGCCAGGCGGGCTCCTTGAGGGTGGTGGAGGC
Source organism: Nonomuraea sp. NPDC049152 (assembly GCF_040648355.1). Classification (NCBI taxonomy): domain Bacteria; kingdom Bacillati; phylum Actinomycetota; class Actinomycetes; order Streptosporangiales; family Streptosporangiaceae; genus Nonomuraea; species Nonomuraea sp. NPDC049152. The sequence continues at coordinate 1,463 of NZ_JBEZDO010000059.1, read as the reverse complement.
GACGAGCTTGGGGATGCCGTTGAGCGCATCGGCCATCTCGCCGCTCTGGTGCGGCCAGACGGAGGCGAAGGCCTCATAGGTCACCCGGCCCAGCAGCAGGGTGTCGGCCGCGGCCGACATCTCGCCGAGCGCGGCGCCCATCTCGTCGCTGAGGTAGGGGAAGTGCCACTCGGTGGGCGACTCCACGACGCCGTCGAGCGAGATGTACTGCCCGGCCACAATCTTGCGGCTCATGTGTATCTCCTTGTTGGGTTTTCTTCTGGTGACGCCGCGCGGGCGCGGAGCCTGCGCAGCGTCCTGGTGTCCCCGAAGCCCGCCTCGCGCGCGGCGACTTCGGTGGTGGCACCCTGCCGCAGGAGGTGCTCAGCACGTTCCAAACGCAGGGCAGTCTGATAGGCCAAGGGAGTGATCCCGGTCGCATGGCGAAACAGCCGGGTCACGGTCCGTTCACTGCATCCCGCCGCCTTGGCCAGCAGGCGTAGCGGGAGCTGTTCGGTGAAACGGGACTCGATCAGGTCCTGGATACGGTGCACCGCCTCGTCCATGTGCGAGCGCCGTAGCAGCATCGGGCTGACCCGCGTCGCCGTACCGTCACGGGGGACATGGCTCAGCAGGGCGCGGGCCACCTGGCCCGCCGCGTACGGCCCATGCCGCACGCCCAGCAGGTGAAGAGCAAGGTCGATGCCTCCGGCCACGCCCGTCGAGGTGACGGCCCGATCGTCGGCGCCCCCGTACAGGCCGGCCACCGTGCCGCCCGCCGCGTGGTGGCCGCGCAGACGGCGCAGAGTCTCCCTGCTCACCGGCGGGGCCTGGTCGCCCCGGCCCGGCACGATGATCAGATCGTCGGATGCCAGGCGCGGCCATGCGGTCTGCGCCTGCAGCTCCAGGCCCTGCGCGCTGAGGACCGGACTGGCCTCGGCGACATAGGCGAGGGTGTGCGCGTAGCCGAGGTCGTCAGCGGTGGAGAAGACCAGAGCGGGACCGGCCACGTCGAGAAGGTGCACCTGCGGGATCAGCAAAAAGACAACGAGGGACATGGCGCGTCAGCGTCGGGCGGCGTACTCGGCGAACGCCCGCGGGTTCGTCATCACGTGGGCGAAGTACGCCGCCGCCTGCGCTCCGGCACCGTGCACGCACACGCGGGCAGGTTCGGCACCGGTGATCTCCACCCATCGCATTCTTGAGCCGTCAGGCCCGGCTATCGCGTCTCGCATTGCTCTCCTCCATGTCCTCCTGTGCTACTCCGACCGGGCAGTTGGCGTGGTCGGCGCGGTTTGGCTGTGCGACGGGCTCTCAGCAGAACTCCGCCTCGGGCCACCTTGGTCAGGAGCCCGGGTCGGCTTTCCAGGCCTTCTCCGGCGGGCTGAAGTGGTGGGTGATTCAGACGGACGTGCGGAAGCGGGCGGCGACCAGGGAGACCCAGCCCATCGCGATCAGGACCCCGGTGGCGAGTGTCACCGAGC